>NZ_CAJMZL010000039.1:0-58779 GCF_905220305.1 Caballeronia sp. J97 | reverse complement strand
CAGGGCGGCCTTCAGGTTCGCGGGCAATCCGCGCAGCGCCTTCAGCTTGGTCTTGTAGGCCTTCAGTTCGGCGGCATTCGGCAGCTTGCCGTGCACGAGCAGATGCGCGATTTCTTCGAACTCACTGGTGGTCGCGACATCGAGGATGTCGTAGCCGCGATAGTGCAGGTCGTTGCCGGTCTTGCCGACCGTGCACAGCGCGGTATTGCCTGCCGTCACGCCCGACAGCGCAACGGATTTCTTCGGCTTGAACGTGCCGGATGCGGTGCTGTTGTCTGCTTCGCTCATCGATTCGTCTCCTTCAAAAGTTATTTCTGTGCTGCAAAAAGCTGATCGAGCTTGTCTTCGTAGGCGTGATAGCCGAGGTATTTGTACAGATCGGCGCGGGACTGCATGGTTTCGACGGCGGCCTTTTGCGTGCCGTCGCGCTTCACGGTCTCGTAGAAGTTGAGCGCCGCTGCGTTCATCGCGCGATACGCGCCGCAGCAATACAGCGCGATGTCGACGTTCGCGTCCTTCAGTTCGTCGACGGTGAAGAGGGGCGTCGAGCCGAACTCGGTCAGATTCGCGAGGATCGGCACGCGCACCGCGGCCTTGAAGCGGCGGTAGTCGTCGAGCGATTTCATCGCTTCCGGAAAGATCATGTCCGCGCCCGCTTCGACATACGCGACCGCGCGCTCGATCGCCGCGTCGATGCCTTCGGCGGCGGCCGCGTCCGTGCGCGCCATGATGACGAACGATTCGTCGGTGCGCGCATCGACGGCGGCCTTCACGCGATCGACCATTTCGCCGGTCGACACGACTTCCTTGCCCGGCCGATGCCCGCAGCGCTTCTGGCCGACCTGGTCTTCCATGTGCACGGCCGCCACGCCCGCCTTGATGAACGAGCGGACCGTGCGCGCGATGTTGAATGCGCCGCCCCAGCCGGTGTCGATATCGACCATCAGCGGCAGGGAGGACGCGTCGGTGATGCGGCGCGCGTCGATCAGCACGTCTTCCATCGTGCTGATGCCGAGGTCCGGCATGCCGAGCGAATTCGCGGCCACGCCGCCGCCCGACAGATAGAGCGCCTTGAAACCGACGGCTTCGGCCATCTTCGCGGCGTAGGCGGTGATCGCGCCGACGACCTGCAGCGGGGATTCCTCCCGGACAGCCTGTCGGAACCGCGCCCCTGCGGTCTGTGCGGACTGGATTTCGTTACTCACGTTTGTCTCCTGAGAAAGTCCGCCTTAGTAAGCAACTACCTTGCCAGTTTGCAGAAAATTTATAACATATTGATTTTTATAGATAAATAGATTGAAGTTAACCATCGTGCTTTTCACACCTGAAATTTCATATTTCGAACCTGAAACGCGTGTTGCATACTGGAAAGCGCTTCACTGTGTCATCCACGGTAGACGACCATGCAAACGGAAACAGCGTCCCGCCCGCGCATCTGGGCCGTCGGCATCAGCCGGCTCAGAGACTTGTTCATCGATCTCGCCGGCGCTTATGCGGACCGCGCCGAACTCGACGTCGTCCCGCTAGGCTACGAGGACGCCGCGAGCCGCATCGAGTCCGCGCGCGACGGCCGGCCGGACGTCGTCGTGGCGGGCGGCTCCAACGGCGCCTATCTCAAGAGCCGCGTGTCGGTGCCGGTCGTCGTCATCAGCCCGACCGGCTTCGACGTCATGCATGCGCTCACCAAGGCGCGGCGCGAGGGCGCGAGCGTCGCGCTCGTCACGCACGGCGACACGCCCGCGGAAATACGCCGGTTTCTCGCGGCCTACGGCATCGACGTGATCTGCGAGTCGTATCGCTCGGCGCAGGATGCGGAAAACCTCGTGCTGGATCTGCGCGATCGCGGCGTCGATGTCGTGGTCGGCCCCGGCCTCGTCGCGGATCTCGCGGCGGATGCGGGCATGAGCGCGGTGTTCCTGTATTCGCGCACGTCGGTGGTCGGCGCGTTCGAGACCGCGCTCGAAGTCGCGCAGGCGATGCGCCGGGAAGTCGCGCGGCGTAATCGCCTCGACAACCTGCTGCAGCATTTGCGCGATGGCGTCGTCGCGGTCGATGCGCTCGGGCGCATCGAAGCGATCAATCGCCGGCTGGCCACGGCGCTCGGCATCGCGGACGCATCGCGCGCCGTCGGCCAGGCGCTGCTCGAGGTCGCGCCCGAGCTCGATGGCGTGCTGCCCGCCGCCGACGGCGACGTGTTCGGCGCCGTGCGCGGCGTGAGCTACGCCATACATCGCGGACCGCTCGCGAGCGACGGCGTGTCGGGCGGCACGATCTTCACGTTCCAGGAATCGCGCGCGGTCGAGCGGCTCGACCGGACCTTGCGCTCGCGGCAGGGCGCGCAGGAATTCGTCGCGCGTTATCGGCTGGAGGATGTGATCGGCGAGTCGGAAGCGATCGAACGGGTGCGCTCGCTCGTGCGCCGTTATGCGAAATCCGACGCCACCGTGCTGATCCTCGGCGAAAGCGGCACGGGCAAGGAAATGGTCGCGCAAAGCATGCATCGCCTGAGCCGCCGCAAGGACTTTCCGTTCGTCGCGATGAACTGCGGCGCGTTTCCCGAGGCGCTGCTGGAAAGCGAACTCTTCGGCTACGAAGAGGGCGCCTTCACCGGCGCGCGCAAGGGCGGCAAGGCGGGCCTGATCGAGGCGGCGCATCGCGGCACCTTGTTCCTGGATGAAATCGGCGAGATGCCGCCGTCGCTGCAAAGCCGCCTCTTGCGCGTGCTGCAAGAAAGAGAAGTCATCCGTCTCGGCTCGACGGAGCCGACGCGCGTCGACATCCGCGTGATCGCGGCGACGCATCGCACACTCGCCGAAGGCGTCGCCGACGGATCGTTTCGCGCCGATCTCTTCTATCGCATCAATATACTGAGCGTCGCGTTGCCGCCGTTGCGGGCGCGCGCGAGCGACATCCTGCCTCTCGCGACGGCGCTGCTGATGCAGGCCGCGACGCGCGACAAGGCGCTCGCGCTGCGCGTGCCCGGCGGCGAAGCGGCGGCGCGCGTGCTTGCGCCGCTCCGGCCGGCGCTGAGCCGATATCCGTGGCCCGGCAATGTGCGCGAGTTGCAGAATATCGTCGAGCGCATCGCGGTGGAGATATCGGACATGGACGCGCCCGTCGCGCTGACCATCGATGAACTGGAAGCGATCGCGCCCGAGTTGTTCGAAGTCGATTCCGACGCGAACGGGGATCTGTCGCTGCGCGACCTGAGCCGCTCGGTGGAAGCCGATCAGGTTCGCGCGTCGCTCGCGGCGTTCGGCGGAGACCGCGACGCCGTCTGCAAGGCGCTCGGCATCAGCAAGACGACCTTGTGGCGCAGGCTCAACGCGAAGCGCTGACGCGATGCGCCGGCGGCGCTACCACCGGTGCCTCATGCCGACGACCGCGGAGACTTGCGTCTTCGTCGTCGATGGCGACAGGCTGTAAATCTGCGCATACGGGGCGTCCTTCGCGGCATGCTGATAGATGCCGACGAGGAACAGGTCGGTGCGCTTGCTCAGGAAGTAGTTGAGCCCCGCATTCACCTGATGCCACGCGGGCGTCGCATCCTGCGGATGGTACTGGCCCGTCGTGTAGATATACGCCGCGCCGAGCAGCAAGTCGGGCATCACGTAATCCGTCAGCGAGACTTCGAAGTTCTGCAGCGTCAGTCTCGATTCGTCGAGGTAATCGAAGCGTGCGTTCGTATAGAGAAACGATGCGCTCGCCGTGCCGAACGCATAGGCGCCGCCCGCGCCGTACATCATCTGCCGGCGCACGCCCGCGCCCGTCGCGGGATTGGTCACGAAGGGCGACGTGAAGCCGTAGTCGCCGACCACCGCGCCGTTCGGGTTGTTCGCGTCGTTCGGATCGTTGACGAGCAGGAATGCCGCGCCGAGCGTGAGCGGGCCTCTGCGGTACTGCGCCGCCGCGCTGTACGCGTTGTTGTCGGAGAAACCGCCTGCCTTGTTCGAGAAGCCATATAGCGCTTCCGCCTGAAAGCCGCCGTAGTCGATGGTCTTGTACTGAACCGCGTTGTTGATGCGAAAGGTATCGAAGACGTTGTCGCTGTCGCCGATATGCGCGCCGTAGGCCGCGAACTGGCATGCCGATTCGAACACGCAGAGCGTCACCGCCTCGTCGTACTGACGCCCGAACGTGACCGTGCCGAGCGTATTCGACGACAACCCGACGAACGCCTGCCGCCCGAACTCGCGCCCGCCCTGCGACATCGTGCCGTTGCCGATGTTGTAGCCGCTTTCCAGCGTGAAGATCGCCTTGACGCCGCCGCCCAGGTCTTCGGCGCCTTTCATGCCCCAGCGCGGCGTCTGCATCGGGCCGCTCGCGAATTGCCAGGTCGAATGCCCCTGCTTGTCCGCGCCGCGCTGATTGTTCGCATAGACGATGCCCGTCGAAACCAGTCCATAAAGCGTCACGCTGCTCTGGGCGAACGCGCTCTCTATGCACAGCGCGCTCGCGGCGAGGATCAACAAACGTCGTTTCATGGTTTTCCTGTCATTTGAGTTTGAACGGGATGTCGCAATCGATCAGGATGCCGAAGCAAACCGGCTGGCCTCCCGGTCCGGCTCTGAAAGTGTCCTGCCCGACGCGCGGGATGTATCGACCGATGCGATTCGCCCCGGTTGCGACAAATTCTTGCGGAACAAAAAACACGCCGGATAGCACCGAATTTGGCCACCAGCGAGCGAATTTTTAGCGCACGCGAAGCCCGCGCCCGCACACATTGCGTACGCCTTTTTGGCGTGTCACATCGCCGGGTTAACCCACCCCGAGCTAATTTCGGCATCACTCATCGCAAAAAATGATGCTATGCGGGGACACTTTTGGCTGCTGACAATGGGTTCCATCGGCATCACCCATCAGACGAAAGACACGCATCAGAGGGCTTTTTCTCATGCACGAGACACCGGAGACGAAGATGGCAATGATCGAAAACGCGGGACGGCGGCGCGTGCTGCGTGCGCTCGGCGCCGGTGCGCTGGCGACGGGCGGCGGCCTGCTGTCGGTGCGCGCGTTCGCGGGCGGTCTCACGACCGTCAACATGCAGCTCGGCTGGGTGCCGGGCGGAAATCAGGTCGGCGAGGTGGTGGCGAAGCGCCTCGGCTATTACGAGCAGGAGGGCATCGACTTTCATATCCAGCCGGGCGGCCCGAATATCGACGGCGTTGCGATTGTCGCGTCGGGGCGCTTTCAGACGGGCGAGATTTCATCGAGCCCGTCGATCATGCTGGCCGTTTCGGAGGGCTTGCCGATCAAGTGCATCGCGGTCGGGCTGCAGCAGCATCCGTACACGTTCTTCTCGCTGAAGAAGGCACCGATCCGCACGGCGCAGGACATGATCGGCAAGCGCATCGGCATTCAGTCGACCGGCATGGTGCTGCTGCGCGCGCTGCTCGCCAAAAACAAGATTCCCGAGAATCAGGTGAAGATCGTGCCGATCGGCGCGGACATGATGCCGCTCGTCGCCGGACAGGTCGATGCCGTCACCGGCTGGCAGACCAACACGTCGGCGTTGAAGGCGCTCGGTGCGGACCGCGTCGATCTGCGTCTGTGGGACACCGGCGTGCGCCTCTACGCGCTGCCGTACTACGCGACGACGGCGACGCTGAAAGACCATCCCGAAACCGTGCAGGGCTTTTTGCGCGCCACCGCGCGCGGCTGGATGTATGCGAACCAGAATCGCGATCAGGCCGTCGATCTCCTGGTGAAGGACTATCCGAACCTGAATCGCGCGGACGAACGCGTCGCGATCGATTCGCTGATGAGCTACGCATTCAACCAGACGACGCAGACCCAGGGCTGGGGCGCGATGGACCCGCACGTCTGGGAAGAGCAGATCGCGATGTACGGCCAGCTCGGGCAGTTCCGCGCCGCGCAGCCGAAAGTCGACGACGTCATGACGATGGACGTCCTCAAGGCCACTCAATCCTCTCGCCTGAAGGTGTGACCCATGCATGCCGCAACTTTGAATCCGCCGCGCGCGGAGCGGGCCAGCTCGCACTTCGCGTTGCCGCAAGACGTCGATTGCGCGGTCAGTTGCCGCGACATCAACGTGCGCTTCTTCACCGACCGCCGCAGCGTCACCGCGATCGAAGGCCTGAGCCTCGATATCGCGGCAGGCGAGTTCCTCACTCTGCTCGGGCCCTCGGGCTGCGGCAAGTCGACCTTCCTGCGCGTCGTCGCCGATCTCGTGAAGCCGAGCCGCGGCAGCATCAGCGTGCTCGGCTCGGCGCCTCAGGCCGCGCGCGAGCGGCGCGACATCGGCTTCGTGTTTCAGGACGCGGCGCTCCTGCCGTGGCGCACGGCGATCGAAAACGTCGCGCTGCCGCTCGAAGTCGCGCAAGGCAAGGCGCGCGCCGGACGGGCGACGCCGCGCGAGCTGCTGGAACTCGTCGGCCTGAAGGGACGCGAGGACGCGTATCCGCACGAGATGTCGGGCGGCATGCGCCAGCGCGTGGCGATCGCTCGCGCGCTCGTCTGCGACCCGAAGGTGCTGCTGATGGACGAGCCCTTCGGCGCACTCGATGAAATCACGCGCGACCGCCTCAACGAAGAGCTGCGCCGCGTGTGGAAGGAACTGGGCCTCACGACGCTCTTCGTCACGCACAGCATCTATGAAGCCGCGTTCCTCGGCCAGCGCGTGCTGATGCTCGCCGCGAATCCGGGCCGCGTGAAGGAGATCGTGCCGGTGGACTTGCCCGAGGACCGCACGCTCGATATTCGCGAGACGCGCGAATTCGTCGAACTGACCGCGCACCTGCGGCGCGTACTGGAGACTTGCTGATGGCTACGTCCGAAATGAACCTGAACGTGCCGGCCGCCATGCCGGACGAGGAGTCGCAGGCGTGGCGCGCGCGGCGTCGCCAGCAGATGTGGCGCGCACGCATGCTGCCGGCGCTCGGCGTCGCGAGTCTCGTGTTCGCGTGGTGGGCGATCGTCGCGGGCTTTCATGTGAAGCCGTTCATCGCGCCGTCGCCCGCGCTCGTGTTCGAGACGCTCTTCGCGAAGAGCGACGTCCTGCTGCAGAACCTCGTGCCGACCGCCGTCGAAGCCTCGCTCGGCTTTCTGCTCGGCAACTTCGCGGCCATCGTGCTCGCGACGATCTTCGTGCACAACAAGACGCTGCAGGACATCTTCTATCCGGTCGCGGTGATGATCAACTCGATTCCGGTGGTCGCGAAGGCGCCGATCCTCGTGCTCATCATGGGCAACGGACTGGAGCCGAAGATCACGATCGCGGCCATCGTCTGCTTCTTTCCGACGCTCGTGAACATGGTGCGCGGTCTCGAAGCGGTCAACCCGCAGGCGATGGAACTGATGCACGTGCTCTCGGCGAGCCGCCGCGAGATCTTCTTCAAGCTGCGCCTCTATGCCTCGCTGCCGTATCTCTTTTCCGCGCTGCGCATCGCGGCGTCGATGTCGGTGATCGGCGCGGTGGTGGGCGAGTGGATCGGCGCGACCGAAGGCATCGGCGCAATGATCATCCAGGCCACCTATGCCTTCGACTCGGCGCTGCTCTACACGGCGATCATCATGAGCGCCGTGCTCTCGGGCTGCTTTTTCCTCGTGATCGCGGTGCTCGAGCGCTGGCTCGTGAAGTGGCAGCCGGAAGGCGCCCGCTGAACGCACGCGACACGATCCATCACAGACAGGAGACGAAATGAACATGATCAGCGACTGGATTCAGGAACCCGCACGCGACGTGCGCGTGGCTGCGCAAGCCAATGTCGTCGTGGTCGGCGGCGGCCCGGCGGGACTGTCGGCGGCGCTCGCGGCGGCGCGCAACGGCGCACAGGTGATCCTGCTCGAACGCTACAACCATCTCGGCGGTCTCGCGTCGGGCGGCATGGTGCTGGTGCTCGACGACATGTGGGACAACCATCTGCACGAGATCTCGGTGCGCGGGACCTGCATGACCTTCATCGAACGGATGGCGGCGCGCAAGCTCGCGTACTTTCCGCGCGCGGACGAATGGGGCGAGGACCCGGCTGCGTATCGCAAATGGGGGCGCTGGGGCACCTTCGACTTCCATAGCCAGAAGAACCCGCACCCGGTCTGCTTCGCGGCGGCCTTCGATCCCGACGCGATGAAGCGCGTCGCGCTCGAAATGGTCGAAGCGCTCGGCATCGAACTGCGGCTGCATTCGTGGTTCTCGCGCACGCTGGTCGAGGACGGCAAGGTCAAGGGCGTGATCTGCGAGACCAAGAGCGGGCGCGAAGCGATTCTCGCCGATGTCGTCATCGACGCGACCGGCGATCTCGATGTCGCGGCGTCGGCGGGCGTGCCGCATGTCGGCGGCAGCTACATCACGACGACGGTGTTCCGCCTGGGCGGCGTCGACACGGAGGCGGCCGAGCGCTTCGAGGAGCAGGAGCCGGAAGCTTTCGCGGTCCTCGATCGCCAGATCAAGCGGATTCTCGGCGGCTCGTGGGGCTACTGGTGGCTCAAGACGCCGCTGCCGGGCGTCGTGTGGTGCAACTGTCCGCACATGGCCGGTCTCGACGGCCTCAAGCCCGAAGACCTCACGCGCGCGGAAATGCAGGGCCGCAAGCACATTCACGCGGTCGTGGAGTTCGCGCGCGAGAAGCTGCCGGGCTTCGAGAACTGCTACGTGATCGATGTCGCGCCGCAGACCGGCGTGCGTCAGACGCGCCTGCTGCAAGGCGAATACGTGATGACGAAGGAAGACCTCGCGCAGCGCACGCGCTTTGCCGACAGCATCGCGCGCGGCCGCGACTACTACATGCCGTATCGGGTGCTGCTGCCGAAGGAGATCGACAATCTGCTCGTCGCGGGCCGTCATTACTCGGCCACCTCGCAGGCGCAGAAGATGTCGCGCGAAATTCCGCCCTGCATGGCGATGGGCGAGGCGGCGGGCGTCGCGGCGGCGCTCGCGCTGAACGCGGGCGTGACAGTGCGCGATGTCGACGTGCCCGCGCTGCAGAAGACGCTGCGCGCGCAGGGCGCGGACCCGGGCGACCAGAGCGGACGCAACGCGGACGTTCCGCCGCTCGCCGTGCACATCGATGCGAGGGAAGCAGCATGAGTCACGCGGAGAAAACGATGAAGCAAGCCAATATGCCCCTGGCGGGCGTGCGCGTGATCGACCTCACGCAGGTGATGATGGGCCCCGTCTGCACGCAGATGCTCGCCGACTACGGCGCGGATGTCGTCAAGGTCGAGCGGCACGGCGCGGGCGATCTGAGCCGCTCGACGTTCGAACCGGTCGCGGGCGCGGACAACCCGATCTTCTGCAGCCTGAATCGCAACAAGCGCAGCGTCGCGCTCGATCTGCGCGATGCATCGCAGATGGAGGCGCTGAAGGCGCTGATCGCGCAGGCCGATGTCGTCGTGAGCAACTTCCGCGCGGGCGTGATGGATCGGCTCGGGCTCGGCTACGACGATTGCCGCGCGCTCAATCCGCGCATCGTCTATGCGGTCGGCACGGGCTTCGGCGAGACCGGCCCGTATGCGCACAAGGGCGGACAGGACGTGCTCGCGCAGGCGATGACCGGCGTGATGGCGCGCCGCGCCGACGAGTCGCTGCCGGTCTCGGTCTATCCGACTGCGCTGGCGGATTACTCGGCGGGCATGCACATGGTGCAGGGCATCCTGCTCGCGCTCCTGCATCGCGAACGGACGGGCGAGGGCCAGAAGGTCAACGTGTCGCTCTACAACTCGATGCTCGCGATGCAGATGCAGGAAGCCGCGATGATCATGATGGCCGACTCCGAAGTGAACTGGGCCGCGATGCCGCTCTCCGGCGTATTCGACACGACGACCGGCCCGCTCGTGCTGGTCGGCGCATTCAAGGCGAACCCGCTGCGCGACATCTGCGCGGCCTTGCAGATCGAGGACATGTCGACGGATCCGCGCTTCTGCAACCTGAACCAGCAGTTCGCGCACAAGGCCGAGCTGCAGCGCACCTTCCGCGAGCGCTTCGCGAGCAACAGCCGCGAGTACTGGCTCGCGCGGCTCGAAGAACAGGATCTGCTGTGCGCGCCGGTGCGCGATCTGCGCGAGGCGCTCGTCGATCCGCAGACGCTGCACAACCGGCTCGTGCTGGAGGGCGACGGAGAAGGGCAGCCGGTGCGCCTGATCGGCAGCCCGATCGAGCTGTCGAACGCGCCGGTCGCGCTGCGCCGCGCGCCGCCGCGCCTCGGTCAGCACACCGCCGAAGTGCTCGAGCAACTGCGCGGCGTGACGACCACGGAGGCCGTATGAGCGTGCGCCTCGTCATCGATCGGCACGTCGCCACGGTCACGCTCGCGCGGCCCGAAGCGCTCAATGCGGTCGATCTGCAAACCGAAGCCGAACTGCAGCGCATCTGGGCCGAGCTCGAACAGAATCGCGACGTGCGCGTCGTCGTTCTGACGGGCGAGGGCGAGCGCGCGTTCTGCGTCGGCGCCGATCTGAAGAATCCGTCGATGAGCGGCCTCGAATACTGGGCCGCGCCGCGTCCCGGCGGCTTCGGCGGCATCGCGCTGCGCGAGACGCTGAACGTGCCGGTGATCGCCCGCGTCAACGGCTACGCGCTCGGCGGCGGCTTCGAGATGGTGCTCGGCTGCGATCTCGTGATCGCGTGCGAGGACGCGAGCTTCGGTCTGCCCGAAGCGCTCGTCGGCCGCATGCCGCTCGATGGCGGCATGACGCTGCTGCAGCGGCAGATTCCATACCGGCAGGCGATGGCGATGCTCATGACCGGCCGCCGCGTCACCGCAACCGAAGCGCTCGCGATGGGCCTCGTCAACGAGGTCGTGCCGCGCGCCGGGCTGGACGCGGCCGTCGAGCGCTGGGTCGAAGGCGTGCTGGCGTGCGCGCCGCTCTCGGTGCAGGCGATCAAGCAGGTCGTGCGGCGCACCGCGACGCTGTCCGCGAGCGAGGCGCAGGCGCTGCGGCTGCCCGCGCTCGTCAGCGCGCTGCAATCCGAGGACGCGCACGAAGGCGTGCGCGCCTTCCAGGAAAAGCGCAAGCCGCACTGGAGGGGACGCTGATGGCCTACGTGATCGGGTCGCCCTGCATCGATGTGAAGGACGGCGCCTGCGTGCAGTGCTGTCCGGTTGATTGCATCTACGAAGGCGGGCGCACGCTTTATATTCATCCGGAGGAATGCATCAACTGCGGCGTGTGCGTGTCGGTGTGCCCGACCGAGGCGATCTATCACGAAGAGGAGCTGCCGCATGCGCAAGCGGCGTTCGCGGCGGTGAATCGCGCGTTCTTCGGCGCGGAGGTGAGCGCGCTCGGCTCGCCGGGTGGCGCGTCGGACGTCGGCAAGGTAGCCTTCGATCATCCCGTGGTCGCGTCGTGGCCGGTGCGGGTGATCGACTGAGGGCGGGCGATGCACGCGAACGTTTTGAGGTATTTCGTCGAGGTCGCGCGGTGCGGATCGATCCGCAAGGCCGCGCAGAATCTCTATGTCGCGTCGAGCGCGGTGAACCGGCAGATACTCAAGCTCGAATCCGAGATGGGCACCGAGCTGTTCGACCGCCTGCCCAACGGCATCCGCCTGAATGCCGCCGGCGAGCGCGTCTTGCAGCACATTCGCGGCACGCTGAACGACTTCCACCTGATGCGCAGCGAGCTCGACGAGCTGAAGGGCGAGCGCAAGGGCCACGTCTCCGTGGTGGCGATGGATTCGCTGTTCGTCGATTTCCTGCCCGCGACGGTCGAGGAGTTTTCGGACGCCTATCCGGCGGTCACGTACTCGATCGCCGCCGTGCCGCCGCACGACGTCCCGCCGCGCGTGCTGAGCGGCGAGTACGACGTCGGCATCACCTACATCACGAAGCTGCCCGCCGGGCTCGATGTCGTGACCGAAGTGCCGTTGCCGCCTGGCGTCGTGATGGCGTCGTCGCATCCGCTCGCGAAGAAGGAGCGCATCACGTTCGACGAGTGCCAGCATCACGCGTTTCTGCGCCTCGAAGGCCGCTCGCCGATTCAGGGCGTCACGAGCACCGACTTCCCGGCGTTCTGGGAATTGCTGCAACCGAGCGTGACCTGCAACTCGACGACGCTGCTCAAGCGCCTGATCGCGTCGGGGCGCGGCATCTCGTTCTTTTCGAAGCTCGCGTTCCTCGACGAACTGTCGCGCGGCGATGTCGTGTGGCGGCCGATCGACGACGAGAACGTCAACGAGCTGACCGTCGGCATCATCATTCCGAATCAGCGCGCATTGCCGCACGTGACGGGCGAATTCGTCGAACGCATCGTGCGCAGGCTGAAGCACGTCGAGCTGACCTTGCGGGAGTTCTGAGCCCGGCGCGCGCCGTCGAATGCGCGATCCGCTGGTGCATGGCGTCGCCGCTCGCGCACCGCGAACGAGCAATCAAGCACTCAAATAGGGAAAATCAATCGAAAACTAAAGTTGCATAAAGGCTGGCCGTTAGCACGGCATATCGGTCCGGCTCGACCTTCAGCCGGCGCGCCGACCATGCATGGGACCTTCCTGGTGCGTCACCTTCGATCCGGCCGCCGGTCGCGCCGCGTCATGCATCGGCGCGAGGACCGTGTCTCGGGCGGAGGAATACGGTTCATGAAGCGCAACATCTTTTTCGGGCTGCTCGCGCGGCTGAGAGTCGGCCACAAGTTGCTGCTCATCTACCTGCTCGATCTGAGCGCGGTGATCTATATCAGCGGCATCCTGATTCACGAGAAATATCTCGCCATCGACTTCTCGAACAAGGAGATCGTCGGCAACGCGTATGTGCATGGCGTGAAGAACGCGCTGATCGATGTCGCGCTCGCGGGAGCGGGGCAGCATCGGTCGCGCGAGAACTGGCAGGCGACCATCGCCGGTCTTGCGAAGGACGAAGCGCAATACGGCGAGCACATGAAGAGCGCCGCGCTCAATCGCGACTTGCGCGACGCGCTCGATGCGCTGTCGCGCGAAACGCGGCCGAATGCGGCCACGACGACGGCCGCGCTCGACGTGTGCCGCGAGCTCATCACGCGCATCGGGAACCAGTCGAACCTGATTCTCGACCCCGACCTCGACAGCTACTACGCGATGTCCCAGTCGATCCTGCGCTATCCGGCCCTGCTCGATGCGGCCAACGATATCGGCAGACATCTGCACGAGGGCCTCAGCACGGCGCGCTCGCGCGAGGAAGTGCGCACGCGCTATCTCGTGCTCGAAGGTCAGCTCGATGCGGTCATGCAGGGCTTGCGCTCCGATTTCTCGGAAGCGGGCGCGGCGAATCACGAGCTGGAAACGTCGCTGGCGCCTTCGGTGGCGCGCATGCGCACGGCCGTCGAGGCGTTTCGTCATGCCGCGCGCATCGTCGTGGATGGCGAGGGCGCGCCCGATGCCGCGGCGCTGTCCGTCGTCGATACGGCGCAACAGGCGCTCGTCGCCAGCGCGAGCGTGAGCTGGGGCCTGACGGGCGAGCATCTCGACGAACTGCTGCATGCGCGTGTCGAAGGGCTGTTTTCGCGGATGTGGCTGCATCTCGGCACCGCGCTCTTCCTGTTGTGCGGCATTCTCGCGATGGTCTATTGCGTCGCGCAGCAGATCTCGTCGCCGTTGCGCAAGCTCGCGCGCGTGATGGACCTCGTCCGGCGCACGGGCGATCACTCGCAGCGAGCGGTCTGGCACAGCCAGGACGAGATCGGGCAACTCGTGCGCGGCTTCAACGAGATGCTCGCTCAGCTCGATCACGAACGCGACGTGCAGAAGGAGCTCGCGGCCACGACGCGCGCATCGGCGGCGCAATACGCGCTCGTCGAGGCGACGCCGGTGCCGATGGTCGTCACCGCGATCCCGGGCCATGAAGTGCTGCATGCGAATCAGCCGGGCCTCTTCTGGCTCAACGGCTGCGCGACCGATCCGTGGGCCTTCGGACTGGATTCGTCGACGCGTGCGCGCTTTTTCCAGCAGTTGTCCGACCGCGAGGCCATCGACGAATTCGAGGTTCACTGGAAAGCGACCGCGCAGCCGACCTGGGCGATGCTGTCCGCGCGCCGCCTCGACTTTCAGGGCCGCGATGCGATTCTCACGGCCTTCACGCCGATCAACCAGATCAAGCTGATGGAGCAGCGTCTGGAGTTGTGGGGCAGGGTGTTCGAAGCGTCGTCGGAAGCGATCGTGATCCTCGATGCCGACGCCCGTCTCGTCACCGCCAATCCGTCCTTCTACCGCGCGACGGGCTTTCGCAGCGACGATGTCGTCGGCAAAACGCCCGGCTTCATCGTCGCGGATGCGCAAGGCGACGAGCGCGGCATCGTCGCGCGGCTCGTCGATCGCATCGAGCGCAGCGGCACATGGAACGGCGAGGCGGAGGTGCGGCGGCGCGAGGGTGGCGGCTATCCCGCGTGGCTCATGGTCAGCACCGTGCGCGACAAGCGCAGCAGCGTGTCGCATTACATCTGCACGCTGATCGACATCACCGACCGCAAGAAGAGCGAGGCGCGCATCCAGTTTCTCGCGGAGCACGACGTGCTCACGGAACTGCCCAACCGCGCGTTGTTCGGCACGCGCCTCGAAGTGTCGATCGCGCAGGCGCAACGCGCTGGCAAGCGTGTCGCCGTGCTGTTCATCGATCTCGACCGCTTCAAGAACATCAACGATTCGCTCGGCCACCATGTCGGCGACGGCCTGCTGCGCTCGGTGTCGCGGCGTCTGCTTCAGGCGGTGCGCAGCAAGGACACGGTCAGCCGTCTCGGCGGCGACGAATTCACCGTGATCCTGAACGACGTGAGCAACGCGAGCGATGTGATGCGCACCATCGATCAACGTCTCGTCGCGCTGTTGCGGCAACCCCACGACGTCGCCGGCATGACCTTGCAGGTGTCGTGCAGCGTGGGCGTCGCGCTCTATCCCGATGACGGCGCGGACATCGACACGCTCATGCAGAACGCCGACGCGGCGATGTATCAGGCGAAGGCCGCGGGGCGCAATCTCGTCAAGTTCTTCTCGGCGGACATGGCGGAGCACGCCCGGCACCGGCTCTCGCTCGAAGTGTGTCTGCGCACGGCGGTGGAGCGGCGCGAACTGAGGCTCGCGTGGCAGCCGTGCCTCGATGCGCGCACGGGCATGCTGACGAGCGTCGAAGGGCTGTTGCGCTGGGACAGCGCGCTGCTCGGCAAGGTGATGCCGACGCAGTTCATCCCCGTGGCGGAGGAGACTCGGCTCATCATTTCCATTGGCGCGTGGGTGATCGACGAAGCGTGCCGGCAGGTCGCCGCCTGGCGCGAGCACGACGGCCTCGCGCTCGCCGCGTCCGTCAATGTCTCGGCGATCCAGCTCGGCGACCCGCAACTCATCGGCACGCTCGCGCGCAGCCTGGCGACGCATCGCGTGCCGCCGCATTGCCTCGAACTGGAGATCACCGAAACGGTGCTGATGGACAGCGCCGAAAGTTACGTGTCCGCGATTCGCGCGATTCGCGCGCTCGGCGTGAAGCTCTCTCTCGATGACTTCGGCACCGGCTATTCGAGCCTGAGCTACTTGAACCGCTTCCCGTTGGACCGGCTGAAGATCGACCGCAAGTTCGTGCACGACATGCTCGATGCGCCCGCGGATCTCGCGATCGTCAAGGCGATCATCGATCTGGGACACGAGCTCGGCTTGCGCGTGGTGGCCGAGGGCGTCGAAAGCGAGCATCAGGCGGATACGTTGCGCGGAATCGGCTGCGACGAGCTTCAGGGCTTTCTGTTCTCCGAGGCCTTGCCGGCGGCCGCGCTGCTGGAATGGTCCAGGGCGATGGATGCGCGCGAAACGGTGATGCCTGAGCGCTAGGGGTTTTTCGCGGATGAACCGGCTAGGCGACCGCGCGCGCGGAAACACCGTCGTTTTCCTGCGTTCGTTTTTATCGAGACACGCTCACGAAAGCCAGTTCGCCTGCCGATAGGATGAGCAGTCCTGTCGAGATAGGAGGTGACATGGCGTTTCCTGAATGGGGGTAGTGCTCGTCGAATTCGAGCAAATGCGGTTCGTCGAAGTTGGCCCTGCGACCTGACGAGCGGCACATGAACGAGATTTCCAACGAGCTATCTGCGCATGGCCATTTCCATGATTGGTATCTGGAAGCGATCATTCCGTGGCGTGATCGACCCCAGACTTCCGGACACGCTTGTCCTCGGTCTGTTCGATTACGAGCGCGTCACTGCGACGCTTACGTTTGGCGGCGTCACGCGGCTCGGGATCGAGCCGGGTGGCGTGCTGAACATCGTGAACTCTATAGAAGTCGTCGAGCCCGATAGCGAAGCGTTTCAGCAAGCGCAAACTCTTCTCGCGAAATCGGCGCACGACACAAGGCGAGCAATTCACACCGTCTATCTTTATTCGACAGTCGGCGCGGAGATCGCAATCGAGTTCGACTCATTGCGTATCGAGATTGACGGCTGACCCTACCCATCCATCAAGCTCACATGCGCACTCACGACGCGCCAGCCCTCGGGCATCTTCACCCACGTCTGACTCTGCCTGCCGATGCGCGGCTCGCCTTCGCGCCGGAACTCGATATTGGTCACGGCGAACGCGTCGCCATACGTCGTCACGACGCGCGCCGTCACCGTGCGCGCGAGTCCTTTGCCGGGACGCGCGGCGCGAAATGCGCGGATCGCCTCGTAGCCGTAGAGGTTTTCCGTCACGCCATAACGCAGCGTCTGCGGCGCATCGTGGAAGAGCGTATCGAGTCGGGCGACGTCATTGCTGACGAGCGCCTGCTCGTAGGCATCGAAGGCCGCTTCGACTTCAGCGAGCACATCCGGACGATTGATCTCGATCATGCGTGCGCTCCTTGCGACATCGCCGCTGCATCGAACGATGGCGGCGGCGGGCAATGCGCGACCTCTGCCGCTTCGAGCCGGCGCGCCGCTTCGAACGCCAGATCCTCGCGCCACGGCGGCGCGATGAGCTGCACGGCAATCGGCAAGCCGCTTCTCGTGCGCATCGGCGCGGCGACGACCGGCAAGCCGAGACAGGACACCGGCTGTGTCAGCAAGCCGAGATTGGGCCGCACCGCCAGCCGCTCGCCGTCGATCTCCATGAACTCGTCGCCGATATGCGG
Organism: Caballeronia sp. J97; assembly: GCF_905220305.1. Classification (NCBI taxonomy): domain Bacteria; kingdom Pseudomonadati; phylum Pseudomonadota; class Betaproteobacteria; order Burkholderiales; family Burkholderiaceae; genus Caballeronia; species Caballeronia sp. J97. The sequence continues at coordinate 41,770 of NZ_CAJMZL010000039.1, read as the reverse complement.
CGCGACCATCGGCGTCGCCGGCGCGATCAGCACATCGTAGTGTTCGAACAACGCGAGCACGCGCCGCCGCAACGCCGCGCGCACGCGCTGCGCCTGCACGACCCACGCGGCTGGCAGCAGCGCGCCCGCGATCAGACGATCGCGCGACAAGGGCTCGCGCTCGTCATAACGCGTGCGCAAACTTTCCATATGCAACTGGCCGCCTTCGGCCGCCGTGATGAGAAACGCCGCGCCGCGCGCCGCCGCGGCGTCGGGATATTCGACCGTCCGCGTCGCGCCGAGCGCGTCGGCCGCTGCGTGCGATGCGTCGCGCGCTTCGTCGTTCGCGTGCTCGTCGAAGTAGCCGCCCAGACGCGCGACACGCAATGCGCCATGCCGCGCCGTCGCGGATTCGAACATGCGCTGCGCGCAGGCCGGATCGCGCGGATCGGCGAACTGCAGGGCGTCGTAGACCGCGACGAGATCGTCGACATTGCGCGCGAACGCGCCCATGTGATCCAGGCTCGCGACGAACGGATAGGTGCCGTGTCGCGACAGACGTCCATATGTCGGCTTGACGCCGAACACGCCGCACAGCGAGGCCGGCACGCGCACGGAGCCGTTCGTGTCGGTGCCGAGCGTGACGGGCACGAAGCCCGCCGCGACCGCCGCGGCGCTGCCGCCCGACGATCCGCCCGCCGAGCGCGCGAGATCGTGTGGGTTGCGGCACGGACCCGCATGATGATTCTCGGTCGTGAAGCCGTAGGCGAACTCATCCATGTTGAGCGCGCCGACGACTATCGCGCCCTGATCGGCGAGGCGCTTCACGAGCGCGGCATCGTTCGCGGCGGGCGGCGCATCGGCCAGCACGCGCGAACCCGCGATCGTCGCGAGACCCTCGATGTCGAACAGATTCTTCGCGGCGAACGGCACGCCCGCGAGCGGCGGCAATGCGTCGCCGCGCGCGCGTCGCGCATCGAGCGCATCCGCTTCGGCGAGCGCGCGTTCGCGCGTGATCGTCGTGAAGGCATTGACGTGCGCATCGAACCGGTCGATGCGCGCGAGCGTCGCTTCGATCAGCTCGCGCGCGCTGAAGGCGCCGTCGGCATAGGCGCGGGCGATGGCGAGCGCGCCATCCGCGAAACGTTGTTGGACTGTCATGGGCGATACACCGGCGCGGGTTCGTCGTCGGCGTAGACGCCGTAGGCGAGCACCGGCGCGGCGAGCTGCGCGATGCGGGCGAACTGTGCTTTCACGCGTGCGGCGGCCTCGCCGGAAAGCGCGGGAAAATGCAGCGCGAGCGCGCTGTCGGCGTACGCATCGAGCGCGTCGTCGGTGGAAGAAGGCATGAGGTTCACGCTCACGATAGGTAAGGAAAGAGTTGGCGCGCACATTCGATCAAGGCGCGGTCGCTGTTGCGCGGACCGATGAACGAAAGCGCGAGCGGCCCCGCGGGTTCGCTCGCGACAGGCACGGTGACCTGCGGCAAGCCTGCGAACGCGGCGACGCTGTTCATCGTCAGCGCATCGTGATAGAACGCGCCGATGCATTCCGGCGATGCGTCCTTGCTCAACAACGCGCGCGGCGTCGTCGGCAGCACGACGAGCGCGCCGTTCACGATGCCGTCGATGCGCGCGGCGAGCGTCTTGCGCAGCTCGCGGCATCGCCTGACTTCAGCGTCGTCGAGCGATTTCATGCGCGTGAAACGCGCCGCGATGTCTTCGCCGAAGCGCGGCGTGGCCGCATCGATCCATGCGCCGAGCGACGCGCGAATATCGTCGTCCTGCAACTGCTGATACACCTGCAGCCACGCAGCCTGCTCGCCCGCGAAGATCTCCGTTTCATGCCGCGCCGGCGACAGTGCGCGCAAACGCTGCGCATCGTGCGGCTCGCTCGCGGCGCGCGCATCGAATGCCTCCTTGAACGACACGAGCGATGCGGGCACGTCGACAGCGGGCACATCGTCGAGCAATACACCGGCGACGCGCGCGAGCATCTCGCCCGAGCGGGCGAACCAGCCGACTGTATCGAAGCACGGCGCGAAACGCAGCACGCCTTCGAGCGCGGCGTCGTCGTGGGTCGGGCGGATGCCCCACAGGCCGCAAAACGCGGCGGGCACGCGCACCGAGCCGCCGGTGTCGGTGCCGAGCGCGAAATCCACCTCGCCGCTCGCCACCGCCGATGCCGATCCGCTCGACGATCCGCCCGGCAACGCATGCGGCCAGCGCGGATTCAGCGGCGTGCCGTAGTGGACGTTCACGCCTTCGAGGCTGTACGCGAGTTCGTCGGTGATGGTCTTGCCGTCGACACGCGCACCGGCAGCGAGCAGCTTCGCGACGCAGGGCGCATGGCGTTCGGCGCTCGCGTGCGTCGCGAGCCAGTCGGGATTGCCGCCGCCCGTCGTGACGCCGGCCACGTCGATCAGATCCTTCACGGCGAAGCGCAGGCCATCGAGCGCTCCGCTCGCCGTCGCGTCTGCGCGGAGGCGCGGACCCGGAACGAAGGCGCTCATTCGGCGGCTCCGGTCAACGCTTCGGCGAGTTGCAGCGAATCCGCGACGAAGCCATAGCACTTCTTCACGTTCCAGATGCTCGCCTCCGTGCAGAACGCCGGCGACGAGGTCGCGCAGCAGTCGGTCAGCATCACGCAGCCATAGCCGAGAAAGTTGGCGTCCGTGAGCGTGTGCATCACGCACTGATCGGTGTTCACGCCCGCGAAGAACAGCGTGCGCGCGCCGAGGTTGCGCAGGATGCTGTCGAGCGGCGTGTCCCAGAAGCCGCTGATGCGGTACTTGTCCACGCGGATATCCTGCGGCTCGATCTTCAGTTCATCGACGACCGCCGCCGCCCACGAGTCCTTCTCCAGCACGCGCGCGCCATGTTCCGGCAATGCTTCGCCGAGGCCGATGCCGGTGCCCTTCGGCTTGTACAGATGCAACTGGTTGGGCGGCATGTTCGCGAGGTCGGGGCGGTTTCCCCAGTTCACCCAGACGACCGGCATGCCGTTGCGTCGCGCGATCGGCAAGAGGCGCTGCAATGGTGCAATCGGCGCGCGGTCCGCACCGTAATCGCCCCCGATATGGTCCACCCACCCGCCCTTGGTGCAGAAGTCGTTCTGCATGTCGACGATGACGAGCGCCGATCTCGCGATGTCGAAGCGCACTTTCTGCGGCTCGGAATCGAGCATCGCGATGCGTGGCGCGGGCGCTTGCACCGCCATGTCGACGAGCGTTTCGGTGGCGTGCCAGCGCGTCTGCGCGAATGCGCCGAGCGGGCCGCCGGTCGTTGCCGGGCTTGGGTTCGAGGCGTGGTCCATCGGGTTCTCCGAAGCGTTGGATCGGTGACGAATCGAGTGCTGCGAACGCAGCGCGCGACGACGTGAATCGCGGGCCGTCCGCGCGTCACGGGCAAGCGGTTCTTCACCGTGGCGAACGCACATTGGCATCGAAGTTGCAATGTGCATTTCAGTCATGAATAACCTACTTACCGAAAGTCAACGCAAAAGGAGTGCCAGTGATGCACAGCCCGCAACAAGCCTCGCGCGAAAAACTGCGCCGCCGTCTCGTGTCCCGCGTCGTGGTGATGTCGGGCGTCGTCGCGCTCGCCGTGCCCGCGTTCTTTCTCTCGTATGCGCACGCAGCCGATGACGCGATGCGCGTCGGCGTGCTGATCCCCGGCTCGAAGACCGACAAGGGCTGGATGGAGTCGGGTTACGACGGCGTCGTCGCGGCCCAGAAGGAGTTCGGGCCGAAGCTCAAGACGCAGATCATCGAGAACATCAACTACGCGGACATGGAGCAGGCGCTCACCAATCTCGCGACGAAGAACCAGCTCGTGATCGGTGTCGGCGGACAGACGCAGGCGGCGGTGCTCAAGATCGCGAAGCGTTTTCCGAACGTGAAGTTCGCCGTCGTCGGCGGCAACAAGGGCGAGAACATGCCGCCGAACGTCGCGGGCTATGACGTGAAGCAGGCCGAGATCGCGTTCGTCGCGGGCGCGGCGGCCGCGATGCTGTCGAAGAACGGCGCGGTGAGCTATGTCGGCGGCATGGAAATTCCGTCGATCGTCAACGCGGGCAAGGAGTTCGGCAACGGCGCACGCTACGTCAATCCGAAGATCAAGTACTTCGAAAGCTATACCGGCGATTTCGACAATGTCGCGAAGTCGCGCGAAGCGACCGCCGCCGCGATCGCGCAGGGCGCCGACGTTCACTATCACATTCTCAACCTCGGCTTGCGCGGGCTAGAACAGGCCGCGAAGGAAAAGAACACGCACATCATCGGCAGCTATACGGACCGGTGCGGCAGCGATCCGCTGTATATCGCGTACAGCATCACCGGCGTCGGCTATCAGGCGCAGTACGCGATCGAGCAACTGGAGAAAGGGCAATGGCAGCCGGGTTACAAAGCGTTCGGCCTCGCGATGGGACCGAAGGCATCCGGCATGGTCGTCTGCAAGTCGACGCCTGCGATGGACGCGAAGCTCAAGCAGATCGAGGACGACATCCTGAGCGGAAAAATCAAGGTATCCGAAGGATGAGCGCGCTGCCTTCTCCATCGCCCGACGCCGCGCCGATTCTCTCGCTCAACGACATCGGCAAGCGCTTCGGCACGTTCACCGCGCTCGAAGGCGTCTCGCTCGACCTGATGCCCGGCGACGTGCATTGTCTGCTGGGCGAGAACGGCGCGGGCAAGTCGACGCTGTGCAACGTGATCTTCGGCGTGCATCAGCCGGATGCGGGCGCGATGCGCGTGAACGGCGCGCCGTACCGGCCGCGCAATCCGCGCGAGGCGCTCGCGCATGGCATCGCGATGGTGCATCAGCATTTCAGTCTCGTCGACGATGCCAGCGTGCTCGACAACCTGCTGCTCGGGCAGGCGCGCGGCTGGCTCGATCGCCGGGGCGAGGCGCAGCGCGTGCGCGACGTGCTCGCGAGCGTCGGTCTCGAACTGCCGCTCGATGCGAAAGTGGCGGATCTGTCGGTCGGCGAACGGCAGCGCGTGGAGATCGTGAAGTGCCTGATGCGCGAGCCGCGTCTTCTGTTGCTCGACGAACCGACCGCCGTGCTGCTGCCGGCGGAGATCGACGCCTTGCTCGATACATGCGAACGCGTCGCGGCGCGCGGCTGCGCGGTGGTGCTGGTCACGCACAAGCTGAAGGAGATCAGCCGCATCGCCACGCACGCGACCGTGCTGCAATCCGGGCGCGTGGTGGCGCGCTCGGCATCGCCCGCGGCCGAGATCGACAGGCTCGTGCACGCGATGATCCATCGCGACGGCGACGACACTCCCGACGATCTGGCCGGGCGGCTGTCGCTCGTGAAAGGCGCGTCGCCGTACTCGCGTCCGCTGCACGACGAAGTGCTTCAGGTCGACGGACTCAGCGCGCGCGACGCGCAGGGCGTCACGCGTCTGCAGGACTGCACGCTCGTCGTGAATCGCGGCGAGATCGTCGGCATCGCGGGCGTGGAGGGCAATGGTCAGAGCGAACTGGGCGCGGTGCTCGCGGGCATGCTGGACGCATCGGCGGGGCGCTTCTTCATCGCGGGCCGGGACATGACGAACGCGAGCCCGCGCGAGCTGACGCAGGCGGGCGTGGGCATCGTGCCGGAGGATCGTCACGCCGTCGGCTGCGTCACCGGCATGAGTCTCGCCGACAACCTGCTGATCAATCACCTCGACCGCTATACGCGCGCCGGCTTCCTGAAACGTCGCGCGATGCGCACCGACGCGCTCGACCTGATGCAGCGCTTCGACGTGCGGGCGAGCGGCCCCGATGCGCGTTTCGGCGGTTTGTCCGGCGGCAATCAGCAGAAGGCCGTGCTCGCGCGCGAACTGACACTCGATCCATTGCTGTTCCTGCTCGCCGCGCAACCGACGCGCGGCCTCGACGTCGGCGCGGTCGCCGCCGTGTATTCGCACATCCGCGCGGCGCGCGATCGCGGCGTCGGCGTGCTTCTGATTTCCTCCGAACTCGACGAGCTGATGAGCGTCGCCGATCGCATCGTCGTGCTGTATCGCGGACGCATCATGGGCACCTGCACGCCCGATGCCGCTCATCGCGGACGCATCGGCGCGTGGATGGCGGGCGCGGGAGAGACAGCATGAATCCGCATATGAAACTGCAGGGCACGATCGGCGCGGCGCACGGCGCGCAAAGCTGGCGCGCGCGCGTGCCGCAATTGCGCGCGGCGGGCGTGATCGCCGCCGCCGTCGCGTTCGCGATGCTCGCCGCGCTCGCGCTGATCGCGATGATGCATGTCTCGATCGCCGAAGCGCTCGCCGCCTTCGCCGACGGCGCATGGGGCTCGCCCTACGCGATCGGCGCATCGGTCAATCGCAGCCTCGCGTTCGCGCTCGTCGGCACGGGCTTCGTCATCGCGGATCGCGCGAGGCTGACCAATGTCGGCGGAGAAGGGCAACTCGCGATCGGCGGCATCGTCGCGACGGCGATGAGCCTCTACGGCGGTTGCGCGTCGCTTCCGTTCGGCTTGTCGTTCATCGTGCCGATGCTGTGCGCCGCGCTCGCGGGCGCGATATGGGGCGGCGTGCCCGGCGTGCTGAAGGCGAAGGCCGGCACCAACGAAGTGATCAGCACGCTGCTGCTGTCTTTCATCGCGGTGTGGCTCCTGTACTGGTGCGTGCAGAGCGAAGCGCTGCTGCGTCAGCCGATGAGCAACGCCGCCACGTTGCCCGAATCGCTCGAAATCCCCGATCCGACCAAGCTCCCCGCGATCTTCGCCGCGAGCGGCATGAACCTGAACATCGGCTTGCCGGTGACTATCGCGCTCGCCATCGCATCCGCGATCCTGCTCACGCGCACGCGCTTCGGTCTCGCGTTGCGCGCGGCGGGGCTCAATGCCGTCGCGGCGAAACGCGCGGGCTTGCCGATCACGTCGTCGCTCGTCGGCGCGCTGGCGCTCGCGGGCGCGTTCAGCGGACTCGCCGGCGCGTTGATGCTGCAAGGCGATCAGTATTCGCTCAAGGCGGGCTTTTCGTCGGGCTATGGATTCGACGGCCTCGTCGTCGGCCTGCTCGCGCGCGGCTCGGTCACGGGCGTGTTCGCGGCCGCGCTGCTGTTCGGCTTTCTGCGCTCGGGCGGCATCAACATGGAAATGGTCGCGCAGGTGCCCTCGGCGCTCGTGCTGATCGTGCAGGGCATCGTCACGGTCGCGCTCGCGGGCGGCGCGCTCTGGCTCGACAACGGAGACGCACGCCGATGAACCTCGAACTTCTCGCAGTATTCGCGGGCGCGTCCATTCGCCTTTCCGCGCCGATGATGCTCGCCGCCACGGGCGAACTCGTCAGCGAGCGCGCGGGCGTGCTCAACATGAGCGTCGAAGGGATGATGCTGACCGGCGCGTTTCTCGGCGCGACGTTCTCGTGGCTGACCGGGCAGCCGTCGATCGGCCTTCTGTGCGGGATGCTCGGCGTGATTCCGCTCGCGCTGCTGCAGGCGTTCCTCAGCGTCACGCTGCGCGCGAACCAGATCGTGACGGGCATCGGCATCAACATTCTCGCGCTCGGCGGCACGACGCTCGCCTATCGCGCGGTCTTCGGCGAACGGTCGAGCGCCGTGATCCCGGGACTCGCGCACTGGTCGCCGCCGGTGCTCGGGATCCTGCCGCTGGTCGGCGAGCCGGTCTTCGGGCAGGTGTGGCTGCTCTATGCGGGCCTCGCCGTGCTGCTTGCAACGTCCATCGTCATGCGCCGCACGGCGCTCGGCATCGCGATTCATGCGACGGGCGTCGCGCCGCGCGCGGTCGATCAATCCGGCTTGCCGGTCGCGCGCATCCGTTATGGCGCGGTCGTGTTTTCCGGCGCGATGTCGGCGGCGGCGGGATGCTTCATCTCCATCGGCGACATTCACACGTTCACCGAAGGCATGACGAACGGCACGGGCTATCTCGCGATCGCGGCGATCATCTTCGGCAACTGGAGGATCGGCCGCACGGCGCTCGCGTGCCTGCTGTTCGGCGCGGCTACCGCCATGCAGTTCCAGTTGCCGATGTTCGGCCTGCACGTGCCCACGGCGCTGCTCATCATGCTGCCGTATCTGCTCGCGCTCGTGGCGGTGGCGGGCCTGATCGGCCGGCAGACCGCGCCGCCCGCGCTCACGCAGCCGTTCAAACGCTAACGGCGCCGGCGCGACGGAGTACCATCGTGGTTCGTCGCGCCGCATTCAACTCATCGACCGAATTCATGCCACGCACCGCCGCATCCGCCAGAGCCACCCGGGACGAGCCCACGCGCCGCCAGCAACTCGCCGCGAAGACGCGCGAGCGCATCTTCAGGATCGCGATCAGGGAGTTCGCCGACAAGGGCTTCAGCGGCGCGCGCGTCGAGACGATCGCGAGCCGCGCGAAGGTGAATATCCGCATGATCTATCACTACTTCGGCGGCAAGGAAGCGCTCTATGTCGAAGTGCTGGAGCATGTGCTCGCCCGGCTGCGCGAAGCGGAACTCGCGGTCGCGCTCGATGTGCGCACGGTCGATCCCGCCGCCGGCATCCTGCAGCTCTACGACTTCACGGAAGGCCACTTCGCGGCGCATCCGGAATTGCTGTGCTGCTGTCGTGGGAAAACCTGAATCGCGCGCGTTTTCTGAAGCGTTCGAAAGTCATTCAGGCGATGTCCTCGCCGGTGCTGGACAAGCTGCGCACGCTCATCCGGCGCGGCGAAGCGATGGGCGCGTTGCGCAAGGGAATCGATCCGCTGCATCTGTATGTCACGCTCGTGAGCCTCGCGTACTTCCACAAGTCGAACGCGTACACGATCTCGCGAATGTTCGACACGGACATGCTCGCGCCGTCGTGGCAGGCCGCGCACAAGGCACAGGCGCATCAGCTCGTGCATGCGTTCCTCGCCGGCGAGCGCGTGCTCGAACTGACCTGAGCGCGTTCAGCGCAGCTTCTTTCTCCGCTTCGATATCGAGCGCACGATCAGCAATCCGCCGATCATCACCGCGAGCGACATCAGCGTGGTCATGGTGCCGAGCGCGTAGATCACGGGCGTGGTGACCGATGTCGTCAGGCCCTGCAATTCGAGCGGCAACGTGTTGCCGTCGCCGATCGCCTGCGACGTGCGGGCGATTTCATCCCACGACAGCGTGAAGCCGAACATGCCGACGCCGATCACCGAAGGCCCGATGATCGGCAGCACCACATGCCTGAACGACTGCCACGGCGACGCACCGAGATCGCGCGCGGCCTCTTCATACGCCGGGTTGAAGCGGTTGAACACGGCGAACATCACGAGCAGGCCGAACGGCAGCGTCCATGTGAGATGCGCGCCGAGCGCGGACGTATAGAGGCCCATCGACGTGCTCCAGCTATCCGCGAAAGCCTGAAAGCCCCATTCGTTCGCCAGATATTTGATGAGTGTGTCGAGCAGGCGAAAGGTCAGGCCGATGCCGAGCGACACGATGATCGACGGCATGATGAGACTCGCCACCGACACATAGAACACGGCCGTGTCGCCGCGAAAACGCCGCCGGAAGGCGAGACCGGCCATCACGGAAAAGAGCACGGTCAGCACGGTCACCGCGAGCGCGAGCTTCACCGAGCGGCCGAACGCGGCCCAGATGTCGATATCGCCGACGCCGTCGCGCAGCGCCGCGAACCAGTGCAGCGAGACGCCGCGCATCGGAAACGTGAGGCCGCCTTCCGGACCCTGGAACGACAGGATGAAGATCGTGATGACCGGGCCGTACAGGAACAGCACGAAGAGCCCGAAGACGAGCGCGAGCCAGTAGAAGCTCGCCGGCCGATGCTCGCGATGCGTGATTGCGCCCGCCATGTCACAGCTCCTTTCTGATATCGACGACGCGCGTGAGCGCCCACACGATCATCAGCACGACGGCGAGCAGGATGATCGCGTTGGCCGCCGCCGCGGGGAACTGCAGATAGCCCGTCTGCACCTGAATGATCTTGCCGACCGATGCGATCTGCTGGCCGCCCATCACGCCGACGGTCAGGAAATCGCCCATCACGATCGTCACGACAAAGATCGAGCCGATCACGATGCCCGTCTTCGAGAGCGGCAGCACCACGTCGCGGATGACCTGCCAGCCGCTCGCGCCGCCGTCGCGCGCGGCTTCGAGCAGGGACCGGTCGATGCGCATCATCGCGTTGAAGATCGGCACGATCATGAAGAACGTATAGAGATGCACGAACGCGAGCGCCACCGAGAAGTTCGAATACAGCAGCCATTCGACGGGACGCTCGACGAGATGCGCCGACATCAGCGCCTGATTCACGAGTCCGTTGCGGCCGAGAAGCGGAATCCACGAGATCATGCGGATCACGTTCGAGGTCCAGAACGGAATCGTGCAGACGAGGAAGAGCACGGTCTGCATCGCCGTCGTGCGCACGTGGAAGGCGAGGAAGTACGCGATCGTGAAGCCGAGCACGAGCGTCACGGCCCAGACGATCGCGCAGAACTTCAGCGTCGACCAGTACGTCTTGAAGGTCACGCAGACATCGGTGAAAGAGCCGCAGCCGTCGAAGATCGCCGCATAGTTCTTCAGCGTGAACGCCGGGATGATCTGATATTCGTTGAAGTCCCAGAAGCTCACGATCAGCGTGATCACGAGCGGCACGATGAAGAACAGCACGAAGGTGAGCGTGAGCGGCGTCGCCTGCAGCCACGCGCTCACGCGGCGGTGGCGCACCGACGCTGCCTGCGTCTGCTGGAGATATTCGACAGAGGCCATCGTTATGCTTTCCTCGTCATGCGGCGATGAACTCGTTCCACTTCTGGACCATGTAGATGTTCTCGTCCATCACCGCATTCCAGCACGCGATCGCGCCCATGCGCTGCGTGTACGAGCCGCCGTCGCGCACGCTGCCGGCTTTTTCGAGCAACTGTCCGTCGGGTGCGTGGATGTCCTTGGCGGCGGCTTTGCCTTCCATCCAGTAGTCCCATTCGTACGCTTCCATATGGGTCTTCGCCGTCTCCGTGACGCCCGGATAGTAGCCCTGACGCATCAGATACGCGCCGGCCCAGCCGTCCTGAAACCAGTTGACGAATTCATACGCCGCGTCGAGCTTCTTTCCCTGCAACGAGCGCGGAAAGCCGAAGCCAGACGCCCAGGAGCGATAGCCTTCCTTCAGCGGCTGGAACTTGCACGCGATGCCCATCGTCCGGACCTTGGTGACGGCGGGCGACCACATCGACTGGATCACGACTTCGCCCGAAGCCATCAGGTTCACGCTCTCGTTGAAGTCGCGCCAGAATGCGCGGAATTGTCCCGCGCGCTTCGCCTCGATCAGGACCTTGATCGTCTGGTCGATCTCGGCCTTCGTCATGTTGCCCTTGTCGCCGTACTTGACCTGGCCCATCGCTTCGATCGCCATCGCCGCATCCATGATGCCGATCGCCGGAATGTTCAGGAGCGCGGCCTTGCCCTTGAACTGCGGATTGAGCAGGTCGGCCCACGTCGTGACGGGGCGCGAGATGAGATCGGGGCGGATGCCGAGCGTGTCGGCGTTATACGTCGTGGGGATCAGCGTCATCCATTCGGTGGGCGTCGCGCTGAATTCGGTCGAGCGCGCGCCCTTGAGGAACATCACCTTCTTCGGCGCGGTGCCCTGATCGCCGATCTTCTTGCCGTTCACCTCGCCTTTGGTGAGCACGGGCGTGATCTTGTCGGCGAGCTTGATGCGCTTCGTGTCCATGCCCGCGAGCGTGCCGGCCGGAATCAGCTTCTTGAGCGAAAAGTATTCGGTGTCGACGATATCGAACGAATTCGGCTGCGTGATGATGCGCTTGGTGACGTCATCCGTCGTGACGGGAATGTACTGAATCTCGATGCCCGTGTCTTCCTTGAACTTCTTTGCGATCTCCGCGCTCTGGTTCACCGCGGTGCCCAGATAGCGCAGCGTGATCTTCTCCTGCGCATGCACATATGGAAATCCGGCGATGCCCGCGGCCGCCACCGCGCCCTTGATGAACGTGCGTCGCGTGATGCCCTTGCTCGTCGTGTCTTCTTCGCCTGCGTTGCATCGATCGTCGTTCATGGGACTCTCCTCGAATTTGAAGTTGTATGCCTGCGTTCACGCGGCAAGGGGATGCGCGTTCTGCTCGTCCCACCACGCCGTCACGCGCGTGCCGGCGCCGGTGCGCAGCGGATCGTAGTCGGCGTCGCTGATCACGCAGACGAGTTCGGGCGAGCCGTCGAGCGGATCGAGCGTCATGCGCAGATGCGTGCCTTGGTATTCGGCTTCGCGCACCGTGCAGGCGAGTCCGCCGATGCGCGTGAGGCCGCTTTCGCCCGCGCTCGATCCGGGCGCGACGCCGTGCGGCGCGATGCGCAGATGATCCGCGCGCACCGTGAAAAGCCGTCCGTTCGAGCCGAGCACGTTGTGACCGCCGAGAAAGCGCGCGACGAATTCCGTGCGCGGCCGGTTGAACACCTCGTGCGGCGTGCCGCTCTGCTCGATATGCCCGTCACTCATCACGACGACGAGATCCGCGAGCGCCATCGCTTCCTCCTGAGAGTGCGTGACGTGCACGAAGGTGATGCCGAGCTCCTTCTGCCAGCGCTTGAGCTCGGCGCGCATCTGCACGCGCAGGAACGGATCGAGCGCGGAGAGCGGTTCGTCGAGCAGGAGGCAGCGCGGTTCGTTGAGCAACGCGCGCGCGAGCGCCACGCGTTGCTGCTGGCCGCCGGATAGTTGCGCCGGCTTGCGCTCCGCATAGGCCGACATCGCGACGAGTTCGAGTAGCTCGCCCGCGCGCTTTCTGCGCGCATCCTTCGCGACGCCGCGCACCTTGAGGCTGAATGCGACGTTATCGAGCGCCGAGAGATGCGGAAAGAGCGCATAGCTCTGGAACACCATCGCGGTGCCGCGCGCCACGGGCTGCTCGCGCGTGACATTGCGCCCGCCGATCAGCACGTCGCCTTCGGAGACCCACTCGTGACCCGCGATCATGCGCAGCGTCGAAGTCTTGCCGCATCCCGATGGCCCGAGCAGACAGCAATACGCGCCGCCGGGAATGCGCAGGTCGATGGCGTCGACGGCGAGTGCATCGCCATAGCGCTTCGAAACGTGCACGAGCTCGATATCGGCCAAGCTCGCGTGAACGACCGTGGATGCCGGATGAACCATGAAGGCGTGTCCTGTGTGTAGACGCGGATGAATGGAGCGGGCCAGTCATTGCAAGACATATGCCATTCGCGTTCGCGCTCGCGATTCGAGCAGGCCGTCACGATGGCCCGGGCACGCGCCGACAGGACGCGTCGACGAATTGGCGCGCATATTGCACACGATCGCGGACCCCGATCGTATGCGCGTGCAAGCACCCGGCGTGTGCGATCGATGTGCGGACTGGGTCCGCATTGGGGCATGACCTAACCAAACCGGTTCATCCACACTCGACAATGAACGACTTCGATCCGTTGAAGACGCATGGGCGCTTCGCCTATCGCCCGATACACGATGGCGATGGGTATCGCTGGCCCAACGGCGCAGGCCTCGCGGTCTATCTCGGCTTCAATCTCGAACACTTCGCGTTCGGCGAGGGACTGGGCGCGTCGCTCGGGCCGGTGTCGCCGCACCCCGACGTGCTCAACTACAGCTGGCGCGAGTACGGCAATCGCGTGGGCGCGTGGCGCTGCATCGAACTGTTCGATGCGCTCGACATGCCCGCGGGCACGCTCATCAACACGTCGCTGTACGATCACTGCCCCGAACTGGTCGAAGCCTGCGCCGCGCGCGGGGATGAACTCATCGCGCACGGCCACACGAACGCGCGGCGTCAGGGCGATCTCGACGAAGCCGGCGAACGCGCGCTGCTCGCGCATTGCCGCGCGCGCATGATCGAATGCTCCGGCGCGACGCCCGCGGGATGGCTCTCGCCGTGGATCTCCGAATCGCACCGCACGCCGGACCTGCTGGCGGAGACGGGCTATCGCTACACGCTCAACTGGTGTCACGACGACCGGCCCGTGCGCATGAACACGCGCGGCGGTCCGCTCTGGTCGATCCCGTATCCGCAGGAACTCAACGACCTGCCGATGATCATGACGCGCCAGATGGACATGCGCGATTTCGCGGACATGATCGTCGATCAGTTCGACGAGATGCTCGAACAGACGCAACGCGCGCGCGCGCAGCAGGCGCTGGTGATGGGCATCGCGCTGCATCCGTATATCGTCGGGCAGCCGTATCGGTTGCGGCATTTGCGGCGTGCGCTCGCGCATATCGCGGCGGCGCGCGAGGACATCTGGCTCACGACGCCCGGCGCGATCGCGGCGCATGTCGAGCACGCCGTGCCGCTGGCGGCGCATGTCGCATGAAGCGCGAAGCGGAGAGCGCGGACGCGCGCATCTATCGGTCGATCTTCGAAGGCGTGCTGAACCGCAGGCTCGCGCCGGGCACGAAGCTGCCCGAGCCCGAGTTATGCGCGTTGTTCGGCGTGGGGCGCGCGATCGTGCGGCGCGCGCTGGAAAAGCTCGCCTACGACGGCATCGTCGTGCTGCGTCCGAACAAGGGCGCGGTCATCGCGCAGCCGACGCGCGAGGAGACGCGCGCCATTTTCGAAGCGCGGCGGGCGGTCGAACGCGCGCTCGTCGAACTCGCCGCGCGGCGAGCGAGCGCCGCCGATATCGCCACGTTGCGCGAACAGCTGGAGCAAGAGCACGAGGCGATGCATCGCTTCGATCAGCCGTCGTGGGCGCGGCTCGCGAGCGCGTTTCATCTGCGCATCGCCGCGCTCGCGGGCAATGCGATCCTCGAACAGTATCTGACCGAACTGGTGTCGCGCTGCTCGCTGATCGTCGGCGTGTATGAGCCGGTGGGCAACGCGCCCTGCGAGCACGACGAGCACACCGCCATCCTCGACTGTCTCGAAGCACGCGATGCGCAAGGCGCGGTCGCGCACATGAACGCGCATCTGTGCGAGCTGGAGGCGCGCATCGAGACATCGCGCATGCCGGGCGCGAAAGGGCTCGCGCATCTGCTCGGCATCGATCCCGCGCAACGAACCGCATTGGAGTGACATGGAAATCGACTTCGGAACGATCACCGAGTACCAGCGCTACAAGCTGATGGCGAGCCTCATCGTGCCGCGTCCGATCGCGCTCGTGACGACGCTCGGCGCGGACGGCACCGTGAACGCCGCGCCGTTCTCGATGTTCAACATGCTCGGCGAAGAGCCGCCCATCGTGATGATCAGCATCAACCGGCTGGCCGACGGCACGTTGAAGGACACGGCGTTGAATATTCCGCGGGAAAAGGAGTTCGTCGTGCATCTCGCCGATGAAGCCATCGCGCAGCAAATGCATCGCTGCGGCGAGCGCTTCGCCGCCGACGTGAGCGAGCTCGACGAAGTGGGATTCACCGCGCTCGCCTCGACGCGCGTGAAGCCGCCGCGCATCGCCGAGGCGCCCGTCGCGTTCGAATGCGCGTTGTGGGAGACCCTCGAGACGGCGAGCCGGCATATCTTCATCGGCAAGGTGCTGACGCTTCACGCGCGCGACGATCTGATCGATCTCGATACATGGCGCGTGCGCCTGCAGCACTATTTTCCCGTCGGCCGCTTCGGCGCGAGCGACTATGTGACTACGCGCGAACGCTTCCAGATGTGAGCTTGCGGGCGAGCCGGCGCATGCCGTCGAAGATCGCATCGGCCACGTCCATCGGGAAGCCGCCGGGCAGGCGCGCGGCCACTTCGTCGATCACTTCGGGTGTGCGCGCGCCGAGTTCATCGATCATCGTCTCGGCGTCGGCGGCGGCGAGCCCGACGCGCCGTCCTTGCGCGACCCAGTGCCGCCGCTGGATTTCGCCGATCAGATAGTGGACGTTCTTGCCGCGAACGGCCATCGCGAGCCGCACGCGTTGCGCGGCGAACTGGTTGGGCCCCGTGCCGATGACCGGATGCGCCGACAGCACGTCGTAGAGCGGCGTCGATTCGTACTGGTTGCCGGCCAGATGCGCGATGCTGAAGTTCTTCGCGTGGCCGTCGGTCGCGGCGAGCACCCAGAAGACCATTTGCGTCAGGAAGAATCGGCGACGGTCCTGCCCGGCGCGGGTCGATCCGGCGAGCACATCCATGATCCGTTCGATGCCCGGGCCGCCGTCCGATTCGTATTTGAGCAGCGCGGGCGTGCCGGTGGCCTGGCACATGTCTTCCTGCGGCAGACGCAGGATCCACGACTTGTCGCTCGACAGGCGGCGATCGAAGCGCTCGACGACGAGCACCTTCTGATCGTCGAACCGTTCCATTTCGCATCGCGCGATAGGCAGGCCATACGCGGCGACGATCTTCGAGCAGAGCCACTCGTTCTCGACCGACGTGCGCATGTCGGCGCGCATGTTGCCGACGAGACCGAGCGGCAGCTTGAAGATATGCGTGGTCGGCGTGCTGCCTTCGGGCAGAAGCCAGCGCTTGCCGCGACGCAGCAGCGCGGTCTTTTCCTGCGCGCCGGCGATGGACAGCCGCAGGTCGTCGACGGGTTCGTGCTGACCGAGCTGCGGCGCGGATGTCGTCTCGCGCAACAGGCGCGCGATCTGCGCTTCGCTGAGCGCGCGGCCCGAGATGGTTTCGAGATCGACCGGCGCTTCGCCGGGCGGCAGCATCTGAAGAGCGCCGACGCAGTCGCGGCCTAGCTGGGCGAGCAACTGGAACGGCGTGGTGCCGCCGGTGCGAAAGCGCGTGGCGATGCGGCGGCGGATCGGCTCGCTGTCGGGCAGGAGGTTGTCGAAGAAATCCGTGACGACCTGCCCGCGCCACGGCTGATTGCCCGGCGTGAACGGCAGCGAGAGCGATAGCGGGCGGCCCTGCGGATCGGCGATCCAGTCATCGCGATAGACGAGGCGTTCGCCCGCGATGCCCGTTTCCCAGTGTCCGACCGGCAGGCCGTTCATCCACAGGTCGAGCCGTCCGGTTTGCGTGCGGCGCGCCATGATCACCAGTTCTCCCGCTTCTTCGCGTTCGCCGCCGCGGCGCGCTTGCGCGCGGGCCGGGACCGCGCGGGCGTTGCTTTCGCGGCGACGCGCGGCGGGCCGGCCAGGGCGGCTTCGTCTGCTTTCGCCGGACGTGAGGTTGCGGTCCGGCTGAGCGCGAGTTCCACATCGAGCGCGCGCAGGACCTTGAACAGGCGCTCGACGCTCACGGCCGCGGGATTGGCTTCGAGTTGTGCATAAGTCTGCTGTGTGACACCGAGACGCGCGGCGACGCCCGCTTGTGTCAGGCCGGCCGCCTTGCGGAAGCCGAGCAGGATCGGCCGCAACTGGCTCAGTGTTTTCAGGGAATAGTCCACCGCGTGCTCCTACAGGCTTGAAGCTGTAAATCGATTTTACAGCTTATCGACTGTTTTGCGGGAAAACAGTCGATCGACTGTAAAGCGATATCCGCGTGCGATTTCCAAATCATCTGAACAATAACCCCTTGGTTTGTCCCAATGGTCACCCCGGCAAGATTGAACGACATTCAATCTAAGGGCGCAGCCTCGATCCTGAAGGCGACACGCCGCATCCGACAGATCATCAGACCGTACCGACTCCCCAAGGAGCGTTCTCATGGCTCACGCATCCGCGCCTGCCCCGGCAGCGCATCCGCCTTCCCTGGCCCTCCGGCGAGCGCGGCGAATCGGCTGGCTGTGCCTGCCGCCTTCGACTTTCGTGGTGCTCATCCTGCTGTGGGCCGTGGCGATTCCCGTCTTCAAGATTCCGCCTTACCTTGTGCCGAGTCCGGGTGGCGTTTTCGGGCGCATCGTCACCGACTGGCGGGATATCTGGGCCAACTCGCTGATCACGCTCACCGAAATCCTGCTGGGCTTCGGCCTGACGGTCGTGACGGCGATCCCGCTGGGGCTGGCGATCGCGCTCTCGCGCGTGGCGAAGCAGATCGTCTATCCGCCGCTCATGTTCATGCAACTGGTGCCGAAAATCGCGGTCGCGCCGCTGTTCCTCGTGTGGCTCGGATTCGGCATGGAGTCGAAGGTGCTCCTGACCGTGCTGATGACCTTCTTTCCGCTGTTGCTGGCGAGTATCAGCGGATTCCAGATTCTCGATACCCGTCTGCTGTATCTGACGAAATCCATGGGCGCATCGTCATGGCAGACGTTCCGCTTCCTTCGCCTTCCCGCCGCGTTGCCGGTCATTTTCTCCGGCATCAAGACCTCCGCCACCATCGCTTCGACTGCGGCGATCGTGGCCGAATTCGTCGGCTCGAACAAGGGCCTCGGCTATGTGCTGCTCAAAGGCACGAGCACGATGGACGTCGAGCTGACGTTCGCCGTCCTCGCGGTTCTGACGCTGATCGGCATTGCGATCAACTACGTCGTCGAGTTCGCCGAATGGGCGATGACGCCCTGGCAACGAGCGAAATTCAACTGAGTTCCCGATGCCCACGCTTCGGGGTCTCGCCCATTTCCTACTAGAAACGGATTCACTCGATCCAAATACAAAGGGAGCGCGCAATATGCATACGACCATCCGCAAACTGGCTTCGGCTACGCTGACTCTCGCGCTCGCGGCGGGTCTCTGCGGAACGGCCGTCGCCGATACCGAGGTTCCGTTCCAACTGAACTGGACTGCCGGCGGTCCGAACGCGGGCTTCGCGGCGGCGGTCGCGGAAGGTTTCTACAAGCAGGCCGGCCTCGACGTGAAAGTCACCGAAGGCAACGGCTCCGGCAACACCGCGCAGCTCGTCGCGAACGGGCGCGCGCAGCTCGCTTATGCCGATGCCGTCGCCGTGAGCCAGCTCATCGCCAAGGGCGCGCCGATGCGCGTGATCGCCACGATCTACCAGTCCAACCCGAACGAGGTTTCGGCGCTGAAGAAGTCGGGCATCAAGTCGATCAAGGATCTGGTCGGGCGCAAGGTAGGCGTGCCTTCCGGCTCGTCGCAAACGACGATGCTGCCGCTGTTCCTTCAGGCAAACGGCCTCAAGGAGTCGGACGTCACGCTGATCAACATGCCGGTGGCGAGCATGGTGCCCGCGCTTTTGCAGGGCCAGGTCGACGCCATCCTCGGCTCGATGGATTCCTACCAGCTTCAACTGGAAGCTCAGGGCGCCGAGCTCGTGAACTTTCGCTTCGCGGACTATGGCGTGCCGACGGTCAGCACGTCGATCTTCGCGACCGACGAATATCTGAAGAACAATCCGGATGTCGTCAAGAAATTCGTCGCGGCGAGCCTGAAGGGCTGGAGCTTCGCGATCGACAACCCCGCGAAGGCGGTGAAGGATCTCAAGACGGTGTTCCCCAACGTCAATGAGAAGCTCGCCGCCGCCGAACTGGCCGCGATCACGCCGTTGTTCTGCAGCGGCGGCGCGAAAAGCCTGGGCAAGGCCGAGGATGCGTCGTGGACCAGAACGCAGGATCTGCTGGCGCAGGTCAAGCTGCTTCCCGCGGGGCAGGACCCCAAGAAATACTACACGGACGAGTTTTTGCCGCCGGCGAACCAAATGCGCGCGTGCAAATAGTTCATGACGATACGGATACCTGAATATGACTGACGAGAAACGCACCGGCTACCGCTACGCGGATCTTCACGTGGGCATGCGGTTTCGCAGCCCGGGCCGGACGATCACCGACGCGGACCTGGTCGGCTTTGCCGGCCTGACGGGCGATTTTTCGGAGCTCCATACGAGCGATGTCTATGCGAAAAACAGTCAGTTCGGGCGGCGCGTCGCCCACGGCATGCTGGGGCTCGCCTACGCCCACGGCCTGATGTGGGCGCGCACCGGCGAGCTGCGCGAGACCGCGATCGCGTTTCTCGGCATCAACGACTGGAAGTTCGTCGCACCGCTGTTCGTCGGCGACACGATGTTCGTCGACTATGCGATCCGCGAATTGCGCGACAGCAAATCCAGACCGACGCAGGCGATCGCGCTCTTCGACGTGAAGATCGTGAATCAGGACGGCCAGATCGTGCAGCAAGGCACCAAGGCGCTGCTGTGCTCGAAGGTGCCGCTGGCCGCGGTCGAGAAATCCGCCTGAGCCGTTCAAACCATGACCTCCGAACCGATCATGCCGACAACCGCAAGCAACGAAATGACGCCAGCCGGCGTGCCGATCCGCATCGATGGCGTGTCCAAGACCTTCGGCGAGAACACGGAAAGCCCGTTCCGTGCGCTCAGGACGCTCAGCATCGACATCAAGGCCGGAGAGTTCGTCTCCGTCGTCGGGCCGTCGGGTTGCGGCAAGAGCACGCTCATGCTGATGGTCGCGGGGCTGCTCGAACGTTCGGAAGGAACGATCGTCGTGGGCGATCGCACGGTGAACAAGCCGGTGACCGATGTGGGCATCGCGTTCCAGGATCACCTGTTGCTCGACTTTCGCACGGCGATGGAGAACGTGCTCCTTCAGGCCGACATTCGCGGACTGCCGCGCGACCGGATCGAGGCGCGCGCACGCGAGCTCTTTGCCCAGTTGCGCTTGCAGCATGCCGTCGACAAGTATCCCCGGCAACTCTCCGGCGGCATGCGCCAGCGTGTGTCGCTGATTCGCACGCTCGTGCACGATCCTTCGCTGATCCTGATGGATGAGCCGTTCGGCGCGCTCGATGCACTCACTCGCCTTCAGGTCCGCATGGATCTCGAAGCGCTGTGGATGCGCCGTCGTCCGACCGTGCTCTTCATCACGCACAGTGTCGAAGAGGCCGTGGGCCTCTCGGACCGGATCTTCGTCATGAGCCCGACGCCGGGCGAAGTGGTGGACGAGATCGTCGTCGAGTTGCCGCGCCCCCGGCCCATCGTGCTCGGCGACGCCCCCGAATTCGCCCGTTACGTCGACACCATCTATGCGCACTTCGCGCGCATGGGGGTGCTGCATGGCATCGAAGTGCCGCGGGCCAGCGCGGAGCAGGCATGAGCGACAACAGCCATCGCGTGGACAGCGCATCGGAAGGCGCCGTGAGCGAGGCGATCGTTCAGGTCGACGGCTGTGTCGCGGAGATCGGTCTCGCGGGCGGCCCGCTGAATCTGGTGACGCGCGCGCTGCTGCGCTCGCTGAACAGGGCCATCGACGCGCTGGAGGCACGGCCCGATCTGCGTTGCGTGATCGTGCACGGAGGATCGGCGCGCGCGTTCTGCGCGGGCAGCGATATCAGGGAGTTCGCGGACATTTTCGCGGACGCCAGCGAGAAGAAGATTCTCTTCGAGGACATGGTGCTGCGCCGCCTCGCCCGGCTGCCCGTTCCGACGATCGCCGCGATCGACGGCCCCGCGCTCGGCGGAGGCCTCGAACTGGCGCTCGCGTGCGACCTTCGGGTGTGCCGCGCGGACGTGACGCTCGGCCTGACCGAATCCCGTCTCGGCGGCCTGGCGGGCAACGGCTCGCTGCGGCTGACGCGACTCGTCGGCCCCGCGCGGGCGAAGGAACTGCTTTTCACCGGCGCGACCATCGTCGCGGAGCAGGCTTTGTCATGGGGGCTCGTCAACCGTATCGCGCAGAAGGGCTCCGCGCTGGCGGCGGCGCGCGAGCTTGCGCGGGAGATCTGCGCGCGAGGGCCGCTGTCGAACCGGTTCGCGAAGCAACTCGTCGATGCCGCGCAGGATCAGCCGCTCGAT
Organism: Caballeronia sp. J97; assembly: GCF_905220305.1. Taxonomy (NCBI): domain Bacteria; kingdom Pseudomonadati; phylum Pseudomonadota; class Betaproteobacteria; order Burkholderiales; family Burkholderiaceae; genus Caballeronia; species Caballeronia sp. J97. The sequence goes on along the minus strand of NZ_CAJMZL010000039.1, from coordinate 20,272 downwards.
GCCGCGTTGTCGCTGTCAACCGTCGTTCAGCAAAAGATCTTCGATAGCCGCGATCTGCACGAAGGCGTGGACGCGTTTTTTGCCAAACGAGAACCTGAGTTCCTCGGACGATGAATCCCTCTGGCCATCAGCAACCGGACGACCGCATCGCCAGCGCCGCGCTGCTGGGCGATGGCATCGTCCTCGTGTGGAACGACATCGACGCACAAGGGCGCGAGCAATTCTACGAATGGCATGACAAGGAGCATATTCCGGAGCGGCTCGCCATTCCGGGCTTCCGACGCGGCCGCCGCTATCGCAAGGCGGGTCATTCGCCCGAATGGCTGACCCTGTACGAAGCCGACGATCCGGACGTGATGGTGTCGCCCGCCTACATGGCGCGGCTGAATGCGCCGACGCCGGCGACCACGAAGACGCTCACGCATTTTCGTAATACCTCGCGCGCCGTATGCCGGCCCGTGTGCAGCGTGGGCGAGAGCACCGGCGGGTACGTGCTGGCGATCCGCATCGATCGGGCCGCGGCGCCGGAGACGACGCCCGAGGCATATGTGCGCGAAGTGGCGTTTCCGCGGGCGATGGCGTCGACCGGCGTGCTGGCGTGCCATCTCTTCGCGTCGGAACAGGCGAGCTTCCTCGACACCGAAGAATCGCGCACCCGCGAGTTCGATGTCCCCGCGTGGATCGTGCTGGTCGAAGCATCGACCGAGGACGCGGCCGGGCAGGCGCGCGCGTTGATCGACGCGCCGCAACTCAGCGACGCCGGCTTGCGCGCACGGCCGGACGCCGCGGTCTATACACTCGAAATCTGCCGTCTCGGCGCGCCAGCGCGCTCGACATGAATTCAACCTGATCAGCGAAATCACTATGTCGCACATACCCGCCGAGCGGTGTCTGGACATCATCGGGCTTCTCGCCGAGGGCGCGAACACCTTGCCCCTCGGAGAGATCGCGGAACGTCTGTCGTTGCCGAAGAGCGGCGCTCATCGGCTGCTCTCGACACTCGTCGATCTTGGCTGGGTCGCCAAGGAACCCGACACGAGCTTCTACCGGCTGACCATGCGTCTCGCGGTCATGGGCCAGAAGTTCTATGCGGCCACCGGCATTCCCAACATCTGCCAGCCGATCCTCGACAGGCTCGCGCACGAGACGCGCGAGTTCGTGCGTCTCGCCGTCGCGGATGGCGACACGCTCGTGTGGCTCGCCCAGGCGCAGGGGGCGACCGCCGGCCTCATCTATCAGCCGCCCAGTTCCGCGACAGGAAAAGTCACCGTGTACTCGACGGCGACCGGCAAGGCGTGGTTGTCGACGATGCCTCGCGAGCGGGCGATCCAGATCGTCGTCGACACGGGCTTCGGCGATGCCGATCGGCAAGGCCCCAATGTCGTCCGGTCCATCGACGATCTTCTGAAAGAGCTCACGCTCACGGAGCAGCGTGGGTATGCCATCGCGGTCAACGAGGCCGAGCCCGGCGTTTCCGCCGTGGCCGTTCCTATTCGCGTGAACGGCACGGGCCCGGCGCTCGGCACCGTCAGTGTCGCGGGTCCGAGCGTGCGCATGACAGCCGTGCAAATCGAAGCAACGGCTCCGAGACTGCAAAGCACCGCCGCCGAGCTTGCCGAGCTGTGGCCGTTGAGACCGAGCGTCACCGCGCTGCCCGATCGGAGAGCGGCAAGGGTGGCGTAACTGCATCGGAGCGTGTTCATGGAACATCGAAAGCGCGGTGTCGCCTTGATAACCGGTGCCGCGCGCGGGATCGGACGTGCCATTTCCAGAAGCCTCGCGGCTCGCGGCTTCGACCTCGCCCTCGTCAGCCTCGAAGCGGAAGGTCCGGACCTCGCGACCTTCACGCAGCATGGCGTGCGGGCCGCGTACTTCAGCGGCGATATCGCGCGCATCGACGGGCATGAGGCACTCATCGCCCGCGTCGAAGATGCGCTCGGCCCGCTTGCGTGTCTCGTCAACAACGCCGGCGTCACATCGATGGTGCGCGGCGATCTTCTCGATCTCACGCCCGAGAGCTTCGATCGTTCGGTCGCCGTCAATCTGCGGGGAACCTTCTTTCTCACGCAAGCCGTCGCCCGGCGCATGCTGGCCACGGCAACGCCCGGCTGTCTCCGGACCATCATCACGATCAGTTCGGCGAACGCAGCCATCGTGGGCGAGAACCGCGCGGACTACTGCATGACCAAGTCCGCGCTCGCGATGATGAACAAGCTGTTCGCGAGCCGTCTCGCCAGTGCCGGCATCGCGGCGTTCGAAGTCCGTCCGGGCATCATCGAAACCGACATGACCGCGCCCGCGTTCGAGCGCTACGAGCCGTTCATCAAGGCGGGCGGCGTCCCGATGGAACGCTGGGGCCAGTCCGACGATGTCGGGCACGTAGTCGCCACGCTGGCCACGGGCGGCCTGCCGTTCACGACCGGCGTGCATATCGATGTGGGCGGCGGCATGCAATTGCATCGCGTCTGAGCCTAGTTGCTGCTCTCGCGATCGACGTCGTCGAGCGAGAGGCCTTTGGTTTCGCGCACGAAGCGAATGACGATCATCCCGGCCACCGCCGCACCGATGGTGAAGGCGATGATCGCGCCGGGCATCGAGAAGCCGAAGCGATGCATCGTCGACAAGACGATGAACGGTGCAATGCCACCGCCGATCACGCCGAAGTTATAGAGGAACCCGACGCCCGATGCGCGCACGTCGCGCGGCAGGTTCTCGGTGAGGACGGTTCCCCAGATACCCGACGAGCCGATCAGGAAGAAGCCGCTCGCGAACGAGCACGCGGCTGCCAGCGCGATGTTGCCCGTCGACAAGATCACGCCGGCGACGCACAGCGCGCCGATTGCGATCATCAGCGAGATGGCGTTGCGTCTGCCGAGCCGCTCGGCGATGAAGCCTGAGGCGATGAAGCCGGCAATCTGACCCGCTGCCGATGCCATGGTGATCTGGCTCACCGCGGACGGCGCGAGGTCGGCTGCGCGCAAATACGTCGGCAGCAGCGCCTGAAACGGCCACGAACCGAAGCACAGCACGAAGATCAGCAGCGCGAGATACGAGACGCGCTTCGGATACTTCGAAAACAGATCGACCACGGGATTGCTGCGCCACGTCACCGCGCGCGCGGGCAGCGCTTTTTTCCACGCCTGCGATTCCGGCACGCAGAAGATGATGAAGAGCGCGAGCAACACGGACGGCGGCAAGCCGATGAAGAACATGCCGCGCCAGCCGAAATGCGGATAGACGAACTCATACGCGAGCGCCGCGCCGATGGCGCCGACGCCCCAGCCGGTGTCGAGAATGCCGATGCCGATTGCCCGGTGCTTTTCCGGCCACGATTCGGCAACCATTGCCGCGCCGAGCGAGAAGCCCGGCGCCATGCCGAAGCCGAGCAGCAGACGAAACACCGCCAGCGCGATGAAGTTCCAGGACAGGCCGGTCGCGACCGCGCCGAGCGTGAACCACGTCAGCGTGATCAGCAGCGGGATCTTGCGCCCGATCCGGTCGGAGAGACCGCCGAACAGCAGCCCGCCGATCCAGCGCACGCCGTAGGTTGCAAGCAGCAGCAGCGACGCGGTATCGAGCGAGACGTGAAAGGCGCTGGCGATATCGCGCAGCACGAACGTGATCGCGAGAAAGTCGAGCGCGTCATTGACCCACACGCCCCAGGCCGCGATCAGCACGCGCCATTGCGTCCAGGTGATGTCGCGATACCAGGGTCGCGACTTCTCGTGGGTCATCGTGATGTCTCTTTGCATGCGAATGTCTCCCAACGCTGTGAAACCAATGCGGATTCGACTATAATGTAACCGGTCTCATTTTAGTTGAATAGCTAAAACTCACGACATTCGTACAATCACTAAGCCATGTTTATCGTCATCGATGTAACCGGTTGCAAAAAGGTAAGGCGAACGCGCGCTTCCGAAGCGCGCGCCGTGATGGCGTGCGCTCGATATCGAAGCCGGGCGTGAGGAGCGATGCGGTGTGGAGGGGGGATCAGGCGCGCGCGCGGCGCACTTTGGGCGGTGGGCCAGAGGATGCCCGCACGATGATTTCCGCCTCGCATCTGACGCTCTGCGCGCTGCCTTTTTGCGCGAGCTCGGCGAGAATCATGCGCGCGGCTTGCGCGCCGATCTCCGCGCTCGGCACGCGCACGGTCGTGATCGGAATCGGCAGTTCGGCCATCAGTTCGAAGTCGTCGAAGCCGACGAGGCTGAGCTGATTCGGAATGTCGTAGCCCTTCTGCATGGCTTCGAGCATCGCGCCCATCGCGAACGATCCGTTGCCGCAAATCACGACGGTCGGCGGCTGAGGCGTATCCATCACTCTGGAGAACAACTGCCGTCCCACGCGCGCGCCCCAGAAGCCTTCGACCATATGCGCCGCCGATATGCCGAGGCCATGTTCGGCGAGCGCGTCGCGCACGCCTTCGCGGCGCGCGCGGGCGCGGTCGTTCGAGTCGGCGGTTTGCGACAGCATCGCGAAACGGCGGTGTCCGAGACCGATGAGATAGGTCGTGAAGTCGAAGAATGCCTGATGATTGTCGATGCCGACGCACAAGGAGTCAGCGCCCTCGCGATACACGAACGTGTTGACGAACGGCACCTGCCGTTGCGCGAGCAGCGTGTACAGATCCGGATGATGCGTTTCGCCGACGAGCACGATCGCATCCACGCCGCGTTCGAGCATCGTGCGAACCTGCCGGTACTCGCGCTCGGGATCGTACTGCGAGCAGCCGAGCAGCAAGGTATAGCCGACCTGCTCGAAGGCTTCCTGCAAAGTCTGGATGGCGGTGGCGAAGTGCTCGTTGGCGAGCGTCGGAAACACCGCGCCGATCGTGCCCGTGCGTTGCGTGGCGAGCGCGCGCGCGGCGGCGTGCGGCACCCAGCCGAGGTGATCGATCGCCACCATGATGCGCGAGCGCAATTCGTCGGACACGACCTCCGGATTGTTCATGACCCGCGACACGGTCGCCGACGACACCCCCGCGAACCGCGCGACATCGCGCAAGGTCACGCCGGACGAGCGCGGCTTTCTGCCGGCGTCGGTGTCTTCGGTCGTCGTCTTCTTGCTCTTTGCCATGATCGGGATGTGCGCGGGGTGCGCCGACGGGGTGCGGCGATTATAGCAACCCACCTGCGATGCAATCGTCGTGCGAACCCGCGCCGAAGCCCGCTGTCAGGACGCGTTCGACAGCTTCTTGGCCCACTTCATCAGATGACGTCCCGCCGCGACGACCTCGCCGTGCTGGTTGACGACTTCCATGTCGGCGGTGCTGCGACGCTTCTGCTCATCGATTTCGGCGACGCGGTAGATCACGGTCACCGTATCGCCGAGCAGCACCGGCTTGATGAAGCGGATCTTGTCGTAGCCCGCCGAAACAGGGAATTCATCCAGATCCGTGCGATGAATGATGTGCGCGATGGAAAGGGTCGAAGCCGTCGACATGTAGCCGACCAGCAGGGCGCCGTGCGCGATGCGCCGGCCGATCGCCGACTTCTCCTGCATGTACTGCTCGTTAATGTGCGTGTCGCTGAAGTCGCCAGTGAGGCCGGCGAACAAGGTCACGTCGACCTCGCCGACGGTCTTCGCGAAGCGGTATTCATCGCCGATCTCGACACCCTTGATAGCCATGCTCTTGTCTCCCGATTCCGTTGATATCGAAATTTATGATACCGGTTACAAAAGCACGAGTAAAGCGCACTCGGTTTCGACAAAATGTGCTCGTAAAGCCGGACTAGTGGTATTCCCTGAAAACCCAGCGACGCATCTTGAATGCATTCATGAGACCGGTTACATTGAGACCGTCGGCCGGATGACGGCTCGCAAAAGACAAACGGAGACGAGGCGACTCATGGAACGAATTTCCAGCGACGACGCAGCCGCACTGGTGCGCTCGGGCGATTCCATTCTGATCAGCGGATCGGGCGGCGGACACGCGGTGCCCGAGGCGCTGCTCGCGGCGGTGGAGCGGCGCTTTCTCGCCGACGCGCAACCGCGCGGCATCACGTCGATCAGCGTGGTCGGCATCGGCGATCGCGCGGCGCTCGGCGCGAGCCATCTCGCGCACGAAGGTTTGTTGAAGCGCGCGATCACCAGCGCGCTCGTCGATTCGCCCGGCCTCGTCACGATGGCCGCGAACGACAGCATCGAGGCGTACACGTTGCCGCAGGGCGTGCTTTCGCAACTGATGCGCGAAATGGCGGGCGGCCGTCCCGGCCTCATCACGAAGACCGGTCTCGGCACGTTCGTCGATCCGCGTCAGCAGGGCGCGCGTCAGAGTCCGTCGACGGAAGAGATGCTCGTCGAGCTGATGCATATCGACGGCGAGGAATGGCTGCGCTTCAAACCTTTCCCGATCGATATCGCGTTTTTGCGCGGCACCACCGCCGACGAAGACGGCAACGTGACGATGGAGCAGGAAGCCGTGCTCGGCGAAATGCTCGCGATGGCGCAGGCGACGCGGCGCGCGGGCGGCATCGTCATCGTGCAGGTGAAGCGCATGGCGCGGCGCGGCACGCTGCCGCCGAAGCAGGTCAAGATTCCCGGCATTCTGGTGGACTTCGTCGTCGTCGAGTCGGAGCAGCGTCAGACCTACGCGACCGATTACGACCCGAGCTACGCGGGCGAATTGCGCGTGCCGCTTTCGGAGATTCGTCCGCTCCCGTTCGGCCCGCGCAAGGTGATCGTGCGGCGCGCGGCGATGGAGTTGTATCCGCATGCCGTATGCAACCTCGGCGCCGGCATTTCGACGGGTCTTTCGACCGTCGCCGCCGAAGAAGACTTGCTCGACTCGGTGATTCTCACGAACGAGCAGGGCCTGATCGGCGGCGCGCCGATCACGGGCCGCGATTCGGGCGGCGCGCAGAACTTCGCCGCGATGATCGAGCAGCCGTCGCAGTTCGATTTCTACGACGGCGGCGGTCTCGATCTCGCGTTTCTTTCGTTCGCCGAAGTCGATGCGCACGGCAACGTGAACATCAGCCGCTTCGGCGACAAGATCGTCGGCGTCGGCGGGTTCATCAACATCAGTCAGAACGCGAAGCGCGTGATCTTCAGCGGCACGCTCACCGCGGGCGGGCTCGATGTGCAGTGGGAAGACGGCAAGACGCGCATCGTGCAGGAAGGCAAGCATCGCAAGTTCGTGCGTTCGCTCGAACAGATCTGCTACAGCGCGCCGCTCGCGCACGAGCGCGGCAACTCCGCGTTGTTCATCACGGAGCGCGCGGTGTTCCGTGTCGGCGACAAAGGGCTGGAGCTGATCGAAGTCGCGCCGGGCATCGATATCGAACGCGATGTCTTCGCGCACATGGATTTCCGTCCGGCCGTCGCCACGGACGTGCATGAGATGGACGCGCGCATCTTCGCGGCGGGCCTCATGGGCATCAAGGGAGAAACGGTGGCGCGCGAGCGGCGGCATCGTTCGCGGCGCATCGCCGAATGGTACGGGAGCCGCGCATGAGCGCCGCGCCGATCACGGGGCGCACGCGTCTCTACGGCATCATCGGCGATCCGGTCGCGCAGGTGCGCTCACCCGAGGTCTATACGCGCAAATTCGCGGAAGCGGGCATCGACGCGGTGCTGGTGCCGATGCATATCGATGCAGGCGAAATCGATGCGGTTCTGCCCTCGCTGCTGCGCCTGAAGAATCTCGACGGCTTGCTGGTGACGTCGCCGTTCAAGATGCACGCGCTCGCCATTGCCGATCAAGTGCATTCGCGCGGACGGCGCATCGGCGCGGTGAACGCGTTGCGTCGCGACGACGAAGGCCGCTGGCACGCCGACATGTTCGACGGAGAAGGCTTCGTGCGCGGCCTGCTCGCGAAGGGCCACGACGTGAAGGCGAAGCGCGCGCTTGTGCTCGGCTGCGGCGGCGCGGGCGCGGCGATCGCGGTGTCGCTCGCCGATGCCGGCGCCGCGCGCATCGCGCTGTGCGATGTGGATCGCGCGAAGGCGAGTGCGCTCGCGGCGCACTTGTCGGCATCGTGCGAAGGATGCGAGATCGTCGCCGGCGACGCAGACGCGAAGGACGCGGACATCATCGTGAATGCATCGGTGGTCGGCATGAAAGCGGACGATGGCATGCCCGCGCCGTTCGAATCGTTCAGCAGCGCGCAGATCGTCGGCGATGTCGTGTTGCGTCCACCGGGCGAGCCGACGGCGCTCATCGCGAAGGCGATCGAATGCGGCTGTCCTGTCGTGACCGGCATCGACATGCACAGCGGCCAGATCGGCGCGATTCTCGAATTCTTTCACGCGGCCTGAAGCGAGGAACGTCATCATGTCTTTGCTGGGCAATGCGGTCGTGCTGATCTGGAACGATGTCGCCGAAGCAGGGCGCGACGGCTTCTACGCATGGCACGACAAGGAGCACATTCCCGAGCGTCTTTCGATCGATGGCTTTCTGCGCGGCCGACGTTATCGCGGCGAGCGCGCATCGCCGGAATGGCTCACGGTCTACGAGGCACGCGACATGAACGTGCTCACCGGCGACGCGTATCTCGAACGCCTCAATCGTCCGACGCCGCTCACGCGTGCATCGGTGAAGGAGTTCCGCAACACGGCGCGCTCGATTTGCCGCATCGCCGGGACGCGGGGCGAAAGCACCGGCGGTCATGTGCTCACGATGCAACTGCGCGCGAACGATTCAGCATCGGCCGCGTTGCAACGCTTCGCCGTCGACACGCTCTTCGCGCGACTGCTCGAACGCGGCGACGTGCTCGCTGCGCATCTCTTCAGCGCCGACGACTCCGCGAGCAACGTGCAGACGGCGGAAGCCGAGGAACGCGCGTTCACCGTGCCGAGCCGCGTGCTGATGATCGAAGCCGCGACGCAGGCGGGCATTGAAGCATGCCGCACGACACTCGATGCAACCGACTGGGCGCGGCACGGCGCACACGCCGACCCAAGCAATGTCTACGTGCTGGAAATCAGCAGGCTCTCCGCCAACTTCAAGGAAATCACGTCATGAAACTTCTGCGCTATGGCAACGCCGGTCAGGAAAAGCCCGGCATTCTCGACGACGAAGGCCGCATCCGCGATGCCTTCGCGATCACCGACGACTTCGATCCCGCGTTCTTCGCCGAAGGCGGCATGCAGCGCCTCGCCGGTCTCGACATCGACGCATTGCCTGTTGTCGAAGGCAATCCGCGCATCGGCGCGTGCATTGCGCGGCCGGGCAACTTCATCGCGGTGGGTCTGAACTACGTGCAGCACGCGATCGAAACGAACGCGCCGATTCCCGAAGAGCCGATTCTCTTCAACAAGGCGCCGTCGTGCATCAGCGGCCCCAACGACCGCGTGCTGCTGCCGCGCAACTCGACCAAGGCCGACTGGGAAGTGGAGATCGCGCTCGTGATCGGCAAGCGCGCGCATTACGTCGGCGAAGACAGCGCGCTCGACTATGTCGCGGGCTATTGCGTGTGCAACGACGTCTCCGAACGCGCGTTCCAGCTCGAACACGGCGGCCAGTGGGTGAAGGGCAAGATGGCGCCGACCTTCGGTCCGCTCGGCCCGTGGCTCGTCACGCCGGACGAACTCGGCGACGTCCAGAACCTGCCGCTGTGGCTCGAACTCAACGGCAAGCGCATCCAGAATTCATCGACGTCCGACATGATCTTCCCGATCAGCAAACTCGTGTCCTACATCAGCCAGTTCGTCGTGCTCGAAGCGGGCGATGTCATCACGACCGGCACGCCGCCGGGCGTCGGCCTCGGGATGAAGCCCGAGCAATATCTGAAGCCGGGCGACGTGATGAAGCTGTCCGTCGAAGGACTCGGCGTGCAGGAGCAGAGCGTCGCGCGCTGGGACGACCAGTAAGCCGATCATGCGCACCATCGCATCCGGAAAGGGCGCAGCGAGGAGACAGACGATGAAACGAAGTTTGCTGGTGGCCATGGCGGCGGCGGGCGCGTTCCATGCCGCACATGCCGATCAGATCGAAGTGCTGCACTGGTGGACATCGGGCGGTGAATCGAAGGCGGTCGGCGTGTTGAAGCAGGACGTCGAGAAGCAAGGCGTCACGTGGAAGGACTTCGCCGTGGCGGGCGGCAGCGGCACGAATGCGCTGACGGTGCTGAAGACCAATGTCGTGTCGGGACATCCGCCGTCGGCGGCGCAGCTCAAGGGACCGTCGATTCACGACTGGGCCGAGCAGGGCGTGCTCGTCGATATCGATTCGGCGGCGCAAGGCTGGGACAAGCTGATTCCGCCGCAGGTCGGCAAGTACCTCAAGTACGACGGGCATTACGTCGCCGTGCCGGTCGAGATTCATCGCATGAACTGGCTGTGGATCAACAAGGCGATTCTCGACAAGGTCGGCGGCGCCGCGCCGAATACGTGGCCGGAATTCTTCGCGCTCGCGGACAAGATGAAGGCCGCCGGCTACACGGCGGTCGCGCACGGCGGTCAGCCCTGGCAGGACGTGAACCTGTGGGAAGGCGTGGTGCTCTCGCAGGGCGCGGACTTCTATCGCAAGGCGATCGTCGAGCTGGATCAAAAGACGCTCACGTCCGACAAGATGCTTCAGGTGTTCGATATCGTTCGCAAGATCGGCACGTATTACGACAACGGCACGACCGGCCGCGACTGGAATCTCGCGACGATGATGGTCATCGACGGCAAGGCGGGCATGCAGTTCATGGCGGACTGGGCGAAGGGCGAGTTCGCGCGCGCCGACAAGATGCCGGGCAAGGACTATCTGTGCGTGCCGCGCCCCGGCACGGCGAACTCGTACATGTTCAATTCGGACTCGCTCGCCTTCTTCGGCCAGAACGGCAAGAAGAACGCGACGCAAGGACAGCTCGTGCTGGCGAAAGCGGTGATGTCGCCGCAGTTCCAGGAGCAGTTCAGCCTCTATAAAGGCTCGATTCCCGCGCGCGTCGGCGTTTCGATGGACAAGTTCGACGACTGCGCGAAGCGCTCCTATGCCGACGAGCAATCCGCCATCAAGGCGAACACGCTCGTGCCGTCGCTCGCGCAGGGCATGGCGCAGAGCGAGGCGGTCGCCGGCGCGATGACCGACGTCGTCACGAAGTTCATGCATTCGCAGCAGGACAGCAAGAGCGCGGTGCAGGCGCTCGCAGCGGCCGCGAAGGTCAACTGAGGCTTCTTCGGAGCGCTTCGCAAAGGGCGCTCCGCTTCTTTCTGCTCACTCGAGATTGGCATGGCGTTGAGCCATCTCTTCTTCGCCAATACCCTTCTTCAGCTTCAGCCAGCATACGACTGCTTCGCAAAGCAGAAAAAAAGACTGTTCGAACAGCGTGCGCATCGGCTGCAGGTTCTGCGGATGCTCGCGATTGACCAGGCCGCTGGGCGCGGGGATGACCACGGTCACATCCGCCGTCATCGAACGGCCGCCTGAGCGTCGCGCCGTGAAGAGCGCCACTCTGGCGCCCGCCGAGCGCCCCTGCTCCAGCACGGCGGAGACACTGCGCGTTTCGCCCGACCCCGACGCAACGATGATCAGGTCCTCGGCCTCCACGGGCGGGCACGGCACGCCGCCCGCCATGAACGCTTCCACGCCCAGGTGATTCAGCCTCATGCAGAACGCCTGCAAGAGGATGCCGGACCTGCCCGCGCCGAGGCAGAACACCCTCGGCGCACGCTCGATCTCGCTCACGAGCGCCTCGAGGTCGTGAGCATTCACGCCGGTCAGGGAAGCCTGGATTTCGCCGAGTATCTCGCTCGCCAAGTTCGGCAATTTCGGTTGTGTCGAATCGGTCATGGTCACGCTTCGCTTCAAGTAGGTGCAGTCCGGTGCCCGGGAACGCGCTTCTTCTGTTTGTGCCGCTTCGCCTGTCGGACGGGAAAGGGAAGCCGTTGATCCAACTATAACACCATCATTCTTGAATGGTGCATCTTCACCATAAATTTCAGGGCATTCCCTAATCTGATGATTGCGGATCAACTCGCAGAAAACGAATATAAATAACGCAAAATCAACGAGTTGCAAGATGCGTTACGCGGTGTTAAACCTGTTGTCGCACCTGACATTGATGGTGATATCATCACATTCATGTTGCACTGTGAACGTTCGACGAGTAAAGTCCGTTCATGGTTGAGCGACTCGTCACTTTTCCGCTAGCGCGAAGTGAGCGCGGAACTCGACGCTTCCTTGTACACAGATATAAGGCGAATGAAATGGGAGACACACCGCTTCTGGAGTTGCGCGGAATCGAGAAACGCTTTCCGGGCGTCATTGCCCTGAAAGACATGAGCTTCTCGGTCCGCAGAGGCTCGGTGCATGTGATTTGCGGCGAGAACGGCGCCGGCAAGTCGACGCTGATGAAAATCGTCAGCGGCATCTACCAGCCTGACGCCGGCGAAATATTCATCGACGGCGAGAAGGTCGAAATCGACAGTCCGTTGACCGCGAGAAAGTACCGCATCTCGATGGTCACGCAGGAACTCAACTACATCCCCGAAATCACGGTCGCGCAGTCGCTGTTTCTCGGCGACGAACCGAAAACGCGCTGGGGCTCGATCGACTGGAAGAAGGTCTATGCGGACGCGAAGGCGCTGCTCGAACGCGAAGGCCTGCACTACCGCCCGGACACGAAACTGAAGGAGCTGAGCGTCTCGGACCTGCAGATGCTCGAAATCATGAAGGCGGTCTCGCGCGAGGCGAACATCATCATCTTCGACGAGCCGACGTCCGCCATCACGTCGAAAGAGGTCGATGTTCTCTTCAAGAAGATCAACGAGCTGAGAGCAAAGGGCGCGGCGATCGTGTACATCTCGCATCGCTTCGAAGAGCTCTATCGGATCGCCGACGACATCTCCGTGATCCGCGATGGCAGCCACGTCGCGACGCGGCCCGCCAGTCAGATCGACATCGAAACCATCATTCAGATGATGGTCGGCCGCAAGCTCGACAACGTGTATCCGGAAAAGCCGGTCCGCAAGCTCGGCGAAACGGCGCTCGAAGTCAAGGGACTGGGCGACGACGAGCGCTTCTCGAACGTCAGCTTCAATGTCCGCAAGGGCGAGATCATCGGCCTCGCCGGGCTGATGGGCGCGGGACGCACCGAAGTGGTCCGGACCGTGTTCGGCCTCGATCCGTACACCGAAGGCGAAGTTCGCGTGCACGGCAAGCCGGTTCGCATCAAGACCGTGCAGGACGCGATCCGGCTCAGGATCGCGATGCTGTCCGAAGACCGCAAGCGCTACGGCATCGTGCCGATGCGCAGCATCACCGAGAACACAGGGCTCGTTTCGCTCGACAAGTTCATCAAGCGAGGCTATCGCGACGCGAAGCTCGAGAAGAAGCTGGTCGATGGCGTGAGCCACCGGATGAAGGTCAAGGCGCCGAACTTCAATACGCAAATCGGGCTGCTGAGCGGCGGGAACCAGCAGAAGGTCATGCTCGCGAAGTGGATGCTTTGCGACCCCGAAATCCTGATTCTCGACGAGCCGACGCGCGGCATCGACGTCGGCGCGAAATTCGAAATCTACAAGCTCATTTTCGAGCTCGCGCAGGAAGGCAGGGCGGTGGTGGTCATCTCGTCCGAATTGCCGGAACTGATTGCAATCTGCGACCGCATTTATGTGATGGCGACCGGCCGGATCAGAGGTGAACTGAAAGAGCCGGAATTCAGCCAGGAAGGAATCATGCGCCTGGCAACCCTTGGTGGAGACGAAAATTGAACACGGTTACGCGAACCCCGGGCGCTCGCTGGGCGCTGTTTTCCAACGGCAGGTACAGCATCTATCTGATTCTGGTGGCGATGATCATCGTCAGCTCGATCATCAGCCCAGTGTTCCTGTCGACGACGAACTTCCTGAATATCTCGCGGCAGATTTCGATTACGACGATTCTCGCCTTCGGTCAAACGCTGCTCATCATCTGCGGCCTGATCGATCTCTCGGCGGGTTCGGTGCTCGCGCTGTCAGGGCTGTTGTCCGTGATGTTCTTCAAGGCAACGGGCATGTTCGTGCCGTCGCTGATAGTCGGCATTGCAATCGGCTCGGCATGCGGACTGGTGAACGGCTGGATCGTCACGCGCTTCAATACGCCGGCCTTCATCGCGACGCTCGCGATGCAGACAGCGGCGCGAGGGGCGGCGTTGATGCTCACCAAAGGACAGAACATCTACGAGCTCGACAACTATGTCGGCTGGGGCCAGGGCTCGGTGCTGGGCGTGCCGTCTCCGGTCATCTTCCTCGTGGCGATTGCATTGCTCACCTGGTATCTCCTGAACCACACCCGACTCGGGCGATACATCTACGCCATAGGCGGCAATCAGGAAGCGGCGCGAGCATCCGGCATTCGCATCAACCGCATCAAGATGATGGCCTTCCTCGTGAACGGTGCGCTCGTCGGCCTGGCCGGGGTGCTCTACATGTCTCGCGTCAATGCGGGTCTGCCGAACGCGGGCATCGGCTTCGAGTTCGATGCAATGACCGCGGCGATCATCGGTGGCACGAGTTTCTCGGGTGGTATCGGAACGGCCGTCGGCACGCTGGCAGGCGCGTTCATCATGGGCTTTCTCGGCAACATCATGAACCTGCTCGGCATTCAGTCGTATCTCCAGCAGATTATCAAGGGCGGCATCATCGTGCTCGCCGTGGCCTACGACATCTCGTCGAAGCACGGCAAGAAGAAGAAAAAGGCTGTCACGCAAGAGCCCGCCAAAGCAGCCACCAACTAACGCACCAATCAACGCGATTCCATCGCCGCAGACCTGGTTCCACCAGGTCGCGGCACTCAGACGAAGCACACATAACGTCGTAACTCGAAGGAGACAGAAAATGAAGTTGAAGAAATTCGTGGCATGCGCGCTGGCGCTCGGCGTCTTCGCAACGGGCGCAGCAATCGCACAGAACAAGCAGTATCGTGTTGCTTATCTCGCGCGAGCGCAAAGCGATTCGTTCGCCGCATGGCTGGCCAATTCGATGGTCAAGGAAGCGAAGAAGTATCCGGACATCACGCTGACAGTGTTCGACGGTCAGAGCCAGAATACGGTGATGCAGTCGAACATCGAAAACGCCGTGACCAACAAGTACGACCTCGTCATCATTCAGCCGTACGATCCGGCGGTGCAGATCGGCCCGGTCAAGGCTGCGATGAAGAGCGGCACGAAGTTCGTCGCGACCAACCCGAAATTCCAGGACGACTCGGTGCCGTCGGTCGATTCCAGCCCGTATCTGCTGGGTCAGGTGAATGCGCAACTGGCGCTCAAGCAAGTGCCGAAGGACGCGAAGGTCGTGGTCCTGCTCGGGCCGCCGGGCAATCCGCACTCGCTCGGCCGTCGTGAAGCGTGGCAAAAGGAATTCTTCGCCAAGCGTCCTGACGTGAAGATCGTCAACGAGCAGACGGCGAACTGGAACAAGGATGAGGCGATGCAACTGACGGAGGACTGGATTCAGGCCAACCCGAAGATCGACGCGGTGATTTCGATGAACGACAACATGGCCGCCGGCGCCGTCGAAGCGCTCAAAGGCTCGGGCATGAATCCGTATCCGCTGGTGTACGGCACCGACGGCACGGCCGAGGCCTGTCTGCTGATCAAGAACGGCAAGATGACGTCGACGGCGCTGCAGAGCGCGGACGAGCTGGCCGAGAAGTCGATGAAGATGGCGCACGACATTCTCACGAACAAGAAGACCGAATTGCATCAGGTCGAAGGAACCGAGCTTTACACGAAAGCCAACGTCGATAGCTGCATTGCGCTGCACAAGAAGCTGGGCGACATCAAGGGATAAGTTCGCGCCCGCAACTGAACTCATTTAATGAAAGGAAGCGACATGAAAGCGTTGGTTCTCGAAGCGAAGGACGACCTGAAAATTCGCGACATCGAAATCGAAGAGGAACTGGGTCCGCACGATGTGCGCATCAAGATCGCCAACGTCGGCGTGTGCGGCAGCGATGTCCACTACTACAAGCACGGCCGCATCGGTGACTTCGTCGTCAACGAGCCGATGGTCCTCGGTCACGAGGCGAGCGGCGTCATCGCGGAAGTCGGCAGCAATGTGAAGCATCTGAAGGCGGGCGACCGCGTGGCGATGGAGCCGGGCATTTTCGACCCCAACTCGCCGGAAGCGATGCAGGGCAACTATCACCTGGACCCGAGCATCAGGTTCTGGGCGACGCCGCCGATTCACGGCGTGCTGCGCGAGTCAGTCGTCCACCCTGCGAGCCTCACGTTCAAGCTGCCCGACAACGTCAGCCTCGAAGAAGCCGTGCTGGCCGAGCCGCTGACCTCCGGTACGCACGTCGCCCGCAAGGTCGGCATTTCGCCGGGCGATACCGCTGTCGTCGCGGGCGCAGGCACGATCGGCTCGCTGATGGCGCTCGCGCTGCTGGCATCGGGCGCGAGCCGGGTCGTCATCACCGATGTAAAGCAGGAAAAGCTCGATTTTCTGTCGGAGCATTACGGCGAGCGCCTCATTACGTGCAACGTGGCGAAGGTCGACCTGAAGGAGTTCGTCCTGCAGCATTTCCCGAACGGCGCGGACCTGTTCGTCGATTGCAGCGGTAACGCGAAGGCCATCGCCGCCGCGCCGCACTGCCTGCGTCCGGCGGGAAAGATCGTGTTTGTCGGCATGCCGCAAGACCTGGTGCCGATGGACATCGTCGCGATGCAGGTGAAGGAAATCGAAACCGTCGGCATTTTCCGCTATGCAAACGACTACGAGCGTTCGATCGCGCTGATCGCGTCCGGTCAGATCAATGTCAAGCCGCTGATCTCGCGCCGCTACGCGTTCAAGGACAGCATCGAGGCGTTCGAACTGGCCGCGTCCGCGCAGCCGGATGTCATCAAGGTTCTCATCGACGTTCAATAACGCACTTCAAACGGCAGACAGGGGTAGAGCATGTATCTTGGCATCGACTGCGGTACACAAGGCACGAAGGTGGTTTTGCTAGACCCGGAAACCGGCGAGCTCGTGGCCCGCGGTCATGCCAGTCATCCGATCATCTCCGAGGCCAACGGTCGCCGTGAGCAGAAGGCCGAATGGTGGATCGACGCGCTGCGCCAGTCATTGAAGGCGCTCTTCGCGCAGACCACCCGCAGCCCCGCCGATGTACGCGCGATCGCCGTCTCGGGTCAGCAGCACGGCCTCGTTTTGCTGGACGGCAGCGGCTCGGTCGTGCGCAACGTGAAGCTGTGGAACGACACCGAGACGACGGCGGCGAACGAGAAGCTCTTCAACGCGGCCGGCGGCGAAAAGCGCATTCGAGGCCTGATCGGCACGACGATTCCTGTCGGCTTCACCGCATCGAAAGTGGCATGGGTCAGGCAGCACGAGCCGCAGACTTACGAGAAGGTCAAGCACGTTCTTTTGCCGCATGACTACGTCAATTTCTGGTTGACGGGCGAATATGCGACGGATGCCGGCGAAGCATCGGGAACGGGCTATTTCGATGTCGTCTCGCGAAGCTGGTCCTGGGAGATGACCGACACGATCGACCCGTCCGGACGACTGGAGCGTTCGGTTCCGCGCGTCGTGTCGCCGCTCGCGCCCATCGGCAAAGTGCGGCCGGAAGTGGCGGCGGAATTCGGATTCTCACGGGACACGCTGGTTGCGTGCGGTTCCGGCGACAACGTCATGGGCGCGCTCGGCACAGGCAACGTTGCCGCGGGCCGGGCAACGCTCGGCCTCGGAACATCGGGCGTTCTGAACATTCACGCGGACAAGATGGCCGAGTCCGTCGACCCGAGCATCTACGTGTTCTGCGGTCTCGACGGCGGCTGGCTGCCGACCATCGCAACGATGAACGCGACGTCGACGACGACCCTGCTGCAACAACTGTTCGAGGTCGAGATTTCCGAGGTCGAGCAGCTTCTCGCGTCGGCCACGCCGGGCGCGGGCGGCGTTCGCATGTTTCCGTTCTTCAGCGGCGAGCGCATTCCCGCGCTTCCGCGTGCGCGCGGCGTCGTCAAGGGCCTGACCGCGGACAACATGACGCGCGCGAATCTCATGCGCGCGGGCGCGGAGTCCGTCGCGCTCGGACTGAAGTGGGGCTATGAGTTGCTGTCGCAAAGCTTCGAGCGTTCGACGCAATTCCGGCTGACCGGCGGCGGCGCCAATAGCGCGGCATGGCGTCAGATTCTCGCCGACGTGTTCGATCTCGACGTCATCCGCGTCAAGTGCGACGAAGGCGGTGCTTTCGCGGCCGCGCTCCTCGCGCTGACGGTGCATCAGCGGGCACAAGGCGCGTCGGTCACGCTCTACGATGTCTGCGAGCGCTATGTCGAGCTCGACGAGACGCGCGCCGCGCGGCCGCGCCCGGACGTCGCGGCCCAGTACAAGGAACTGTTCGCGGCCTACGCCGACACCATCGCGAACGAAGACTTCGAGGCGCACTGAACGTGGACATCGCGTGGAAAGGTTCTTGTCTGATTGCGCCGTCGCTCATTACGTTCGACCTGTGCAATCTCGAACGACAAACGCAGTCGATTGCCGAGGCCGGGCTCGATGTCGTCCATCTGGATGTCATCGATGGCCACTTCAGCCCGAGCATGCCGCTCGGCATCGAGACCATCGCTCAGTTGCGGCGCAAAACGGACCTTGCGTTCGATGTGCATGTGATGGCAACGCGGCATGACTATTTAATCGATGCGCTGCTCGATATCGGCGTGCAGCAACTCACGTTTCAGATCGAATCGGAGCCGCACGTCGACCGGATGCTGGGTCATATCCGCTCGGCGGGCGTTCGCGCGGGCGTCGCTTTGAAGCCGTCGACGCCGCTCACGACGCTCGACTACGTGCTCGAACGCTGCGACACCGTGCTTCTGATGCTCACGAACCCCGGCTATGCGGGCGTGCCGGGCGAGTCACAAGTGCCGTACTCGGAGCGGAAGATTCGCGCGCTGCGCGACATGATCCGGCGGCAGGGACTCGACACCGCAATCGAAATCGACGGACGGGTTTCCGCCGACACGATCCGCACCTTCGCACCGGACACGGTCGACATGTTCGTTGCAGGAAGCATGTGCATTTCGCGCGAGACCCCCGAGAAAGGTCTTCGCGAGCTTTCCGACCTGCGCCGGTCTCTGCGGCGGGTCTGACCGACGGCGACCGATGCGTTCACGGTCGTCAAGCCACGCGCACTCACGCTTCACTCACACGTCACTCGGCGATCAAAACCTTGAGGCCTTTCGATTCCAGATCGAACCGGTAGCGGTCGGGCACGCCTGCATCGGTTATCACGGTGTCGAAGTCTTCCACGCCGGCAAAGCTGCATGTCGAAACCTTGCCGAATTTCGACGAGTCCACGAGCAGGATTCGTTCGACGCTCGATTTCATGGCCGCCTGCTTCCACGAGCAGTCTTCGACATAGCTGCAGGTGAGTCCATGCTTCAGCTCGTAGCCGGTCGCGCCGATGAACGCCTTGTTCGCGCGATACCGATGCATGGCCTGAACCGCGTCCGGCCCGGAGAAGGTGAAGGACTTCGGAGACAGCACGCCCCCGAGCGAGATGACGGTCGTGTCATCGCGCTTGGACAGGACATTGATCGTGTTCAGGCTATAGCAGATGAAGGTATAGGACCCTTCGGCCGGCAGGCATTCCGCGAGCTGCTGGACCGTGGTGCCGGAGTCGAGAATCACCACGTCGCCCGGACTCAGAAGCCGGCTCGCCGCCAGGGCGATGCGGCGCTTTTCTTCGGCATGCTGGGTGCGTTCGGTTTGTGCATTGTAACTCGCGACGCCGCCGCTGTTTTCGAGCGACGCCACGCCGCCGTAGACCGTGCGCACCTTCCCCGCATCGGCCAGATCGCGCACGTCGCGGCGAATGGTCATTTCCGACACGTCGAGCGCTTTGGCCAGATCGCCAATGCTCATGAAGTGCCGTGAGCCGACCATGTCGAGGATATGGTCGGACCGTTGCTCTTTGCTCGACATAGATGGGGTGTGTCCTCGATGGTGACCTGAGAGCACACGCGCTCGTCGGTCGGTTCGTGTTCGACTTTAAACATTTTACATCAAGCCTTTCAGATTGCGACGCTTATCGGCGGATTGTTCGACTTTTACCGTCATCCATCGCTTGTATTCCATCTTTCGCGTACCCCGAAATACCGGCGGACGAACCCGTGCAACCGCCATGCGACAGACGAAAACACGCGCCAAGCGGCTCCCTTCGCGCGGTCGTCGCCAACTCCTTTCGAGCAAACATCATGAGCGATTGGGGAACACCCCTATGATCACAAGTCGAACATTTGGTTGAAAGTCAAACTTTCATGCGTTAGGATGTGACAAACGTAGAACAAGACCTGATCGATCTCGAACGACAAAATCGCGCTCGCAACCCGGGCCGACCGTCGGTCCGCATTTA
>NZ_CAJMZL010000038.1:0-59310 GCF_905220305.1 Caballeronia sp. J97 | reverse complement strand
CGAAAACAAAAACCCCACCCGATAACGGTGGGGTTTTTGCGTTGGGGCGCGCAATTTGCGTCAACATCGTTTGCCCCGACACCATCCAGTCTCCGATGCGCACCATTCAGTCGGTAGAATGGCGTCGAAAGGTTGTACCCATCATGCCGACCCTTCCCGGAGCGCATATGAGAACGAGCCTGTTGATCGCCGCCGTCAGCACCGCATTGCTTTTCGCTGCTTGCGGCAAGAAGAACGATGCAAGCGAGTCCAGTCTGGGCGACGCGATTTCCGCCGACATGAAAACGAACCGCGGCTTGCTATGCCTGAATCGCAGCGGCCGTGGCCCATACGCGTTCCCATCGGTCTATAGCAATCGGGATCTCAACGAATATTCAGCCGGCGCGCTGCGCGAACAGCTCGCGGCGCTCGAGAAAAGCGGCCTGATCGCTCGCGCTGCGCCGACGCCTGCGAACGCCAATGCCAAGCAGAACGGCATCGCATACAGCCTCACCGGCGAAGGGCAGAAATACGCGGCCGAAACCAGCCGACCGTCCGGCGATCCCAATGCGACGAGCGACCCGCGCGCCTGGATGCTTTGCTATGCGCACGTCAAGCTGGACAAAGTCGTCGGCTGGACCGAGCCCGATCCCACCGCGCATCGCTCGGATGTCACCTACACCTACAAGCTCGAAAACGTGGCCCCTTGGGCCGACGACCGCGACATCAAGCGCGCCTTCCCGGAAGTGACCGCCTCCGACCGTGAAGCCGGCGAGGCGAAGTTGCACATCATCCTGGAGCAGCGCGAGGATGGCTGGGTTCGGGTCGACTGAGCAACGTCGCGGCATGTCTGAGCACATCTACGATCCTTCCGCGGGCCCGCCCCGCATGTCCGATGTCGCGCGTCTCGCCGGCGTTTCGAAGATGACCGTCTCGCGCGTGCTCGCCGGCCATAGCGTTGCGCTGGCGACGCGCGAGCGCGTGCAGAAAGCGATCGACGAACTCGGCTACGTCGCCGATGCGGCCGCCGGCGCCTTGTCGTCCGGCCGCTCGGAATTCGTCGCAGTGCTGGTGCCATCGCTCGCAAGCTCCAACTTCTCGGATACGGTCCGTGGCCTTTCCGCTGCGCTCGAGCCGTACGGCCTGCAATTGCTGATCGGCGACACGGACTACCATCTCGATCGCGAGGAGCGGCTCGTGCGTTCGATGCTGCGTCATCAGCCGCGCTGCATCGCACTGACGGGCTCGCGTCATACGGAAGCGACGCGCACGCTGCTGCGTCGCTCGGGCGTGCCCGTCGTGGAAATGTGGGATTCGCCTTCCGATCCGATCGATGCCGCCGTCGGGTTCTCCAACGTCAGTGCGGCGCGAGAAATGGTGCGGTATCTCGCGGATCAGGGCCATGAACGCATCGCCTTTCTCGGCGGAGCGAGCGAACTGGACCGCCGCGGCCTGGATCGTTTGAAGGGCTTTCGCGCACAGATGAGGGCGCTCGGTCTCGACGACCAACGCATCATTCGTCTAGGCGATTCTCCGATCACCATGAGTCACGGCGCCCCCGCGATGGCCGCGCTGCTCGAAACCTGGCCCGACACTCAGGCCGTGATGTGCGTGAGCGACATGTCCGCGTTCGGCGCGATAATGGAATGCCACCGGCGCGGCCTCACGGTGCCGGACGATATCGCCATCGCGGGCTTCGGCAATTTCGAAGTGGCCGCCTGCTGCACGCCATCGATCACGACGGTTTCCGTCGACGCATACGGCATCGGCGTGCGCACCGGCGAGACCTTGCTCGCGGCGCTGGAGTCGCGCGATCAGGGCATCATCGGCCCGGCCGGCAAGCGCGTGCGCGTTGCGTATTCCGTGGTGCCGCGCGACAGCGCCTGAACCGAAGCAACGCAGCGAACGCGTGCTAACATCGCCCGAAATGTTACCGGTAACGAAATACAAGGAGCAGCGTCGGCGCTCGTGCCGAACGACTGTAATTCACGGAGAGACATCCATGCCCCAACAGAATCCCAAGCGCCTGCGCAGCCAGGAATGGTTCGACGATCCCTCGCACGCCGACATGACCGCGCTATACGTCGAGCGATTCATGAACTATGGCCTGACGCGCGAGGAATTGCAGTCGGGCCGGCCGATCATCGGCATAGCGCAGACCGGCAGCGATCTCGCGCCGTGCAATCGCCACCACATCGAACTGGCCGCGCGCACGAAGGCGGGCATTCGCGATGCCGGCGGCATTCCGATGGAATTCCCCGTGCATCCGCTCGCGGAGCAGAGCCGCCGTCCGACCGCCGCGCTGGACCGCAATCTCGCCTATCTCGGGCTTGTCGAAATCCTGCATGGTTTCCCGCTCGATGGCGTCGTGCTCACCACCGGTTGCGACAAGACTACGCCTGCGTGCCTGATGGCGGCCGCCACCGTCGACATGCCCGCGATCGTTCTTTCGGGCGGCCCGATGCTCGACGGCTGGTACGACGGCAAGCGCGTCGGCTCCGGCACGGTGATCTGGCACGCGCGCAATCTGCTCGCGGCGGGCGAAATCGATTACGAAGGCTTCATGCGCCTGACGACCGCTTCGTCGCCATCGATCGGCCATTGCAACACAATGGGCACCGCGCTCTCGATGAACAGTCTCGCCGAAGCGCTCGGCATGTCCTTGCCGACGTGCGCGAGCATTCCCGCCGCGTATCGCGAGCGCGGACAGATGGCGTATGCGACAGGCAAGCGCATCGTCGACATGGTGCGCGAGGATCTGAAGCCGTCGAAGATCATGACGCGCGAGGCGTTCATCAACGCGATCGTCGTCGCGTCCGCGCTCGGGGCATCGACGAATTGCCCGCCGCATCTGATCGCGATCGCGCGGCACATGGGGATCGAATTGAGTCTCGACGACTGGCAGCGCCACGGCGAAGAGGTGCCGCTCATCGTGAACTGCATGCCGGCGGGTGAATATCTCGGCGAGAGTTTTCATCGTTCGGGCGGGGTGCCCGCGGTGATCCGGCAACTCGACGAGGCGGGTCTCATCGAGCGGGATTGTCTGACCGTGTCGGGCCGCACGATCGGCGAGATCGCGAGCGATGCGCCCGCCGCCGACAACGAAGTCATCCGCACCGCAGCCGATCCGCTGAAGCACGGCGCGGGCTTCATGGTCCTGTCGGGCAACTTCTTCGACAGCGCGATCATGAAGATGTCGGTCGTCGGCGATGCGTTCAGAAAGACCTATCTGAGCGAGCCCGGCGCGCCGAACGCGTTCGAAGCGCGGGCGATCGTCTTCGACGGCCCCGAGGACTATCACGCGCGCATCAACGATCCGTCGCTCGACATCGACGAGCACTGCATTCTCGTGATTCGCGGCTGCGGCACGGTGGGTTATCCGGGGAGCGCGGAAGTCGTGAACATGGCACCGCCCGCCGAGCTGATCAAACGCGGCATCGATTCGCTGCCCTGCATGGGCGACGGACGACAAAGCGGCACGTCCGCGAGCCCGTCGATTCTCAACATGTCGCCGGAGGCAGCGGTCGGCGGCGGTCTTGCGCTCCTGCGCACGAACGACCGGATTCGCGTCGATCTGAACGCGCGCAGCGTGAATGTGCTGCTCGATGAAGCCGAGCTGGAAAGCCGTCGCGCGCAATCCGCGTTCGCCGCGCCGGTGGCGCAGACGCCGTGGCAGGAGTTGTATCGGCAGACGGTCGGACAATTGTCGACGGGCGGATGTCTCGAACCCGCGACGCTGTATCTGAAGGTGATCGAAACGCGCGGCAATCCGCGCCATTCACATTGAGCGAGCCGCCATGTCCTACGCCATCTACCCGAGTCTTGCGGACAAGCGCGTCGTCGTGACGGGCGGCGGCAGCGGCATCGGCGCGGCGATCGTCGAGGCCTTTGCGAAGCAGGGTGCGCGCGTCTTCTTCATCGATGTCGCCGAGGCCGATTCGCGGCAACTCGAGCAGACGCTCGCCGGCGAGCGGCACGCGCCGAAGTTTCTGCATTGCGACTTGCGCGATGCGAATGGCATCGACAAGGCGTTCGACGCTATCGCGAGCGAAGCCGGCTCCATCGACGTGCTGGTCAACAACGCCGCGAACGACGATCGCCATCGATGGGACAACGTGAGCGCTGCGTACTGGGACGAGCGCATGGCCGTCAATCTGCGGCATCAGTTCTTCTGCGCGCAGGCCGCGGCGAAGCGCATGCGCACGCAAGAGCAAGGCGCGATCGTCAACATGGGCTCGATCTCATGGCATCTCGCGCTGCCCGATCTCACGCTTTACATGACCGCGAAGGCCGCGATCGAAGGACTCACGCGCGGGCTCGCGCGCGAGCTCGGCGAGCATGGCATTCGCGTGAACACGGTGATTCCGGGCGCCGTGCGCACGCCGCGTCAGATGAAGCTATGGCAGTCGCCGGAGAGCGAGGCCAGTCTCCTCGCGCAACAGTGCCTGCATGAGCGGATCGACCCGGAGCATATCGCGCGCATGGTCCTGTTCCTCGCGTCCGACGACGCGGCGCGTTGTACCGCGCGTGAGTATTACGTCGATGCAGGCTGGTTCGGCGCGTAGCGACGCAACGCACGCGGCCGGTTCAAATACGCGCATCGCGTCGGCGCGCGAGCTTCGTTGTCGGCTTGACCGTCGGCATAGTGCCGGTTTCGATGTAGTGCTGCACGGCATCGGCGGCCTCGTGATAGTCGCGCTCGTCGAGCCAATGCCAGACCGCCGCGAGAAAGAGACCCAGCCCCGCATGCCCGCAATGGGCGATGACGTCGGCGATGCCTTCCGCGAGCGCCTCGTCGCGGCCTTCGGGCCGCATCGAACTCGCGACATGCGATGCCGCGCGCGACACGAGCATCGCGTGCATCGTGTGTAACTGCGGGTTGAATGTGCGTAAGGCGTGTTTTCTTTGAATGCTGCCCATGAAGCCCCCGGCTCTGGCGACGGCGTGCTAAGTGCCCGAATGCGATATTCGCATTGAAAAAATGCCCGCGCCGCGATTGTTTATTCGAAAGCGCCCTTTATCGGCGCCGGGGTGCGGTAACGCAAGAAGCGGGCCGGATCGCTGACCTTGCGCGCAAATATACGCGTCAGGCCTTCCGCGACGGGGGAAGCGCGCATCTTGCTACATCGGAAGAAAGAACGCGCAAAAGCGTTTCGACGTGCATTTCGTACAATCGAATGCCATGTGACGCATGCAATCCATCAAATCATGCGCCTTCTCTCCTTCTTTTTCTCCGATGCGTACGCATGCCGCTCGCGGGTCACGCTCTGCGCGCTGGCGCTTTTCACGGGATGCTCGTCCGACGTGCCCGCACGTAGCGAGGACGCCGTGTTCGCGCCGCAGCCGCAGGCGTTGCACCACGCGAAGCGCACCTCGTCGGGCTATGAAAACAACTATGGGCATCTGCCTCGCGAATCGTTCTTGAAGTGGCGCTGGGAGCGCTTCACGCAAGGCTTGCCGAAGCCGCCGGCCAACGGCTATCGGTTTCCGATGGCGCATCCCGACATCGCGTGGCTCAAGGCCAATCGCAGCGCCGATACGCTCACGTGGATCGGTCATGCGAGCGCGCTGGTGCAGATCGACGGCGTGAACATCCTCACCGATCCCATGTTCTCGGAACGCGCCTCGCCGCTTTCGTTCGCGGGCCCGAAGCGCAAGACGCCGCCCGGTCTCACGCTGGATGAGTTGCCGCATATCGACATCGTGCTGATCTCGCACAATCACTACGATCATCTCGACAAGCCGAGCGTCGAAGCGCTCAACCGGCAAACGGGCGGGCCGCCGCGCTTTCTCGTGCCGCTCGGCATCAGGCAGTGGATGAACGATCTCGGCGTGACCAACGTGGAAGAGCTCGACTGGAGCGACGAAACCCACGCCGCCGGCCTCGATATCTGGTTCGTGCCGAGCCAGCACTGGTCCGCGCGCACGCCGTTCGATCGCGCGGAAACGCTGTGGGGCGGCTGGGTTGTGAAAACGCCGGCGGGCGCGGCGCATCCGTATGCGCTCTACTTCGCGGGCGACACGGGCTACTCGCCGGATTTTCGCGATATCGGCGCGCGTTTCGGCGGCTTCGATCTCGCGCTGATCCCGATCGGCGCCTACGATCCGCGCTGGTTCATGCACGCGCAGCACGTCGATCCCGAGGAAGCAGTGCGAATCTTCGAGGACGTCCATGCGAAGAAAGCGATCGGCATTCACTGGGGTTCGTTCGAACTGACCGACGAGCCGCTCGACGAGCCGCCGTGCCGTCTTGCCGAAGCCGCGCGCCGCGCCGGCCTGCCAGCGGATGCGTTCACCGTGCTGAAACACGGCGAAATGATTCATCTGGACACGCCGCGTTCAAGCGCGGCCACAATCGGCCGTTAACACGATCTGGCAGCGCGGCTTTCGCGCGCACGAATTCATCCTACAATTGAGACGCCTCCTGACCGAGGCGAGCTCGCGATTGCGCGCGGCGCAGCAATCGTCTCCATCCACTTGATAAGGCTCATCGCGTGAAGCAACTGTCCATTCGGCATCGCATTCTGGCGAGCTTCGGCATCATCCTTACCCTGATGCTCGTCATGGCCGCCCTGTCGTACACGCTGCTCGGCGGGATCGATCGCGAAGCGAAGAGCCTCGAAGACGATTCGATGGTTGGCTTCTCGATTTCCGGCGATCTGCGCACGGCGTGGTTCGAGAACTACACGATCACGCAGCGCCTCGTCTTCATCGACAACGACGCGGAACAGACGCGCCGCGACACGCAGCGTCTGACCGAAACGCGCGCCACGATCGACAAGCTGATGGACACCTACGTGCCCACCATCTTCGAAGACGAAGACCGCCGTCTCTTCAACGATTTCAAGCGCCAGCGCGATCTTTACGTTCCGATTCAGGATCAGGTATTGCGCGAGCTCGCGAGCTCGAAGGACGCGGCCGTCGCGACGTTCAACACGCGTCTCACACCGGAGTGGGAAGCGGGGCAGACCGCGACGCGCGCGCTCGTCGAGCATAACCAGATCTTCAATGCGAAATCGGTGGAAAGCATTCGCGGCTCGGTGCAGAAATCGGAAGTGACGCTCATCGTCATCATGCTCATGGCGATCGCCGCGGCGTCGGTGCTCGGCTTCATGCTGATGAAGGCCCTGACGGTGCCGATGCTGCGCATGGTCGATGTGGTGGACAAGATGCGCACGGGCGACCTGACGCAGCGGCTTTCGCTCGCGCGCCGCGACGAATTCGGCACGCTGGAGGCGGGCTTCAACCGCATGACCGACGAACTCACGGGTCTCGTTGGCCAGGCGCAGAAATCGGCGATACAGGTGACGACGTCGGTGTCGGAAATCGCAGCGACCGCGCGCGAACAGCAGGCCACCGCGAGCGAAACAGCCGCGACGACGACGGAAATCGGCGCGACGTCGCGGGAAATCTTCGCGACCGCGCGCGATCTCGTGCGCACGATGAACGAAGTGTCGGGCGTGGCGGAGCAATCGGCTGCGCTCGCGGGCACCGGTCAGGCGGGACTCACGCGCATGGAGGAAACCATGCGCCTCGTGATGGAAGCGGCGGGCTCGGTGAACGGCAAGCTCGCGATCCTCAACGAGAAGGCGGGCAACATCAATCAGGTCGTCGCGACCATCACGAAAGTCGCGGATCAAACCAATTTGCTGTCGTTGAACGCGGCGATCGAAGCGGAGAAGGCGGGCGAGTACGGACGCGGCTTCGCGGTCGTCGCGACCGAGATTCGCCGTCTCGCCGATCAGACCGCCGTCGCCACGTTCGACATCGAACAGATGGTGAAGGAGATTCAGTCGGCCGTCGCCGCGGGCGTGATGGGCATGGACAAGTTCTCCGAGGAAGTGCGTCGCGGCATGCTCGACGTGCAGCAAGTCGGCGGACAGCTCTCGCAGATCATTCATCAGGTGCAGACGCTCGCGCCGCGCGTTTCGATGATCAACGAAGGCATGCAGACGCAGGCTACCGGCGCGGATCAGATATCGCAGGCGCTGTCGCAACTTTCCGAGGCCGCGCAGCAGACGGCGGAGTCGCTGCGCCAGTCGACGCAGGCGATCGACGATCTCACGCATGTCGCGAACGGCTTGCGTACCGGCGTGTCGCGCTTCAAGGTGGCCGCTTAAAGGCGCGCCGCGATGCTCTTCGTCCAGTTCACGCTCGGGTCGGACCGCTATCTGCTCGACAGCGCGCAGATCGAGCGCATGCTGCCGCTCGCGCCGCTGAAAGCGTTGCCCGGCGCGCCCGCATGGGTCGCCGGCGTGCTCGATCATGAAGGCGCCAGTGTGCCCGTCATCGATATCGCCGCGCTCGCGCTCGGGCGTGCCTCGCAGGAAAGGTTGTCGACGCGGCTCGCGCTCGTCGCGTATCCGCGTTGCGGCGACGATGGCGCGATAGCGCATCGTCGGCTCGGCCTTCTGCTCGAACAGGCGACGCGCACTCTAACGTTCGATGCCGCGTCGTTTGCCGATGCGGGCATCGACACGCCGCACGCGCGCTATCTCGGCCCGCTCACGCGCGACGAGAACGGGCTGCTGCAATGGGTGCGCATCGAGCATCTGTTATCCGACGACGTGCAGGCGCTGCTCTTCGCCGGGAGCGAAGCATGAGCGCGCTGCCGAGTGTCTTTGCCGACGAGCCTTGCAACATCGGCCGCTTCATCGAGCTATTGCATCGCACGATCGGGCTCGACGCCGAATCGATCGGCGCGAACGCCGTGTCGCGTGCGGTGCGAGAGCGCTACAGCCTGTGGCGAGACGAGCAGGGCGGCACGCTCGACGACTACTATCGCGCGGTGACGCAAGACGGCGCGCGCATGCAGGAATTGATCGAAGCGGTGGTCGTGCCGGAGACATGGTTCTTCCGCGATCCCGAAGCGTTCGCCGCGCTCGCGCGTCTCGCGCGCATGCGTCTGCATGAGCGGCCCGCGAGTCCGGTGCGCGTGCTGAGCGCGCCGTGCTCGACCGGCGAGGAAGCCTATACGGTCGCGATGGCGCTGCTCGAAGCGGGCATTCCCGCGGAGCGCTTCACGATCGATGCGATCGACGTGAGCGAACGCGCGCTCGCCATTGCGCGACGCGCGCATTATGGGCGCAATGCGTTTCGCGGACGCGCGCTCGATTTTCGCGATCGGCACTTCCGCGCAACCGACAATGGCTGGCAACTTCATCCCGCCGTTGCACAGAGCGTGCGCTTCTCGCAGGCCAATCTCCTGCAACTCGATGCACTCGCGTTCGAGCGCTTCGATTTCATTCTGTGCCGCAACGTGCTGATCTATTTCGATCGCGACACACAATGCGCCGTCCTGCGCGTGCTCGATGGCTTGCTCGCAACAGGCGGCACGCTATTCGTGGGTCCCGCGGAGACCGGTCTTCTGATGCGCGAAGGCATGAGCTCCGCGAACATTCCGCTCGCGTTCGCGTTCAACCGGCCCGAGCGCGAGCGCGCGAAAGTGTTCAATGGCGCATGGTCGGGTGTGCCCGTCGCACAACCGGTGCCCCCGCTCAAACGTGCGTTCGTGCTGCCGGCATGGGCCAGCGCGCCGCCCGTGGTTCGTGCGATGCCGGTTGCACCGCCGCGTGAAGAGGCGCGCATCGCACCCGCGCCGGCGACAAATCTCGCGCATGCGCGCGAACTCGCCGATGCCGGCCAGCTCGACGCCGCCGCGCGTGCAGCGCATGCGTATCTGGACGCGCATCCATCGAACGCGGATGCGTACTATCTGCTCGGCGTGATCGCCGATGCGCGCGGCGAGCATCAGGCATCGCGCGGGCACTATCGCCGCGCGCTGTATCTCGATCCGGCGCATCGCGAAGCGCTCACGCATCTTGCCGCGTGCCTGTCGCTCGACGGCGATGAGAGCGGCGCGCGTCTTCTGCTCGCGCGCGCCGAGCGCGTCACCGGGAGCACACGATGAACGCCCGAGACGTCAACATCACGATCGATATCGACGATTGCTGGAATCGCATCGGCGTGCGCGGCGATGCGTCGTGCCCGAAGCTCGAGCGCCACGTTCATTGCCGCAATTGCCCGGTTCACGACGAAGCGGCAGCGCGCGTGCTCGATCGCGTGGAAGCGCGCACGTCGATCGAACAGACGGGCGCGGCATCGTCGAACGTGATGCGCGATGCCGACCAAGCCGACACGCTCTCATGCCTTGTGTTTCGCATCGGCGGCGAATGGCTCGGCCTGCCGACGGCCGTCTGCGCACAAGTGGCCCAACTGCGTCCGGTGCATTCGCTGCCGCATCGACGGCATCGCGTGGTGCTGGGCGTGGTGAACATGCGCGGCAGACTGATCGTGTGCGCTTCGCTTGCGCGGCTGTTCGGCATCGAGGAGCGTGCGGCGAAAAACGCCTCGAAGCATCAGGCTCTCGATGCGCGCGAGCTCGCACGCCTGCTCGTCATTCAGCGCGCGCAGCGTCGCGATCATCACGTCAACGGCGATCATGAAGACCCGATCGCTTTTCCCGTCGATGCCGTCGACGGCGTGCATCGCTTCACGCCCGCGCAGCTTCAGCCGGTGCCGGCGACGCTCGCACAGCGGCTGTCATCGCATGCGCACGCGGTCGCCTCGTTCAAGGACGCGACCGTCGGCCTGCTCGACGCCGATCGTCTCATCGAAAGCCTGAACCGGAGTCTCGCATGACGAGCATCGATCCGGGCCGTTCGTCGCTGCTCGAACTCTTTCGGGAAGAAGCGCACGGGCAGGCGCAGATTCTTTCCGATGGGCTCATCGCGCTCGAACGTGCGCCGCGCGATCCGGTCACGCTCGAAGCGAGCATGCGCGCCGCGCATTCGCTGAAAGGCGCGGCACGCGTGGTCGGCGTGCCGGTCGGCGTCACGCTCGCGCATGTGATGGAAGACTGCTTCGTCGCGGCGCAGGAAGGGCGCGTCGTGCTCGACGCGGGCTATATCGACATGCTGTTGCGCGGCGTCGACCTGATCGTGCAGATCGGCGAGGCGCGCGATGCCGATGCGCAGAACACGCTCGAACGCGAAGTCGATGCGTTCGTCGATGGCCTCAACGCACGCATGGAAGTCAAGGCGTCGCACGACGTCGTGTCCGAACTCGCGCAGGAACTCACGCTGACGAAGCCGCTGGGCGACACGCCGGAGCCGGTCCAGACACCTTCGCGCGCGAACGAAGCCCGCATGCTGCGCATGCGCGCGGACACGCTCGACCGCTTGCTGAGTCACTCGGGCGAATCGCTCGTCGAATCGCGCTGGCTGAAGCCTTTTTCGCAATCGATGCTGCGCGTGAAGCGCATTCAGCACGATGCGAACCGCGCACTCGAGCGCCTGCACGAAACGCTCACCGAAACGAGCGCCGCGCCGCTCGATGCACGCGCGCATGCCGCCCTCGACGAAGTACGCCGCCTGACGGCGGAAGCGCATCGTCAACTGAGCGAGCGCCTGGCGGAACTGGAAAACTTCGATCGCCGCTCGACGCATCTCGCGCAGCAGATCTACGACGAAGCGCTCGCGTGCCGCATGCGTCCGTTCGTCGATGCAACGGGCGGCTTCGCACGCATGGTGCGCGATGTCGCGCGCGGGCTCGGCCGCGACGTGCGTCTCGTCATCACGGGCGAGACGACGCAAGTCGATCGCGACATTCTCGATCTGCTCGACGCGCCGCTCGGCCATTTATTGCGCAACGCGATCGATCACGGCATCGAGCCGCCTTCGCTGCGCCGCGCGCTCGGCAAGCCCGAGACCGGCACGATCACGCTCGATGCGCGTCATAGCGCGGGTTCGCTCTTCATCAGCGTATCCGACGACGGCGCCGGCGTCGATCTCGATGCGCTGCGCCGCGCGGTCGTGCGCAAGAACCTGGCGAGCGAGGACACCGCCGCGCGTCTCACCGAAGCCGAGCTGCTCGAATTCCTCTTCCTGCCCGGTTTTTCGATGCGCGATGCCGTCACCGATGTATCCGGCCGCGGCGTCGGTCTCGATGCGGTGCAGGACGTCGTGCGGCAAGTGCGCGGCAGCGTGCGCGTGACGCAGGGCGCGCATGCGGGCACGCGCTTCACGCTGCAGTTGCCGCTGACGCTGTCGGTGATCCGCAGCCTGATCGTCGAAGTGGCGGGCGATTCGTACGGCCTGCCGCTCGCGCATGTCGCGCGTACGCTGGTGCTGCCCGCGAGCGCCATCGACATGCTCGAAGGCCAGCAGCATTTTTCCTTCGATGGCAAGCGCGTCGGCCTCGTCACCGCGCATCAGATCCTGCAGACCGCCGCATTCGAAGCCGCGAGCGATGCGCTCAACGTCGTTGTGATCGGGCAGGGCGCGGCGAGCTACGGCATCGTCGTCGATCGCTTTCTCGGCGAGCGGATGCTCGTCGTGCAGCCGCTCGACAAGCGTCTCGGCAAGGTGCGCAACATCGCGGCGGGCGCGCTGATGGAGAACGGCGATCCGCTGCTCATCGCCGACCTCGACGACTGGCTCCGTTCGGTGGAGAAGCTCGTCGGCAGCGGCGAGCTCGGGCGCGTCGGCGCGGGCGCGGCGCGTGCGAGCGTGGCGAGCGCGAAGCGCGTGCTCGTCGTCGACGATTCGCTCACCGTGCGCGAGCTCGAACGCAAGCTGCTCGCGTCGCGCGGTTACGACGTGAGCGTCGCGGTCGACGGCATGGACGGCTGGAACGCAGTGCGCGGCGAGCGCTTCGATCTCGTCATCACCGACATCGACATGCCGCGGCTCGACGGCATCGAACTCGTCACGCTGATCAAGCGCGATGCGCAACTCTCGGCGCTGCCGGTGATGATCGTGTCGTACAAGGATCGCGCGGAGGATCGTCAGCGCGGCCTCGATGCGGGCGCGGACTATTACCTCGCGAAAGGCAGCTTCCACGATCAGGCGCTCATCGATGCGGTGCGTGATCTCATCGGCGAGGCGAAATCATGAAGATCGGCATCGTCAACGACGTGGCGCTGGCCGTCGAAGCGTTGCGGCGCGCGCTCGCGGCACGGCCGGACTTCGAGATCGCGTGGGTCGCGCACGACGGTCAGCAGGCGATCGACTATTGCGCGGCCCAGACGCCCGATGTCGTGTTGATGGATCTCGTGATGCCGAATGTCGATGGCGTACAGGCCTCGCGAACCATCATGGCGCGCTCGCCGTGTGCGATTCTCGTCGTGACCGTCGATGTCGGCGCGAACGCGTGGCGTGTCTATGAAGCGATGGGCGCGGGCGCGCTCGACGCCGTCGATACGCCCGCGCTCGCCGGCGCCGATGCGCGTCGCGGCGCGGCCGCGCTGATCGCGAAGATCGATCAGATCGGCGCGCGGCTCGCGACTTTCAATGCGTCGTCAGTCAGCGTGACGAGCGTGCCGAAGAGCGATGCGCGTCTCGTCGCGATAGGCGCGTCGGCAGGCGGCCCGGCCGCGCTCGCGACCGTGCTCGGTGCGTTGCCGAAGGACTTCGCGGCGGCGACCGTCATCGTGCAGCACGTCGATCGCACGTTCGCCGAAGGCATGGCGCAATGGCTCGATGCGCAATCGGCGCTGCCCGTGCGAATCGCGCGCGAGGGCGACAAGCCCGTGCCGGGCGCGGTGCTGCTCGCCGCGACCAACGATCATCTCCACTTCGCCGATGCCGCGCGCCTCGGCTACACCGCGCATCCGGAGCAACTGCCTTATCGGCCTTCCGTCGACGTGTTCTTTCAGAGCGTGACCGAGCGCTGGACGGGCCGCGCGATCGGCGTGCTGCTGACCGGGATGGGCCGCGACGGCGCGATCGGACTCAAGGCGATGCGCGCGAAGGGTTATCACACGATCGCGCAGGACGAGGCGACGAGCGCGGTGTACGGCATGCCGAAGGCCGCGGCCGCGCTCAATGCGGCGGTGTCGATATTGCCGTTGCCGCGCATCGCGGCCGCGATCGCCACCGCATTCGACTGATGCCGCAACGAACCGACTATTAAAGCAATCGACAAAGGACACGTTCATGAAACTTCCTCATCCCGATCCGCTGGCGGAGCGCGCGAAGCGGGCCGCGGCGGCAGCGGCGGCGAGCATCGAGCGCGCGGGCTCGCGTGCGATGGCGGACGAGCGCGCCGTGTCCGAGCTGCTCGCGGCCGCATTGAACGCGCCGCCCGCGGCCGAGTTGCCGGTGATGGTGCTGCTCGTGGACGATCAGGCGATCATCGCGGAGGCGCTGCGGCGCGCGCTCGCGGACGAGGCGAACGTCGATCTGCATTACTGCGCGAATCCGGAAGAGGCGCTCTCCACCGCGCAGGAAACGCGGCCGACCGTGATTCTGCAGGACCTCGTGATGCCCGGCGTCGATGGACTCACGCTCGTGCGCCAGTATCGCGAGCATCCGGCGACGCGCGATATTCCGATCATCGTGCTTTCGACGAAGGAAGAGCCGCGCATCAAGAGCGCGGCATTCGCGGCGGGCGCGAACGATTACCTCGTGAAGCTGCCCGATACGATCGAGCTCGTCGCGCGCGTGCGCTATCACTCGCGCTCGTACCAGAACCTGTTGCAACGCGACGAGGCGTATCGCGCGTTGCGGCAATCGCAGCAGAAGCTGCTCGAAACCAATCTGGAACTTCAGCGGCTCACGAATTCGGATGGATTGACGGGTTTGTCGAATCGTCGCCGCCTCGATGACTATCTGAATGCCGAATGGCGTCGCGCCGCGCGCGAGCATGCGCCCATCGGCTTTCTGATGATCGATGTCGATAACTTCAAGTCGTACAACGATACCTACGGCCACGTCGCCGGGGACGATGTGCTGAAGCTCGTCGCGCATACGATCGAGTCGAGCCTCGGCAGCCCCACCGATCTCGCGGCGCGCTTCGGCGGCGAGGAATTCGCGGTCGTGCTGCCGTCGACCTCGGCGCCGGGTCTGCGTCTGCTCGGCGAGAAGATCCGCATCGCGGTGGAGGCGCTCGACGTGCCGCACAGGGGCTCGGCGAGCGGGCGCGTGACGATCAGCATCGGCGGCGCGACCCAGACCGCGCTGCACGACGATGCGTCGAAGCAACTCGTGGAAGCGGCGGATCTCGCGCTTTATCGCGCGAAGCGGGACGGAAAGAACCGGGTGGTGATCACCTGAACGGCTTCATGTTTCGAAGCATGGAAAAACGCGCGGGCTTCAGTGAAGGCCGCGCGTTTTTGTTTGCATCGCTTGCAGCGTTTATGACGTCATCGCCTGAACACGCCGAGCAGCAGCGTCGCCAGAAAAATCACGATGAAGATGAAGAACAGGATCTTGGCGATTTCCGCCGCGCCCGTTGCGATTCCACCGAAGCCGAAAACGGCCGCGATGATCGCGATGATGAAGAAAATGACAGCATAACGGAGCATGTTGCCCTCCCGTGTGGATCGGTTGTCGGTCGAAATGCAGGCGGAACGGTGCCGCCGCTTTCGCTCATCGGGTTCTTGCCGCGCATCGTCCAAAGCAACGGGCGTGCCCAGCGTCGAAGATGCAAAAACGCCGCAATGACAGAAGCGCATTGCGGCGTCGCGGATCGCGTCCTCATCGGCGCGATGGGCCCGGCTGTCGAGGCTAACGGCCTAGTGTGCGATCGGAGTCGGTTTCATCGTCGTCGTCTTCGTCGTCGACGCTGTTGAGCGCATCCGGCAGGTTGTTCTCCAGTTCATCGCGTTCGATCTGATCGGCTAGGTCGAGGGATTTGCGCGTGGCGGGACCGGATGGGCGATTGGCTCCAGACATGGCGTACTCCTTGAACAGATTTCAAAGCCGCGCCGACGATTCGGCGCGAACCAACGGACTAGCAAGGCATGTACGCGCCGGACTGAGGGGCCGCCTTAAAGGATCGCTTAAGGATCACTCGAGGATCGTTCGGGCGGCAAGATAAACAGACCGTGCTGACGGAAAAGAAACGCAGTCCCAAACTTGCAAGCGGGACGGCAGATTTTGCGTGCCGGCGCGTAGGGTCAGTATGCACCGGACGGGCGTCGAGGCAAAGAGGGCGCGTCAGTCGAATAAATGGGCGACGATCGGATACAGCGACAGCACCAGCAGCGCGGCCATCGTGATGTTGAAGATGCGCAGCCAGCGCGGATTCGCGAGAAAGCGGCGCAGCGACATGCCGAAGGCGGCCCACATCGTGATGCACGGCAGCCCGATCACGACGAGCACCAGCGCCATCAGCGCCGCGTTCAGCGAGAGACTGGCGTGCAGGTGAATGGTGGTCGCCGCCGTGAGCACCATCATCCAAGCTTTGGGATTGATCCACTGGAGCGCGATCGCCTCGTGAAAGCGCATCGGACGAGCCTGGCCGTCGCGCATCTGCACCGACGACGACGTGCCGATCTTCCAGGCCAGATACAACAGATATGCGACGCTCGCCGCTTCCAGCGCGGTGTACAGGAACGGCAGCCGCTCGAACGCCTGCGCGAGCCCGAGGCCGACCGCGATCATCAGGATCGCCATGCCCGCGCTGATGCCGAGCACGTGCGGCACGGTGCGCTTCAGGCCGAAATTGACGCCCGAAGCGAGCAGCATCGTATTGTTGGGGCCGGGCGTGATCGTCGTCACGAGCGCGAACAGCGCGGCAGCGGGCAGGGCGTTCAGGAGTTCGTTGGGCATGGCGCGCTCCGGTATTGAAAGACTCGAATGAGCGCCCAGTGTACGGGAGGCGAGCGGTACAGTACCGGTACAGATTGACTGTGGGCTTCCGGTACGGTGTCCGGGCGGAATCGAGCGCGGCGTGCCCGCCGCGCCGGAGCGCCGGGCTTAAACCGGGAACGGATTGCGTTCCGCGAAGCCCTGCTGGTGCCAGTACGGATACGCCGGGCGCACCGTGCTCGCCTCATCGAGCTTCCTGACCTGCTCGGGCGTGAGGTTCCACCCGGCCGCGCCGAGGTTCTGCCGCAGTTGCTCCTCGTTGCGCGCGCCGATCAGCACCGTCGCCACCGTCGGACGCTGCAGCAGCCAGTTCAGCGCGATCTGCGGCACGGTCTTGCCGGTTTCCTCGGAGATGGCGTCGAGCGCATCGACGACGCGATACAGATAGTCGTCCGGCACCGGCGGCCCCATGTCGGCGGTCTTGTGCAGGCGGCTCGTCGCGGGCAGCGGCTCGCCACGCCGAATCTTGCCGGTCAGGCGTCCCCAGCCGAGCGGGCTCCAGACGATCGCGCCGACGCCCTGATCGAGCCCGAGCGGCATCAGTTCCCATTCATAGTCGCGGCCGATCAGCGAGTAGTACGTCTGATTCGCGACATAGCGCGGATACCCGTAGCGGTCCGCCACATCGAGCGATTTCTGCAGATGCCAGCCCGAAAAATTCGACACGCCCGTATAGCGGATCTTGCCCGCGCGCACGAGATCGTCGAGGGTGGAAAGCGTCTCTTCGACGGGCGTTTTCGCGTCGAAGCCATGCAACTGGAACACGTCGATGTAGTCCGTCTGCAGGCGTTCCAGCGCCGCGTTCACGGCCCGGATGAGATGAAAGCGCGACGAACCGACGTCGTTCGGTTCGTCCGGATCGAAGCGGAAGGTGGCCTTCGTCGACACGATGACCTTGTCGCGCCGGCCCTTGAGCGCCTCGCCGAGTATCGATTCCGATGAGCCGCGCGAGTAGATGTCGGCGGTGTCGAACATCGTTACGCCCGCATCGAGACAGATGTCGACGAGCTTGCGCGCTTCGCTCACGTCGGTCTCGCCCCACGCCTGAAAGAATTCGCCCTTGCCGCCGAAAGTGCCGGTGCCGAAGCTCAAGACGGGAACCTTGAAGCCCGAAGCACCGAGATGTCGATATTCCATTGCTCGCCCTCGAGGATGAAGTCGGTGGGCGCCGCGCTTCATGCACGGAGCGCGGCGCAACGAACGTCCACCGACGAGACTACCGCAACGGCCCGGCGCATGCAGGAAGCGGGTCTAGCGCCGGTTCGCCGCGCGATCGCCGAGCGAATCGTAGATCGGCGGCACGCGCAGCAGCATGGGCACGACCATCGCGGTGAAGCAGGCGGTGAGCATCGGCAAGAGCAAGGTGAAGCTCGCGGTCATCTCCGTGACGAGCACGATGCCCGTGACCGGCGCGCGCACCACGGCGACGAAGAAAGCCGCCATGCCGACGACCGCGAACGTGCTGGTGTCGCCGGCGGCGCTCGCCATGCCGGGGAACCAGTCGAGGCACACGCGGCCGAACACGAGGCCCGTTTGCGCGCCGAGCGCGAGCATCGGCGCGAAGATGCCGCCGGGCGTGCCCGCCGCGTACGACACCGCGCCCAGCACGAAACGCAACGCGAAAATCGCCATGACGCTCGCGATGGCGCCGGCGCCGAGCAGCGCGCGCTCGGTCAGCACATCGCCGCCGCCGGCGAGATCCGGCGCGAACCACGCGAGCAGGCCGACCGCCGCGCCGACCATCGCCGCGCGCGCAGTCGCATGCTTCACCGAACCGGGCGGCGCAATCGATTCGGCCACATCGAGCGTCCAGAGAATGAGGCGGCTATAGGCCGCGCCGAGCAGTCCGAGCAGCGCGCCGAGCACGAGATGCGCGCCCGTCATTTCGAAGCCCGGGAACGGCTGCGCGGGGACGTGAAAGTCGGGCAGGTCGCCATGCAGCAGACGCGCCATCGCGATCGCGCTCGCCGATGCGCCGAGCGCCGCGACCGCCGTGCGCGTATCGAAGCGGCGCATCAGTTCCTCGAGCACGAACACGGCGCCCGCGATCGGCGCGTTGAACGCGGTTGCAAGCCCCGCGCCCGCGCCGGCCGCGAGCAGCACGCGGCAGTCGCCTGCGTTGCGCCTGAAGAACGTGCCGATGGCATGGGCGATCGAAGCGCCCATCTGCACGGTCGGGCCTTCGCGGCCGAGCGCGAGCCCCGCGCCGATGGCGAGCACGCCGCCCACGAACTTGATCGGTATGAGCACGAGCGGCGCGGGCGGCAAGTTGCCGTGCAGCACCGCTTCGACATGCGGAATGCCGCTGCCGCTCGCCATCGGTGCGAAGCGCGCGACGAGCCACGCGGCGAGCCCGGCGGCCACTGTCGTCGCGAGCACGACGAGGATGATCGCCGCGTCATGGCCCGCATGCGCCCAGGCGATGAACGCGTTGCGCCAGGCATCCGCGCGTTCGAGGGCGAAGCGAAAGAGCACGCCGATCGCGCCCGTCGCCGCACCCACGACGACCGATGCGGCCGCGAGCGGAACGAGTCCTGCGCGCTCGTCGTCCTGCGTGGTGGTTTCGTTATTGTTCATCGCGCATGTCGCTCCGCTATCGGCATGTGCAACGAAGCGTAACATCGCGCGGCGCGGCGGGCATGGTGCTTGCAAAACGAAAGTTATTTCGACGCGGAGCGCTTTCGACAGGCACATGAGCCACGCACACGACGACGCGCCCTTTTTTCAGCCGGGGCGCAATTGCGCCAGCGTGCATCACGCCGCGCGCTTCAGTCTTCTCATCGATGGCGCGGACTATTTCAGCGTATTGCGCGAGGCGCTCACGCGCGCGCAACGCTCGGTGTTCATCCTCGGCTGGGACATCGACAGCCGCATGAAGCTGACGCCCGGCGGCGCGGAGGACGGCTATCCCGAAGCGCTCGGCGACTTTCTGCACGCGCTCACCGGCGACAGGCGGCGTTTGCGCGTCTATATCCTCGCCTGGGATTTCGCGATGCTCTACGCGTTCGAGCGCGAATGGCTGCCCGTGTACAAGATGGGCTGGCGCACGAACCGGCGCATCGCGTTCCAGATGGACGGCAAGCATCCGCTCGGCGGCTCGCAGCATCAGAAGATCGTCGTGATCGATGACCGGCTCGCGTTCGTCGGCGGGCTCGATCTCACGCGCTCGCGCTGGGACACGACCGCGCATGCGCCCGACGAGCCGTTGCGCCGCGATGCGAACGGCGCGGCGTATCAGCCGTTTCACGATGTCCATACGATGTTCGACGGCGACGCCGCGCGCGAAATCGGCCTGCTCGCACGCGAGCGATGGGCGCGCGCATGCGGCAAGCGTCTCGCGATTCGCGCGCATCGCGCGAAGCTGCAACAGGATCCGTGGCCGCCTTCACGTCGCGTCGATCTCGAAGATGTCGATATCGCCATCTCGCTCACCGAGCCCGACTATCTCGGCCGCGAACCGGTGCGGCAGATTCGCACGCAGTATCTCGACGCCATCGCGCGGGCGCGCCGCAGCATCTATATCGAGAACCAGTATTTCACGTCGGGGACGATCGGCGCGGCGCTGGCCGAATCGCTCGCGCGCGAGAACGGCCCCGATCTCGCGATCGTCGTGCCGCGCAATCAGAGCGGCTGGCTTCAGGAAGTGACGATGGGCGTGCTGCGCGCGCGCCTGCACAAGCTCCTGAAGAGCGCCGACACGCACGGCCGCTATCGTCTGTTGTGCCCGAGCGTGCCGAATCTCGGCGACGAGATCGTCAACGTGCACAGCAAGCTGATGATCGTCGACGATGAACTGCTGATCGTCGGCTCGGCCAACCTGAACAATCGTTCGATGGTCCTCGACAGCGAGTGCAATGTGTCGATCGACGCGGGAGCCGACGCGCGCATCCGCCGTGCGATCGCGACGATGCGCGACACGCTGCTGGCGGAGCATCTCGGCTGCGAGATCGCGGATGTCGTGCGCGAACGTCAGGCGCGCAAAGGCATGAACCCCGCGATTCAGGCGTTGCTGCGCGATCGCGACGAGCATCGCACGATGGCGCCGCTCGATCCGCAGGTATCGACGGAGCTCGATCAACTGATTCCGCCCGAAGCGCTGATCGATCCCGAAACGCCGATAGCCGCCGACGAGCTTGTCGATCAGTTCGTGCCCAAGGAGAAGACGCGGCCGCTCATCGGCCGCTTCGCGCTGCTCGGCATGCTCGCGCTGATGGTCGTGGCCGTCGCGGGTATGTGGCACTGGACGCCGCTCGGCGATTACGTGAACCTGAAGTCGCTCACGGACGCGACGCGCCATATCGACTCGCTGCCGTTCGCGCCGCTCTGGATCGTCCTCTGTTATGTGATCGCGGCGGTCGTCGCGGTGCCGGTCACGCTGCTCATCGCGACGACGGGCGTGGTCTTCGGCGCGTACTGGGGCGGCGCCTATGCGTTCATCGGCACGACGATCGCGGCCGCCGTTTCCTATTCGCTCGGCAACAGGCTCGGCCGCGATGCGGTGCGCAAGCTCGCGGGCGCGCGCGTCAACCGTCTGTCCGAGCGCGTGGCGAAGCGCGGCATCGTTGCGGTCGTGGTGTTGCGGCTGTTGCCGGTCGCGCCGTTTTCGATCGTCAATCTCGTGGCGGGCGCCTCGCATATCCGCATGCGCGACTTCATGATCGGCACGATGCTCGGCATGGGCCCCGGCATCTTTCTGACCGTCGCGTTCGCGCATCAGCTCGTCGCTGCGCTGCATCGGCCGACGGTCGGCTCGTTCGCGGTGCTGATCGGCATCGGCGCGGTGTTGCTCGGTGTGTCGCTGCTCTTGCAGCGCTTTCTCGGCGGCGCGGATCATCGGGAAGTGAACGAAGGCGCGCCGGGCGATGCCGACAAGCCGCGCGCGAGCGACGAAGCGAGACGCGCAAGCGAGCTGCGCGAGAACGGGACGATGCCGCGCGAGGCATCGGCCAGAAACGAGCGCCCGGACGAGGTCAACTCATGACACTGATGCACGAGACCGTCATCGAACAGGAAGACATGAACGAAGCGCGCGCACGCGAGCTGCGTATCGCCACCTATAACCTGCATGGCGCAATCGGCATCGACGGCAAGTTCGCGCCGCAGCGCATCGGCGAGGTGCTCGCGGAGATCGATGCGGACATCTTCGCGCTCCAGGAAGTGCCGCTCGGCGGCAGCGGCTCGCCCGATGTGCTCGACGTGCTGCAACGCATGACCGGCCTGCACGCGGTCGCCGGCCCGACGCTCGACACGCCCGCGCGCCGCTACGGCAACGCGGTGCTCACGCGCTATCCGGTGCGCGCGGTGCGCACGCTCGACCTGTCGTTCAGAAGCCGCGAGCCGCGCGGCGCGCTCGATGCCGACATCGATTGCCGCGGCGAAGTATGGCGCGTGGTCGCGACGCATCTCGGTCTCGCATCGAGCGAAAGGCGCGCGCAAGTGGAGCAAGTGCTGCAAAGCTTCGATACGCCGACGATGCCCGTGATCCTGCTCGGCGATCTGAACGAGTGGTTCGTCTACGGCCGCACGCTGCGGCGTCTCGTCACGCGCTTTCATCGCGCGAGCGCGCTGCGCACGTTTCCGACGCGCTATCCGCTCTTCGCGCTCGATCGCATCTGGGTGCATCCGGGCGAGCGTCTCGTACGTGTCGATGTGCATCGCACGCGACTCTCGCGCATCGCTTCCGATCACTATCCGCTCATCGCGCATATCGCGCATCGCACGTTTGCATCGTCGATGCAGTGATGAAGCGCATCGCATGTTCGACGTAAACGCATCGAAGAACATCGCGAACGATGCCTTCATGACGCATGTGTCAGCGCGACACCACGAAAAACCCCTATAAAAACGATATAAAAGCGCAAAAGACTCGCACGAACTCGCTTGGCCTATGTAGAATCCGGCGTGATACGACGCATCGGTGCGAACGTATTCGAACATCACTGACCAAAAACAGGTAGGAGAAACATGCCGACTTCCGCTAAAACCGCTGCCAAGAAAGCCCCGGCCAAGAAGGCCACGGCGAAGACCGCCGCCGCACCGGCGAAGAAAGCTGCAGCGCCGAAGGTTGCCGCGAAGAAAGTAGCCGCGAAGAAGACCACGGGCGCTCCCTCGCCGATCAAGGATACGTTCACGAAGGCATCGCTCGCGACGCATCTCGCAGAGCGCGCCGCTGTCGACGTGAAGGCGGTGAAGGCCGTGATGGTCGCACTGGAAGACACCATCCTCGGCTCGATCCACAAGAAGGGCGCCGGCGAATTCACGCTGTCGGGCCTGCTGAAGATCTCCGCGCAAGCCGTGCCGGCGAAGAAGAAGCGCTTCGGCAAGGACCCGTTCACGGGCGCCGAGCGCTGGTTCCCGGCCAAGCCGGCAAGCGTTCGCATCAAGGCGCGCGCGCTGAAGAAGCTGAAGGACGCAGCGGCTTAAGGTTCGCTCGCAAGCGTTGCGGCTTCGGTTTCGTTGACGAAATCGAAGCTCGATGAAAAAGAGGCCAGCTTCCCTTTACAGGGATGCTGGCCTCTTTTGCTTTTGCGTTTCGACTACGGGCGCTCGTTGTACGGCGCGAAGATCTCGCTCAACCAATCCGCGAAAACCCGTACGCGAGCAGAGAGCTGCCGGTTATGCGGATACAGCACGGAGACGGGCATGCGTGGCGGCGAGTGCCCGGGAAGCACGATGTGCAGACGGCCGTCGGCCAGCGCATCGTCGACGTGATAGCGCGGCACCTGAACGATGCCGAGCCCCGCGAGCGCCGCTTGCGTATAGAGTTCGACGCCCGACACCGAGACCGCAGCCTGCAATTCGATGGTCTCGATACGCTCGTCGACGCTGAACTCCAGCGGCAAGACGCGGCCCGTCGCGCTCGATACGAAGTTCACCGCGCGATGCGAGGCGAGCGCTTCGAGATCGTCCGGCACGCCTCGACGCGCGAGATACGCGGGACTCGCGACGGTCACTTGTTCCAGCAGCGCGACGCGCCGGCCGATCATCGACGAATCCTGCAACGTGCCCGCGCGCAGCACGCAATCGACACCTTCACGCACGAGATCGACGAGCCTGTCGTCCTCGCCGATATGCAGTTCGATCTGCGCATGGCGCTCGAGAAACGCGGGAAGGCCCGGCACGATGAAATGCCGCGCGAGCGTGCCTTGCAGATTCACGCGCAGCACACCCTTCGGCTCAGCATGTCTGAACGAGCCTTCCGCTTCCTCCAGATCGGCGATCAGACGCACGCAGCGCCGATAGTGTTCTTCGCCGTCGTGCGTGAGACGCACGGTGCGCGTCGTGCGTTCGAGCAGACGCGCGCCGAGCCGCTCCTCCATGCGCTTCATCAGATTGGTGACGGTGGCGCGCGGTATCTGCAGATCGTCCGCGGCCTGCGTGAAGCTGTGCCGCTCCGCGATGCGCACGAAGACCTGCATTTCCTGGAATCGATCCATGGGCAGTGTGCGGTGGATTGTTAAAGCAACTGGAACGATGATACTAAGCCACGCGCGATGATCGCGGAAACGGAATGGTTCATCATGGTCTGCATCGAACAGCCCATTTTCAGGAGCAGCATCATGAGTCAGACCCAATCGAAACGCGTTGCCATCGTCACGGGTGCGTCGCGCGGTATCGGCGCCGAGATTGCGCGGCGTCTCGCGCGCGACGGTTTTTCGGTCGCGGTGAACTATGCGGCGAGCGCGAAGGAAGCGGATGCGCTCGCCGCGCAATTGCGCGAAGCGGGCAGCGCGGCGATCGCGGTGAAGGCGGATGTCGCCCGAGCCGACGACGTGCGCCGCATGTTCGACACTGTCGAAGGCGAACTCGGCAAGGTCGATGCGCTCATCAACAACGCGGGCGTGCTGAAGACC
This sequence comes from Caballeronia sp. J97, assembly GCF_905220305.1. Taxonomy (NCBI): domain Bacteria; kingdom Pseudomonadati; phylum Pseudomonadota; class Betaproteobacteria; order Burkholderiales; family Burkholderiaceae; genus Caballeronia; species Caballeronia sp. J97. The sequence continues at coordinate 34,883 of NZ_CAJMZL010000038.1, read as the reverse complement.
GCGCCGCTCGCCGACACGAGCGATGCACTCTACGACCAGACCTTCGACATCAACGTGCGCGGCACCTTCAACACGCTGCGCGAAGCGGCGGCGCGCATGAACGCCGGCGGCCGCATCGTGAACTTTTCGAGCACGACGCTCGCGCTCAACATGCCCGGTTACGCGATCTACAACGCGACGAAATCGGCGGTGGAATCGTTCACTCATGTGTTTGCCAAAGAATTGCGCGGACGCGGCATCACGGTGAACGCGGTCGCGCCGGGCCCGGTGGCGACGTCGCTGTTCCTCGACGGCAAGACCGACGAGCAGATCGCCACGTTCTCGAAGATGGCGCCGCTCGAACGTCTCGGTCAGCCGGACGATATCGCATCGGTCGTCGCGTTTCTCGTCGGGCCGGATGCGGGCTGGGTCAACGGACAGGTGTTGCGCGCGAACGGCGGCATCGCCTGATGCGCTTCTAGAACGTCAACGCGAATTGATCGTCGGCGATCGCGCTTCTTCTGGTCGCGCGTTTCGTCTGCTGAGTCACGACGGCGGCGGTGGCGGCGCGCGCGGGCGCATCTTGTACGACGAGATCAAACGTTGGCCGCGCATCGCACGCGATCCAGTGCAGTCGTCCCGACGCGAGACGCTTCGCGATCAGGCCGTATACGTCGGTGTCGAAAGGGCGCACATCGGGGGCATCGGCGAGCAGGAGCGCGATGTCCTCACGCGTCGCGCACGTGCCGATGTAGCACCATCGATCGATCACATGCCATGCCTCGCGGCCCGTTTCGTCGTCGCGCTCATGGAGGGCGATCGGTCCTTCATGCGGCCATTTCACGACGCGTGCGTCGTCGAGGACAGCGAGCGCGCGCGCCGCGTGATCCGCGAGCGTTTCGATTCCCGCACACGATCCGAGGCAGCGTTTCACCTGATAGCCGAAACAGCCGCGCCCTCGCGTAAGCGGCGCTTTCTCGAGGCCGAGTGTCGCGTGACAGAGATTGTGCTCATCGGCGAGATGGCGCATGAACGCATGCGCCTTAGCACGCGACGCGAACACGCCGAAGAGATGCGCCTCGCGCGACAGATCGCGCCTGTTCGCCTTCACGAGCGTCGGCGCCCTGGCGCCCGGCAGCCACTGCCACGCACACGCGCCCGAAGCGCCCTTCAACAAGCGATTGTGCGTCGGCTTCAGCGTCTTCACGAGCTGCGCTTCGAGCAGCAGCGCGCCGAGCTCTCCGACCGTCTCGCGGCATTCGATGCGACGGATGGCCTGCGAGATCGACAGGTCCTTCTGAAGCCTGTGATCGCCCGAAAAATGCGCCGAAACGCGCTGTTTCAGGTTGATGCTCTTGCCGACATAGAGCGGCACGTCGTCGTCGCCGTGAAAGAGGTAGACGCCGGGCGTCGCTGGCAGCGCATCGAGCGCGCCTTCGGGTAACGCAGCGGGCAGACTCGTGCGCCGGATGAGCGCGCGGACGGCGGCATCGACGAGATCCTGCGGATAAATCGTGTGAATCTTCTGCCAGAACTGCCAGAGCAGGTCGGCATCGGCGAGCGCGCGATGGCGTCCTTCGGGCGCGAGATTCAGCCGCGCGATGAGCGCATCGAGACCGTGCCGCTCGACGGACGGAAACAGCGCGCGCGACAGCCGCACCGTGCAGAGCGTATCCGCGCGAAACGCGATGCCCGCGCGACGGAACTCGTTCTTGAGAAAGCCGTAATCGAAGCGCGCGTTGTGCGCGACGAAGAGCTTGGCGTGCAGCCGTTCGGCGAGCGCGGGCGCGAGCGATTCGAAGGTGGGCTGGCCGCGCAGCATCGCGTCGTCGATGCCGGTCAGGCGCGCAATGAAAGAGGGCACCGCGACGCCCGGATCGACGAGCACGCTCCAGCGCTCGATGCCCGCCGTGCTCGCTTCCACGACGCCGATTTCGGTGATGCGGTCTTCGGTCGCGTTCGAGCCGGTGGTTTCCAGATCGACGAACACGATCGGGCGCGCGAGTCCCGCGAGGAGGGCGTCGGCGAGGGAATCGGCTTCGTCTTCGAGCGTGTCGGACATGATGAAACGTTGAGCGCAAGCGGGCAGTCTAGCGCGAAACCGGCCTGCACCATGAATGAGCGTCAAAAAAGTGGCGCGCGCCGGCACTTTCGTCCGATACTGCGATGAAACGCGCCGAAAAACGAAGGACGCAATGATGCAGATCTACGATGAAATGCGTCAGGACGACACCGTGCGCAGCCACTACGCACGCTTTTCCCGCTGGCTCGCGATGCAGAGCCCCGAGACGATCGCGCGCAAACGGGCGGAGGCGGACGTGCTGTTCCGGCGCGTCGGCATCACGTTCGCGGTGAACGGCGACCTGTCCGGCACCGAGCGGCTGATTCCCTTCGACATGATTCCGCGCATCATTCCCGGCGACGAATGGCGCGTGCTCGAAGCCGGCTTGCGGCAGCGCGTGCAGGCGCTCAATCTCTTTCTGCACGACATCTATCACGACGGCGATATCGTGCTCGCCGGGCGCATTCCGGCCGAGCAGGTCTACACGAACGCGCAGTATCGGCCGGAGATGCAGGGCGTGGACGTGCCGCTCGATGTCTACGCGCATATCGCGGGCGTCGACGTGGTGCGCGCGGGCGCGGCGGGCGAGTTCTACGTGCTCGAAGACAACCTGCGCGTTCCCTCGGGCGTGTCGTACATGCTGGAAAACCGCAAGATGATGATGCGGCTCTTTCCCGAGCTCTTCGTGCAGAATCGCGTCGCGCCGGTCGCGCATTATCCCGACCTGTTGCTGGAGACCTTGCGCTCGATCGCGCCCGAAGGCGTCGACGACCCGGCCGTCGTCGTGCTCACGCCCGGCATGTACAACTCGGCGTATTTCGAGCACACCTTCCTCGCGCAGCAGATGGGCGTGGAGCTCGTCGAAGGCAAGGATCTCTTCGTCGACGACAACTACGTGTTCATGCGCACGACGCACGGGCCGCGCCGCGTCGATGTGATCTATCGCCGCGTGGACGATGACTTTCTCGATCCGCTCGCGTTTCGCGCCGATTCCGCGCTCGGCATTCCGGGCTTGCTGACGTCGTATCGCGCGGGACGCGTGACGCTCGCGAACGCGATGGGCACCGGTATCGCCGACGACAAATCGATCTATCCGTTCGTGCCGGACATGATCGAGTTCTATCTCGGCGAGAAGCCGATTCTCAACAACGTGCCGACGTATCAATGCCGCAAGGCCGACGACCTCGCGTACACGCTCGCGCATCTGCCGGAGCTCGTCGTGAAGGAAGTGCACGGCGCCGGCGGCTACGGCATGCTCGTCGGGCCGGCATCGACGAACGATGAAATCGAAGCGTTTCGCGCGCTGCTGCTCGCGCGGCCCGAAGGCTATATCGCCCAGCCGACACTCGCGCTCTCCGCGTGCCCGACCTTCGTCGAGGCGGGCATCGCGCCGCGTCACATCGATTTGCGGCCGTTCGTGCTGTCCGGCCGCGAAGTGTCGATGTGCGCGGGCGGCCTCACGCGCGTCGCGTTGCGCGCAGGCTCGCTCGTCGTCAATTCGTCGCAAGGCGGCGGGACGAAGGATACGTGGATGGTCGAATGACTCACTCACCGCACCTGACATCATGCTGAGCCGCACAGCCGATCACCTGTTCTGGATGGCGCGCTACATGGAGCGCGCCGAGAACACCGCGCGCATGCTCGACATCGACATGGAAGGCGCGCTCCTGCCGCAAACGCCCGAGCAGGAGGCGCGCGCGCAACGCTCGGTGCTGAAGATCTCCGAGCTGGAAGACATGTTCGACGAGCGCCATCCGGGATCGCGCTCGCGCGAGGACATGCTGCACTTCATGGTCGCCGACGCGCGCAATCCGTCGAGCATCCTGTCGTGTCTGCAGGCGACGCGCGAGAATGCGCGCGCGGTGCGCGGCACGCTCACGACGGAAGGCTGGGAGACGATCAATTTCACCTGGCTCGAATTCAATCAGCGGCTCGCGAACATGGAGCTCGAAACGGGCCCGGATGCGCTCTTCGAATGGGTCAAATACCGCTCCAATCTGTGCCGCGGCGTGATGCAGGGCACCGCGCTGCGCGACGACGCGTTCTTTTTCATGCAGCTCGGCGCCTATCTGGAGCGCGCCGACAACACGGCGCGCATTCTCGACGTGCGATTCGCCGACGCGACGCCGAACTCGCGCGAGGCGGCGCGTCAGCTCGAAGATTTCTACTACTGGACGTCGATCCTGAGTTCCGTGTCGGGGCTGGAGATCTATCGCAAGGTGTACCGCGATGTCGTGACGCCCGCGCGTGTCGTCGAATTGCTGATCCTCAACGAGCAAATGCCGCGCTCGCTCCTTGCATCGCTCGACGGCGTCTGCGACACGCTCGCGAAGCTGCGCACGGATGCGTCGAAGGACTGCGAGCGCTTCGCGGGCAAGCTGCGCGCCGATGTGCTGTACTCCGACATCCGCCAGATTCTGGAAACGGGCGTGCACGCGTGGCTCACGCAGTTCCTGAAGCGCGTCGACGAGCTCGGCCTGCGCGTGATGCATACCTTCCTCATGTTGCCGATCGCGTGAATCATGCTGCTGACCATCCGCCACGACATCCGCTACCGCTACGCCGCGCCGGTCACGTATTCGATCCAGCAGTTTCGCGTGACTCCGGCGAGCGGCGCGGCGCAGATCGTGCGGCACTGGCATGTCGAAGCGCCGGGCAAACTCGACGCCACGCGCGACGCCTATGGCAACGCGCTGCATACGCTGGTGCTGACGAAGCCGCATAACGAGATTCACGTGAGCGTGGCGGGCGAAGTCGAAACCGAAGCATTGTCCGATGGCCGCCTGTTCGACGAGGCCGGCCCGATTCCGCTCGAGCATTTCACGTGCGCCACGCCGCTGACATTGCCCGACGCCGCGATCCGCGAGCTTGCGCATCGCGTGAGCGCGCTCGACACGCCCGCGTCGCTCGTCGCGCTGACCGAGCGCATCGGCGAGCGCGTGCGGTATCGCAACGAGCCGGCGTCCGCGGCGGGCACGGCCGCGCAGGCGCTCGCAAGCGGTTTCGGCGATGCGCGCGATCTCGCGCATCTGATGCTCGCGTGCTGCCGCGCGCGCGGCGTGCCGGCGCGCTGCGTGAGCGGCTATGTCGATGCGGACGGCCACGATGTCGCGATGCACGCCTGGACCGATGTGTGGGTCGAGCACGGCTGGGTGTCGGTCGATGCGGCGCAGGCCGGGTTCGCGGGCGAGCGCCATTGCCGGCTCGCCGTCGCGCGCGATTACGAAGCGGCCGCGCCGGTGCGCGGCTCGCGCGTCGGCGGCAAGGAAGAGGCGCTGACGGTTCACGTGAGCATCGACGCGCAGCCGGACCAGTAAACGGATGGATGCGACGGGCGGTCGCGCTCAGTACAATGTGGGTTTGCTTGTTTCAGGACGGATTGACATGACTTATTGCGTGGGCATGTGCGTGGACGACGGACTCGTGTTCCTGTCCGACACGCGCACCAACGCCGGCGTGGACCACGTGAGCGCCGCGCGCAAGATGGTTGTTTTCGAACAGCCGGGAGAGCGCGTACTCGTCCTGCTCGCGGCGGGCAATCTCGCGCTGACGCAGGCGGTGACCCATCTGCTCGCGGAACCGTCCGATCCCGCCGCGCCTACGCTCTATAGCGTCGGGACGATGGCGGAAGCGGCGCGCATCGTCGGCGACGCGGTGCGCGAGGTGCATCGGCGCGATGCGCTGTCGCTCGCGGAATTCAGCGTCGACTTCAATTGCAGCTTCATTCTCGGCGGACAGATCTGCGGCCAGCCGCCGCGTCTTTTCATGATCTACGCGGCGGGCAATTTCATCGAATCGACGCGCGTGTCGCCGTACTTCCAGATCGGCGAATCGAAGTACGGCAAGCCGATCATCGACCGCGTCATCACGCCCACGTCGCCGCTCGATGAAGCGGCCAAGTGCGCGCTGATCTCGATGGACTCGACGCTGCGCTCGAATCTTTCGGTCGGCCTGCCGCTCGATCTGCTGGTCTACGAGAAGGACTCGCTGCGCGTCACGCGCTTCGCCACGCTCGACAACAACAGCGCGTACTACCAGATGATCAACAAGACCTGGGGCGAGCGTCTGCGGCAGCTTTTCGGCGAGATTCCGAACCCGTCGTGGACAGAGCTCGACAACGTTCCGCTGCGACCGCGCGAGACGCGCAGCACGGTGCCGCGGCTCGTCATCGGCGATTTGCCGTGCCCGGACGCGCCCGCGCAGACGCTCGCGGAAGACGTCGAAGGGAATGACAGCGCGCGGCAGCGTTGAGCGGCTTCAAGGGCATTGCAGCGGCAACGCGATGCCCGCCCTGATCGCCCGCAGCTTGCGCGGCGAATCGACGAGCACCGCCGTGATGCCCAGACACGCGGCGGCGCGGTAATCGTCGGCGCTGTCGATGCCGATCGCGAGGATCGGCGTATCCGCGTTCGCGCGGAAGCACTTGACGGCCGCGGGTGTCCAGAGCTTCGCCGTCACCGCCGAGCGCGCTTCCCCGAGCGTGAACGTCTCGACCAGATCCATCTTTCTCGCATACTCGAACGCGGTCCATGCGCCGGGCGGCGGCGCGTCCTTGCACGTCGTTTCCAGCGCCACGGCGGCGAGCCGGACGCGCGTCGCGTCGCGCGTTTCGAACAGGCGCGAGCGCGCCTGCGGATAGGCCGCGAAGGCCTGTTGATACGCGGCATCGGTGGAGTAGATCAGCACGCGCGGCCACGCGGCCAGCTCGTCCAGCACGCGCGCGACGGCGGCGGCCTGCGGCGCGGCGGGCAGCGCCTTCATGTCGAGCATGACCGGCACGGCGGGCGGAATGGCGCGCAATGCTTGCGCGAGCGACGGAATGCGCACCGGATGCTCTCGATACGGATAGCGCGTCGCGCCGCTCGCGTCGGTGTTCGCGAAGCTCCATCCGGCGTTCACGCGTTCGAGCGCGGCGAAGTCGTGGTCCGCGACGGCGCCCTTGCCGTCGGTGTTGGCCGAGAGATCGGCCGGGCGGTAGAGCACCGGCACGCCGTCGCGCGTGAGCTGCACGGTGAGCCAGATCACATCGGCGCGATTGTGCAGCGCGCCTTCGATGGCGATCAGCGTGTTCTCGGGATAGTCGGCCGTGCCGCCGCGATGCGCGACGATCGTCGGCAAGGCGGGCGGGCTCGCGTCATCGGATCGGGGCGGGGTCGTCGTGCAAGCGGACACGGCGATGCACGCGGCGATGGCGATCAGCGGAAAAACTCTCGGGCGAAGCAGCATCTTGCGAACCTTCGGAGCATTGAGCGTCCGCCGATTCTGCCGTCGTCGTCCGGCCGCGACAGCGCGCACGCGGTTGATTTCAACAATTTGTTGCGCTGGTCGTTTGCGGGCGCAAAAAAAACAGCCATCGGATAACCGATGGCTGTTCGAGGGTGCTGCTGTCCTCCCGACGCGGCACTTGCGTGCCGCGCCAGTCGGTTGTTCTTAGAACTTGTGGCGCAGGCCGATGAGCACCAGCTCCTGGTGGCTGCGGCCGCTCGCGAAGCCGAAGTCGCTGATCGAAGCTTGCGCGTCTTGCGTCGTGCCGTCCGCGTTGCGCTGCGTGCCGCTCGCGTGCTGATACGCGCCGACAGCGTACACGTCGGTGCGCTTCGACAGCGAGTAGTCCGCGCCGAGCGTGACCTGGTGGTAGTTCGCCGAGGTGTCGCCGCTTGCGTGCGTGTACGTGTAGCCGAGGCCCAGCAGCGTTGCCGGCGTCAGTTGGAAGTTCAGGTACGTGTTGGCCACGTTGAACTTCTCTTGTTCCGTGAACGCCGAGCTGCCGTCGTTCTTGTACTGCGCGAAGCTGTACGAAGCGCCGAACGTGAACGCGCCGAACACGTACTGGCCAGCGCCGCGTGCGATACCGATCGCGTGGGCGGTTTCGTAGCCGGCGTTGATCACCGTGTTGAACAGCGAGTCCGACGACGGGCTGTTCCAGCCGGTCGCGCGGTTCGCGCTCGGGTTGTTCACGTACAAGTAGCTGGCCGCGATCGAGAACGGACCGTTGCCGTACGTCGCTGCGCCGCCCCAGGTCTGGCCCTGGCCGGTCGTGCCCGCCAGGTTGCTGAAGCCGTAGATGCCTTCGAACTGGAAGCCAGCGAACACCGGCGAAACGTACTTGACGGCGTTGTTCACGCGCAGGCTGTTGTCGTAGTTGTCGACGTCGCCCGGCGTTGCAACGGCAGCGCCCCAGTAGTTGTCGCCCGTGAGGCCCTGAACCATGTCGACCGACGGGTCATACTGACGACCCAACGTGACCGTACCCCACTGATTGCCGCTCAAACCGACATACGCTTGACGGCCGAACAGACGACCGCCCTGGTTCGACTGGCCGGTGCCCGGATCGAAGCCGCTTTCCAACTGGAAGATTGCCTTCAGGCCGCCACCCAGGTCTTCCTGACCCTTCAAGCCCCAACGCGGGCCGGAGAGCGTGCCGTTGACCATGCCGAACAGATGGTCGCCGTTTTCGTTGGCGTGGCTCACGTAAGCGAGACCGGTGTCGATCACGCCATAGAGCGTGACGCTGTTTTGTGCCTGTGCCGCGCCTGCTGCGCCGAGAAGCGCCAGCGAGAGGGACGTCAGTGCGATTCGTTTCATCGAATTCTCCACGCGAATGATTAAAATCGTTGTTGCCGGCGCAGAGAATAACGCAACGTTTCGTAACTTAAGAAACGAAAAAATATTGACTGTCTCGAAAAACACACACTCGCATCGGAAGCCCGCCCCGCAAGGTTCTCCGGCAGTCAAAAAGCGAATTTCGAGAGACAGGCCTGTCTTGGAAAAGTTCCGCGCCCAATCCAGCATTTGAATCGGGATTTTCAGCGCCGATATTCGATTACGTTCGATTCGAATAACAAAGTGCTTTCCCGGCGCGTGATTTTTCGGATTCGACGGACAGCCGCGTAAAGCGACGCGAGTTCAATGTCCGGTATCGGTGTCGTCGTGTCGCGCGGCATCGCGCCGGGTGAGCAGCGCGACCGCCATGCCCGCGCCCGCGGCGACGAGCACCGCGCGCCACGGATGCCGCCGCACGGCCGCATTGGCCTGCGAGGCCTTGCGGCCCGCGCCCACCATCGCGAGCGCGGTGACCCGCGTCGCGGTCGATTCGACTTTCGCGACCTTGCGCGACAGCGCGAGCGCCCGCGCCACGGCGGACACCTTCTTGCGCGCCTGCCCGGTCAGGTGCTGCGCGTGCTGCGTGCGCGCGCCGATCGTGCGTCGCGCGCTCGCGGCGAAGGGCGCGTCCGCGCGAGCGCTCGCGGGTGTGACCGGTGCGCTCGTCGATGCCGCGGCGGCCACTGGCGCGGCCGTGCGCGTCGACGCCGCGAGCAGCGAGCCGATTTTCGCCCGGCTGCCCGGCGGCACGCGGCCATTGTTTTGCTGGCCCCACGCGCCACGCGGATCATGCAGCCGCGCGCGCGCCGCCGAAAACTCCGCGCCGAGCAGCAGCACGGCGGCGGAGAAATACAGCCACATCAGCAGCACCGCGAGCGAGCCCGCCGCGCCGAATGCGCTCGCGGTGCCGGCGTGCGTCAGATACACCGCGAACAGCTTCTTGCCCGCGGAAAAGAGCAGCGCGGCGACGAGACCGCCGACGAGCGCGTCGCGCCATTCCACGGGCGCATCGGGCAGGAACTTCAGCAGCGCGCCGAATGCGACCGTGAGAATTGCGAGGCCGGCCGCGAGCTGCACGACATCGCCGACGATCACGAACGGCGAGTTCGCCCATAGCCACATGCCGACCGCCTGAATCGCGGTGTCGAGCACGAGCGAGACGATCAGCAGGAACGCGACGCCGAGCACGAGCCCGAACGAGACGAGCCGCACGCGCACCATCGTCATGATGCTGGAGCGTTGTTCGCCGGTCATCGGCCAGACGAGGTTGAGCGCCGTATTGAGCGATGAAAACGTCGCCGATGCGCCGATCGCCAGCAGCACGAACGAAATGATCGCGGCGATGCCGGTGCCGCCGCTGCGATGCGCATTCTCGACGATGCTCTGCACGCTCGAAGCCGCCTGATCGCCGATGAGTCCGTTCACCTGATGAAAGAGCTGCCCGCGCGCGGCTTCCGGCCCGAAGACCCAGCCCGCGACGGCGATGACCATCACGAGCGTCGGCGCGAGCGAGAACGCCGAGTAAAAGGCGATGCTCGCGGCCATCGCGGCGCAGCGGTCCTCCGAGAACTGCTTGAGCGCGCCGAGCGCCCACGAAGCGTCTTTCTTCACGGCCGCTTCGATCTTCTGGGTGGAGACGGAACTCATGACGACCTCTGGATTGATGAATGGCGCGCGGATTTCCGGCGATGTTCACCCGGTCGAGCACGTTCCATTCCAGAACTTGCATCCTCGGGCGCGCGGTTTGCTGCAGCGACAAAGTTGCGCGCAGCGACGTGCGGCATCGAATGAAGTATTCGTTGCATGCAGCCGGCGCGACTGGCGAATTGGTGCAAACACCGTGTCAACCCGTCTGCGGGATGTAATCGAGCACCATATACTTGAGTTACCCACTTTACGACGCGCCGAGGGCAATCATGCTCCAAATGTCACGGCGACAGTTCCTCAAGGTCTCCGCGAGCACGCTCGCCGGATCGAGCCTGGCGGCAATGGGCTTTTCTCCGGCACCCGCGCTCGCCGAAGTCCGGCAGTACAAACTGTCGCGCACCACGGAAACGCGCAACACCTGCCCGTATTGTTCAGTCGGGTGCGGCATCCTGATGTACGGACTGGGCGACAACGCCAAGAACGCCAAGTCGAGCATCATCCACATCGAAGGCGATCCGGATCATCCGGTCAATCGCGGCACGCTCTGCCCGAAAGGCGCCTCGCTCATCGACTTCATTCATAGCCCGAGCCGGCTGATGTATCCGGAGCATCGCGCGCCGGGGGCGAGCGAGTGGACGCGCATTTCGTGGGAAGAAGCGCTCGATCGCATCGCCGTGCTGTTGAAGGAAGATCGCGATGCGAACTTCGTCGAAAGCACGCCGGACGGCAAAAAGGTGAACCGCTGGCTCACCTCGGGCTTTCTCGCGGCGTCGGCGGGGAGCAACGAGGTCGGCTATCTGACGCACAAGACCGTGCGTAGCTGGGGGATGCTCGCATTCGATAATCAGGCGCGTGTCTGACATGGCCCGACGGTGGCAGGTCTTGCCCCGACGTTTGGCCGTGGAGCGATGACGAACCATTGGGTCGACATCAAGAACACGGACCTGATTCTCGTGATGGGCGGCAACGCAGCCGAGGCGCATCCGTGCGGCTTCAAGTGGGTGACCGAGGCGAAGGCGCATCGGCGCGCGCGTCTCATCGTCGTGGATCCGCGCTTCACGCGCACGGCATCGGTCGCGGATTTCTACGCGCCGATCCGCACCGGCACGGACATCGCGTTCCTGGGCGGCGTGATCAACTATCTGCTCACGAACGACAAGATCCAGCACGAGTACGTGAAGAATTACACGGACATGTCGTTCATCGTGCGCGAGGACTTCGCGTTCAAGGACGGCGTGTTCTCGGGCTACGACGCCGAGCATCGCAAGTACGACAAAACGAGCTGGGATTACGAGCGCGGCGACGACGGCTACGTCAAGACCGACCCGTCACTGGAGCATCCGCGCTGCGTCTATAACCTGCTGAAACAGCATTACGCCGCCTATACGCCGGAAATGGTGTCGAAGGTCTGCGGCACGCCGACCGACAAGTTCCTCAAGGTCTGCGAGATGCTCGCGACGACCGCCGCGCCCAATCGCGCGGGCACGATTCTCTATGCGCTCGGCTGGACGCATCACTCGGTCGGCGCGCAGATGATCCGCACCGGCGCGATGGTGCAGCTTCTGCTCGGCAATATCGGCATCGCGGGCGGCGGCATGAATGCGCTGCGCGGGCACTCGAACATCCAGGGCCTGACGGATCTCGGCCTGATGTCGAACCTGCTGCCCGGCTACATGACCTTGCCGATGGAAGGCGAGCAGAACTACGAGGACTACATCAAGAAGCGCGCGGCGCAGCCGTTGCGGCCGAACCAGTTGAGCTACTGGAAGAACTATCGCGCGTTCTATGTGAGCTTCATGAAGTCGTGGTGGGGCGACAACGCGACGGCCGACAACAACTTCGGCTACGACATGCTGCCGAAGCTCGACAAGTCCTACGACATGCTGCAGGTCTTCGAGTTGATGGCGCAGGGCAAGATGAACGGCTATATCTGCCAGGGCTTCAATCCGCTCGCCGCCGCGCCCAACAAGGCGAAGATCGGGCTGGGACTGTCGAAGCTGAAGTGGCTCGTCATCATGGACCCGCTCGCGACCGAGACCTCGGAGTTCTGGAAGAACCACGGCGAGTTCAACGACGTCGATTCATCGAAGATCCAGACCGAAGTGTTCCGCCTGCCGACGAGTTGCTTCGCGGAAGAGCGCGGCTCGCTCGTGAGTTCGTCGCGCGTGCTGCAGTGGCACTGGCAGGGCACGACGCCGCCGGGCGACGCGAAAAGCGATCTGGAGATCATGTCGGGCTTGTGGCTGCGCATGCGGCGTGCGTATCAGGAGAAGGGCGGCAAGTATCCCGATCCGATCGTGAAGATGACGTGGCCGTATGCCGATCCGCAGAGCCCGACGCCCGAAGAGATCGCGATGGAATACAACGGCCGCGCGCTCGCCGATGTCACCGATCCCGCCGATCAGACCAAAGTGCTGGCCAAACGCGGCGAGCAGCTGGCGAGCTTCGCGCAACTTCGCGACGACGGCTCGACCGCGAGCGGCTGCTGGATCTTCTGCGGATCGTGGACGCAGGCGGGCAACCAGATGGGCCGTCGCGACAACGCCGACCCGACCGGCATCGGGCAGACGCTCGGCTGGGCATGGGCGTGGCCGGCGAATCGCCGGGTGCTGTACAACCGCGCATCGTGCGATGTGAACGGCAAGCCGTTCGATCCGTCGAGAAAGCTCGTCGCGTGGAACGGGCGCGCCTGGGCCGGCCCCGACGTGCCCGACTTCAAGGCCGACGAGCCGCCGGACAAGGGCATGAGCCCGTTCATCATGAACCCGGAGGGCGTCGCGCGTTTCTTCGCGCGTGACGGCATGAACGAAGGGCCGTTCCCCACGCATTACGAGCCGTTCGAAACGCCGCTCGGCTACAACCCGTTCTTCCCGGACAACAAGGCCGTGACGAGCAATCCGGCCGCGCGCGTGTTCGCGGACGACCGGGCCGCGTTCGGCACCGGCGACAAGTTTCCGAACACCGCGACCACGTATCGCCTCACCGAGCATTTCCACTACTGGACGAAGCACGCGCGGCTGAACGCCATCGTGCAGCCGCAGCAGTTCGTGGAAATCGGCGAGGAACATGCGAAGGAAGTCGGCGTCGTCGCGGGGGATCGAGTGAAGGTGTCGAGCAATCGCGGGCATATCGTCGCGGTGGCGCTCGTCACCAAACGCATCAAGCCGTTGACCGTGGAGGGCAAGAAGGTGCACACCGTCGGCCTGCCGCTGCACTGGGGCTTCAAGGGCCTCGCGCAGCCGGGCTATCTCGTCAACACACTCACGCCTTCCGTGGGCGATGGAAACTCGCAGACCCCCGAGTTCAAGTCGTTCCTCGTGAAGGTCGAGAAGGCATAGGGGGACGAGATGGCTCTGCAATCGCTCGATATCAAACGCCTCTCTGCGACGACCACGCCGCAGACGCAGGTGCGCGAGCCGGTGACGGGCACGGTGGCGAAGCTCATCGACGTGTCGAAGTGCATCGGCTGCAAGGCGTGTCAGACGGCGTGCATGGAGTGGAACGATCTGCGCGACGATATCGGTCACACGACCGGCGTCTACGACAACCCGCGCGACCTCACGGAGCATTCGTGGACGGTGATGCGCTTCACCGAATACGAGAATCCGAAAGGCGACCTCGAATGGCTCATCCGCAAGGACGGCTGCATGCATTGCGAGGACCCGGGGTGTCTGAAGGCGTGCCCGTCGCCGGGTGCGATCGTGCAGTACACGAACGGCATCGTCGATTTTCACGAGGAGAACTGCATCGGTTGCGGCTATTGCATCACCGGCTGTCCGTTCAATATTCCGCGGCTCTCGAAGGAAGATCATCGCGTGTACAAGTGCACGCTGTGTTCGGATCGCGTCGCGGTCGGGCAGGAGCCCGCGTGCGTGAAGACGTGTCCGACCGGCGCGATCATGTTCGGCACCAAGGTCGACATGCAACAGCAGGCGGCCGAGCGCATCGAGGATCTTAAGGAGCGCGGCTTCGCGAATGCGGGTCTGTACGATCCGGCGGGCGTGGGCGGCACGCACGTGATGTACGTGCTGCATCACGCGGATCAGCCGGAGCTGTATCACGGACTCGCGAAGGACCCGCACATCAGCCCGCTCGTGTCGATCTGGAAGGGCGTGACCAAGCCGCTCGCGATGGCGGGCATCGTGATCGCGGCCCTTGCGGGCTTCTTCCACTACACGCGCATCGGCCCGAACGAAGTCACCGAGGACGACGAACTGGAAGCGCATCGCGAAGCGGAAGAGGTGCGGCGTCGCCGGGAAGGCGGACAGGAGCGTACAGATGAAACACGATAGCGAACTGCGTGACGTGAAGGGTCATCGTCTGATCGTGCGCTACACGCCGAACGAGCGCACGAATCACTGGATCACGGCGATCACCTTCGTGCTGCTCGCGTTGTCCGGGCTCGCGATGTTCCATCCGTCGATGTCATGGCTCTACGCGATTTTCGGCGGCGGGCAGTGGACGCGCATCCTGCATCCGTTCATCGGCTGCGTGATGTTCGTCTCGTTCATGATCCTCGCGCTGCGCTTCTGGCATCACAACGTTCTGGACAGCAGCGACGTCCAGTGGATGAAGCAGATGAACGATGTGCTCGCCAATCGCGAAGAACGGCTGCCCGAGATCGGCAAGTACAACGCGGGACAGAAGATCCTGTTCTTCGTGATGGTGGCGAGTCTCGTGTTGCTGCTCTTGAGCGGCATCGTGATCTGGCGCAGATACTTCGCGTTCTATTTCCCGGTCACGGTCATTCGCCTCGCGTCGGTCGTGCACGCGGCGACGGCGTTCGTGCTGATCGTGTCGATCATCGTGCATATCTATGCCGCGCTGTGGGTGAAGGGCTCGATCGGCGCGATGACGCGTGGAACCGTCACGTACGGATGGGCGAGGAAGCATCATCCGAGGTGGTTCAGGGAGATTATCGGGAAGTAGAAGTCTGTCGCGACGTTGGGCCAATGCGTGCGGGGTGTGCGGTCCATTTCATATCGAATTTGCTGATATGCTCGGTCGACCGCCCACCCCGCGAGGAAACCTTCCGTGGTCCAACGCATAGTCGAAGCCGCGAGAATCGAATCGCTCGATCCATCGGCCATTCCGCGCTTGCGCATGCCCGAACGCGGCACGGTGTTCGCCGCGCGCGCCGCGCGTCTTCTGCAACTCGCGGACGCGAGCAATCCCATCTCCGGTTACCTGCGCCTGATGGCCGCGCTCGCCGATGCCCAGCAGCGCGTGCTCGCCCAATTCAACGCGACGATGCCCGCGCGCGCATCGATCGAACTGAATCAGCGTCATTCGATGCCGATCGTTCCCGCGCTCACGGACGATCGCGATCCCGCATGGCGCGACGTGTTGTTCATGCTGCTCGACAGCATCGAGGCCGCGGGCGCGCTGACGCCCGCGCTCGCGCAACTCGTCGTCCGCCTGCGCACGCTCGACGCCGCCGCACTCGACGCGCAAGCCGACGCGGTCCTCGCGCTGCGCTTCGCCGAGATCGATCCGGCCGCCGCGCCTTTCATCGCGGCCGCGCTGCAAGTCGTGTGGACCGATCTCGCAAGCCGTATCGACACGAAGGACGTGCCCTATCTCGACACGCCCGGCGTATGTCCCGTATGCGGCTCGGTGCCGGTCGCGAGCATCGTGCGCGTGGGCGGCGCGTACGAAGGCTATCGCTACGCCCAATGCGGACTCTGCGCGACGGAACTTCACGTGGTCCGCGCGAAATGCACGAACTGCGATTCGACCAAGGGCATCGCCTATCACGTGATGGGCGCGGGCGACGAACCCGAGGACGAAAAGGCCGCGAAGGCGAAAAGCGCGCCGCTCAAGGCCGAATCGTGCGATGAATGCGGCACGTACCGCAAGATCGGCTATCAGGAGAAGGCTTACGATTTCGAGCCCTACGCCGACGATCTCGCGAGCCTGACTCTCGACCTGTTGATGGGCGATGCGGGCTATCGGCGCGCGGCGCCTCATCCGTGGCTGTGGCCCGAACAAACGGAAGACGATCGATGAGCGACGTCAAAGGCGGCGATGGCGGCGAACTGCGCGCATTGATGGCTCGTGTGCCGTCGGTCGAGCGCGTGCTGGCATCGGCGGAATTCGATGCGGTGATCGCCGCCTACGGACGCACGCAGACGCTCGCCGCCTTGCGCACGACGCTCGATGCATGGCGCGGCGATGCACAGGCGGGCCGCGCATCCGTCGAAGCGCTGAGCGATGCGCAACTGGCCCATGCGGTGGGCGCGCGGCTCGCGAAGCGCACGCGCAGCAGCGTGCGCAGCGTCTTCAATCTGACGGGCACGGTGCTGCATACCAACCTCGGCCGCGCGCTGTTGCCCGATGAAGCGGTGCGGGCCGTGACCGAGATTCTCACGCGCCCCGCGAATCTCGAATTCGATCTCGATACCGGCGCGCGTGGCGATCGCGACGATCTCATCAACGGCCTGATCTGCGAGCTGACGGGCGCCGAAGCCGCGACCGTCGTGAACAACAACGCGGCGGCCGTGTTGCTGACGCTGTCCGCGCTCGCATCGCGCAAGGAAGTGATCGTGTCGCGCGGCGAACTCGTCGAGATCGGCGGCGCGTTCCGCATTCCCGACATCATGAGCCGCGCGGGCGCGAAGCTGCGCGAAGTCGGCACGACGAATCGCACGCATCTGAAAGACTACGACGAAGCGATCAACGCAAAGACCGCGCTGCTGATGAAGGTGCATTGCAGCAACTATGCGGTGAGCGGCTTCACGAAGGAAGTGACGCTCGCGGAGCTCGCGCCGCTCGCGCGAGCGCGCGGACTGCCGGTCGCGGTGGATCTCGGCAGCGGCACGCTCGTCGATCTCGCGCAATGGGGTTTGCCGCGCGAAGCGACCGTGCGCGAGACGGTCGTGGCTGGCGCGGACCTCGTCACGTTCAGCGGCGACAAGCTGCTGGGCGGCCCGCAAGCGGGGCTGATCGTCGGACGCAAGGATCTCGTCGCGAAGATCAAGAAGCATCCGCTCAAGCGCGCGCTGCGCGTCGGCAAGCTGACGCTCGCGGCGCTCGAAGCGGTGCTGCGTCTCTATCGCGCGCCCGAAACGCTGGCCGAGCGTCTCACGACCTTGCGTCTGCTCACGCGTCCCGCCGACGCGATGCGCCTCGCCGCAGAACGCATCGAGCCCGCGTTGCAGCGCCTGGTCGGCGATGCCTTCACGGTCGCCGCGGAGCCGATGTTCAGCCAGATCGGCAGCGGTGCATTGCCCGTCGACGTGCTGCCGAGCTACGGCCTCGCGGTGCGCGTCGCGAGCGGCAAACGGCCCAGCGGACAACTGAACCGCATCGAGAAGCGGCTGCGCGAATTGCCGCGTCCGGTGATCGGGCGCATCGCGGACGGCGCATTGCGGCTCGATCTGCGCTGCCTCGAAGAAGGCGATGAAGCCGCGTTCATCGCGCAACTGGACGCACGCGAATGATCGTTGGCACGGCGGGGCATATCGATCATGGCAAGACCACGCTCGTGCGCGCGCTCTCGGGTGTGGACACCGACCGGCTCAAGGAAGAGAAGGCGCGCGGCATCTCGATCGAGCTCGGCTTCGCCTACGTGCCTTTGCACGACGGCGGCGTGCTCGGCTTCATCGACGTGCCCGGTCACGAGAAGCTCGTGCACACGATGGCGGCGGGCGCGTGCGGCATCGACTTCGCGTTGCTCGTGATCGCCGCCGACGACGGCGTGATGCCGCAAACGCGCGAACATCTCGCGATCCTCGAACTGCTCGGCGTGACGCGCGGTGCGGTCGCCGTGACGAAGTGCGATCGCGTGGAAGCGGCGCGCGTGCACGATGTCCGCGCGCAAATCGAAGCGCTGCTCGCGCAAGGCCCATTGCGCGATGCGCCGCTTTTCGACACCGATGCGACGAAAGACGGCGACGCGGGTGTCGTCGCGCTGAAAGCGCATCTCGACGATGCCGCCGCTCACTGGCGCACGCGCCGCGACGACGGCTTCTTCCGGCTCGCCGTCGATCGCGTGTTCACGCTGACGGGGCAGGGCACGATCGCGACGGGCACGGTGTTCGCCGGCCGCGTGAACATCGGCGACACGCTCGCGCTCGCGCCGCGCGACTCGCGCGGCGAGCCCGTGCGCGTGCGCGGCATCCACGCGCAGAATCGCGCGGCGCAGACGGGTCGGGCGGGCGAGCGCTGCGCGCTCAATCTCGCGGGCATCGACAAGGACGCGCTCGCGCGCGGCGACTGGATCGTGGATGCGCGGCTCACACGCGCATCCGCGCGCCTCGACGTCGAATTGACGATATTGCAGGACGCGCCACTCACGCTCACGCATTGGGCGCCGTTACATGTGCATCTCGGCACGACGCATCGCGTCGCGCATGTCGCGCTGCTCGAAGCCGACACGCTCGCGCCGGGACACACGGCGCGCGTGCAACTCGTTTTCGAGGCTCCGGTGTGCGCGCTGCCCGGCGACCGCTTCATCGTGCGCAATGCGCAGGCGAGCAGAACGGTCGGCGGCGGACGCGTGCTCGATCCGTTCGCGCCCGAGCGCAAGCGCCGCACGCCGCAGCGCCGCGCATGGCTCGACGCCCTTGGCGCGATGCTCGACACCGGCCGCGCCGATGCGCTTGTCGCGCAGGCGCCGCATGGCTTGCCGCGCGCGCTGATCGAGCATCTGTGCGGCATGACGGCGGCGTCGGTCGGATTGCCGGACGATCTGCGCACGGTCGCGTTGCACGACGATGCCTTGCTGATCGCGGCATCGCACTGGCATGCATTGAACGCGCGCCTGCTCGACGCGCTCGCCGCTTTTCACGCGCGCTTCCCCGACGAGCAAGGCCCCGACGCCGCGCGTCTGCGCCGCATGGCCGCGCCGCTCGCGCCGGATGCGCTGTGGCGCGCGCTCGTCGATGACGCGGTGGCGAGCGGGTCGATCGCGAAGAGCGGGCCGTGGCTGCATCTGCCGTCGCACGCGGTGACGCTCGACGAGAAGGAAGAGACGCTCGCGTGCGCGGTGCTCGCGGCGCTCGAACAGGGGCGCTTCGATCCGCCCTGGGTGCGCGATCTCGCGAGCGCGCACGGCATCGGCGAGGACGAGATGCGCAGGCTTCTCAAGAAACTCGCGCGGCGCGGCGACGTGTTCCAGGTCGTGCGCGATCTGTTCTATTGCCGTGCGTCGATCGGCGCGCTGGCGCGGCTCGTCGCGCAGCAGGCGCAAACGCAGGGCGGCGCGATCGGCGCGGCCGCGTTCCGCGATGCCAGTGCGCTGGGCCGCAAGCGCGCGATACAGATTTTGGAGTTCTTCGACCGGGTTGGGTACACTCGATTCCACCGCGACCTGCATCTGGTGCGCGCCGATAGCCGCTGGCACGAGTCCGTCTGACGATTGCACCGTTCGCGCCTTCGTCTGTCGATCACGATGGAGCATTCCTACTTCAAACTGCTGCACCTCTTGTCGGGCCACCCCGAGTGGGCGCTCGCGGTCGTGCTGCTCGCGTCGTTTCTCGAATCGGTCGCGTTCATCGGCACTTTCGTACCGGGCAGCACGGCGATGTTCATCGCGGGCGCGCTGGTCGGCGCCGGCGCGCTGAATCTTGGCTGGGTATTCGTCTGTGCGATCGCGGGCGCCATCGCCGGCGACGCCGCGAGCTTCTGGTTCGGGCAGCACTATGCGGACAGGATCGCGCAGATGTGGCCGTTTCGCGCGCATCCGGGCGCGCTCGTCGCCGGCAAGAAGTATTTCGATGCCCACGGCGCGAAGAGCGTCGTGCTCGCGCGCTTCGTCGCGCCGATGCGCGCGGTCGTGCCGGTCGTCGCGGGCGTGACGGGCATGACGCCCACGCGTTTTCTCGTCGTCAACATTCTGAGCGCGCTGGTCTGGGCGCCCACGCATATTCTGCCGGGCGTCGTGTTCGGCGCGTCGATCGAGCTGGCGGGCGCGGTGTCGGTCCGGCTCGTCGTGATCCTGATTCTCATCGCGGCGCTCGCCTGGATCGTGTTCAATCTCGCGCGCGTGATCGTTTCGCACGCGATGCGCTGGACCATCGCCTCGCGCGACGCGTTGCTCGCCTGGGCGCAGAAGGGTGGCGGCCTGCCTGCGCGGCTCGTGTCGCGCGCGCTCGATCCGGGCAATCCGGCGACCGGCCTCATCGTGATGATCTCGGTGCTGCTGCTCGCCTCGGCGATCCTTTTTTTCTCGGTGCTCGCGAACGTTGCGCGCGGCGCGTCGATCGTGCAGGTCGACGTGTCGATCTACCGGCTGCTGCAATCGTTCCAGTCGACCTGGGCCGATTCGATCCTCGACGCCGCCGCGACGCTCGGCAGCACGCAGACGCTGCTCGCGCTCGGCGCGATGGTCATCGTCTGGATGAGCTTCGAGCGGCGCTGGCGCACGGTCACGTACTGGGTCGTCGCCGTCGTGTTTTCGCAGTTGCTCGTCGCGGCGATCCGCTTCAGCGCGCGCGAGCCGATGCTCGTGTCCTTCGCGCCGATCGAGCATCGCTTCCCGAACAGCGACGTCGCGGCGACCGTCGTGATCTACGGCTTTCTCGCGTTCCTGCTGCTGCGGCGCGTGGGCCTTCTGACCGGCGTGTTCGTCGCGACGGCGACCTCGGCCATCGTCACGGCGGTCGGGCTCGCGGGGCTGTACTTCGGGCGCTTCACCATTTCCGATGCGCTCGGCAGCGCGGCGCTCGCGGCCGTCTGGGTCTTCCTGATCGCGCTCACGGCCGTGTGGCGCAATCCGGCCAAGCCGAAACCGCGGCCGCTGATGCCGGTCGCGGTGCTGGCCGTGATCTGCGCGAGCGTCGCGCTGCAATTGAGCGACGAAACGGAAGCGCACAGCGCGGTGCCGTCGACCATCGTCATCACGCCGATTCAATGGACCGATTCGGTGTGGCGCACGTTCTCGTGTTATCGCTCGACCATGGAAGGCGATCGCCGCGAGCCGATCACCGTGCAATGGGCGGCGACGCCCGAGCAGATTCGCGCGCAGCTGATATCGCGCGGCTGGACGGAGGTGTCGCACGTGAGCACCAAAAGCGTGATGTCGGTGGTGCTGCCGAATGCGCCGGCGATGGCGCTGCCCGCGCTGCCGCGCCTGAACAACGGCGAGCCGTCGAAGCTCGCGTTCGCGCGTTCGATACGCGGCGCCGACGAGCGCGACGTGCTGCGCTTCTGGCCGACGCACTACGCGGTGCGGCACGGCGCGGGCGCGCCGCCTGCGCCGATCTGGCTCGGGTCGGTCGTGCACGAGCGCCTGCGGCGTCCGTCGTGGCCGTTCAACGTGCTGCGGCCGGACCGCCGCGTCGACCCGATGGCCTTCGATCACGGCGAGGGCACGCCGTGGCGCGGCATCGAAATTGCGAATAGCGCAGGGTGTGGAAGCGTGCCGGTGATGCTCGTCGAGTCGAGGTCCGAATGATGTTTCTATCGATGCGTCGTAGCTTGCGATCGCGAGGTGCGGATTGATCCAGATTCCGCCATCGGCGGTCGTCCAATGGGGCGGCGCGGCGGTGTTCGCAAACGTTCTGCTCACGCGTCTTGGCGTGCCCCTGCCGTCCGCGCCGTTGCTCGTATTCGCGGGCTCGGCCGTGGCGAGCGGGCAATTGTCCTTCGCGCAGGTGCTGTTCGCGGCGCTGTGCGGGGCGCTGCTCGGCGACAGCGTATGGTTCTCGGCGGGGCGCATCTACGGGCGGCGGCTCGTCGCGGCCTTGTCGCGCCGATCGTATGCGGTCGATAGCGGCATGCGCACGACAGGCGAACTGTTCGAGCGGCATGGCCCGCCGATCGTCGCCGTATCGAAGTTCGTGCCGGGGCTCGGCCTCGTGACGCCGCCGCTGATGGGCACGACGCAGATCGCCGCGCTTGCGTTCTTCCTGTGGGATGCGGCGGGGATCGTTGCGTGGGCGTCGTTCTGGCTTCTGGGCGGGGCGCTGTTCGATCGGCAGTTGCATGTCGCGGTGCTCGCGCTCGAATCGCATGGCGCGACCACGGTGGATGTGCTCGTGGCGGCGGCGCTGCTTTATTGCGCCTACCGCCTGATGCGGCGGCGACAGCCGCGCTCCCGCGATGGCAGCGGGTGAAGAAGCGTCGCTATAATCGGACGCCCGGCCGGATTCTGGCCGGCGCTGCTTCTCGCGGTTCCCGGAAGGAAGGCATTCGTATCCGGTGGTGCGGCCGGGCTTCAAACCCGGTAGAGGGTGTCAGACACTCTCTGGTCGGTTCGACTCCGGCTGCCTTCCGCCAAGTGGCGCGCGCGGGATGACTCAGACCTGGGTGTGGAGTTACTCAATGAATGTCGTTTACGACAGGAATTGGTTGTACTCGTCGAGTATCGTGGTCCAAAATCGGACTGTTACCGCGAGTCTCGATGTAGACGTACCCGCTCCTGCCGTGGAGTTACTCTGATCGGTTACGACACCAATTTATTGTACTGACTAGCGTTTTGGTTTTTTAGTAGAAATAGGGTCTCGATGAACTTGGTTCCTTCGGGTCTTCCTATCTGCGCTTCGGTGAGCCTTCAATTCTTTGAATCGTTTAGCTAAAAAAGCGCTTTCCTTGTAGTCAAACTTAATGTGAGCCGTATCTCGTACACGAGCGGCTACTTTCTCAAACGAAATACTGTCCAGATGCTTGAGCGCCTCGTAAGATTTCTGAAATTCAGCAAATTTTTGCTGTTGCTTAGTTATACTGATATCCCGCAGAATTTTCTTGCGGGACGCGACCAGCTTCGCCACTTGCAACGGTGCAATCATGCGCAAATAACTTAACGAGATTCCAAGTCTATCCGCCGCTTCCATCTGGGTGGTGACAACGCCTGACTCTATTAATTTATCGAGTTCAGTTTTGGCGAAGGTCTTCCACCGGTTGTTCCTTTTCATTCGAGTCTTCCCTGAGCGGTTGACTCCACGGTTTGGCGGTAGCTCGGTTTTTCCTAAAATCTTCCAGCTTCCATACAGTACGTCCAAAATGCTGCAGCCACAGCAATATGCAATCAGAGCGAGCCGCGAGAGAGGCGGGGACGTCCGCCCTCTCATCCAGGAATAAAGCACGTCGCTGCCGACTCCAAGATGGCGACCGAATTCTGCGCCGTTTCCGTTAAACAGTGATTCGCAGGCGTTGCGAAGAAAAGCTGGAACTGAAGGCGCCTCGTTGAGCCACGTCGGTCGCATCCAACTGACATTCATTAGGTCGACAACGAGCCATGCAGTTTGGACTTCGTGCGGATGTGCTTCATCAGCAACGTCTGCAGCGAGACTCGCGCCATCGAGCGCTGAAACTCCGGGAAGCCAAGCGGTACTCGATCTATGCGGCGCTAGCGGTACTGGCTTCAATACCGACCTGTGCACGGGACAGGCGGTAACACACTTGATTGCCCACAGTAATCGATTGTATTTCTGCCGGCCAGCCTTTTCGTCGTCTGCATAGCAACGCGGGCAATAGCGTTCGACGGTCGCAATAAGACCATGATTCGATACTACAGAGCGAAGGGGTAACAGAGTCGCTAGATGGAGGTCGGTACGCAGTGTCAATCTGCTTAGCGCACTTGACCATTTCGCCGATAGTTCACCGACTCCACATACTGCCAGGGCATAATACTTTTTGGCCGGGATGACACCAATTAAGGGTCCGACCGCATGGTTCGCCAGCGCCCAGGGATGAACACCATGTCGACCGCAGATGCGACGGAAATAGCTTAGAAGATCCTCGAACGAATCGCCGGTGGATCCTTCCCGCGGCAAAGCGAACAATACAGAGCGCGGGGGTGCCTCTTCAGGCCAGCCTCCCGGACGTGAACCCAACTTCGGCCTCGACGTCATCCAGTTACCTTGTGCGTAGCGCTTTGGCACGCTCCGCCTCTAGCTTCAACTGGGCCCGGACCTGATCTTCCGTAGCATATTCGTGCAGCGCCTCTCCCTGTAGAAATGGCAGAATGGTCGACTCGCCGGAAACGGTCTCTCTAGCAATCGCTAGTTGAGCCTTTATAGATGGCATTGACCGACGGATGTATTCGTCCTTCCATTCGGTTTCACCGTCCGCGATGCAAGGCTTTGTAGCTTCCTTAAGGATATCGAAGGTTTGCCCAAGGAGACCGAAAGTACCTTGAAAGAGATAACCCACGCAGTTCTTCACGTCGACCTTGCACCGTACCGGAAGAGCCTCAGCAAACGACTTCACGGCGATGCAATACGCTTCGAAATCTTTCCTATTGTCATAGTACCTCGGGTAATGCACCACTTTGATACGCCTTGCAAGCTGACCGCTTGCAAGGACAAGCTTCTCACATCCATACGCTCCCAGCAAAAGAAGATTGAATCCTGCCCGATTGGATAGCGATTTCAATAAGTTTCCGTACTGCTTTGGGTCCGTGATACTATTCGTAAGATGGAGTACTTCGTCGAGTATCAGATACTCGACTTGACGTGCCCAAAGCGCGCGTTCGAACAACAATCGGCTGTTGCGGACTTGGTCCAGGGGCTCTGTTGATTCGTTGATGATCCTGATCCCGTCCAAGTGGCTCGGTGAAAGCAAGTCATGACACAAGCGCGAGTAGAACAAAACGAAATTCACTTCGCCTCTGTCCGGTGCGTCCACCTCACTCATAACGGCAGGAATGACGCTCGGATCTTCCTGTATCTGAATAGCAAACGAGTCTAGCAGTTGTCGAAGCACCATTCTGCCGATAGTCGTCTTCCCCACACCCGGTGGACCGACTAGCAGGATGATCGTCAGTCCCGCACCTGGTTTCAGATTGTCGGCGATGGTGGTTGTGATGTCGGTCTGATTGCGGTGGGGAATCCGCAGCCCTTCCAAGTACTTTTCTTTATCTTTAGGGCTGCCGGCAATCGCCTGTTCTCGAGTAATGCTCATGTGGCACTCCTACGACGGCTATAATGGACGTTGAGTCGGTAGCGAATCATAGTCTACATCGAAGCGACGCAGCAGCGAATCGTTCAACACGAGCTTCTCGGCGGTCTTTTGAGCTTGGCGTGCCGATGAATTGGCACCGCTATCACTTGGAGACTCGGTCTCTGGCGATCGCGAATCGGGATCATCGCGATCCGATGTTTCGCTAGCGCTCAGGCGATCGGCGATTGCTCCCAACCCGTAGGCGCCATAAATCCGGCTCGTTGCAGCCGTGGCATCAGCGACAGCCGGGAGATCATGGTCGGAAAGCACCTCATCGAGCAGTTGGGGAAAGCACTCTTCGGGAGCTTTGCGAAGACGCCAGCGAACTTCATACAGCGCATAGCGAAGCTCGATTGCGGTCAGGCGACGATACCGAGCGAGAAGCTTCGAAACGCATTTGACCCAATGGTTGCCCACACGGGCGTATGCAATACTCACATCCCACATGTCGATACGTACTTCGACCTCTTTCTCCCTAAACCGCCGACCCGCGAATTCGTCGGCCCAATAGTGAAGTCGATCAATCAAAATACCTCTTTGAGGATCAACTTCCCGGACACCGCCGCGTGACGCGGGTACGCAAGTCTCGATCATGAATTGCTCGTTATAAGGCCGAATTCTGCGCAACCGCCGCCCCGTCTCGATAAACCGTTTGTTCATGTATTCTTCGGGCGTATGATCGTGAGCTGGATGACGACGTTCTCTGTTGTACTCCACGAAGAAGAAGTGCTCCAGTCGACCATGCAATTCGACGAAACTCAGATGGTCGGCAAAAAGAGGATTTACTTGCCTTGTGATCATTCGCACGTTATGCATCGCTGCAGTATTGCCGACAAGATCCCGGATGAACACTGTATTGGTTGTACCAAATAGTCGCTCGCAAACCGAGCCAAATCGAGATTCGTGCGCGGGGCGATATTCCAGCGTGATGTCGTTTAGATCGCATAATTGGTCAAATGCTCGAGCATGAAACTCTTTACCGTTGTCAACGACGATATATTCCGGTACGCGCTTGTGAATCGCGACCATGGCCCTGATAGCCATCATGCAGCTTGTAGTGCTTGGGGTGTGAGCGGACAAATAAAATGCGAGGACTGCTCGCGTCGTTGCATCCATGACTATTGTTATCCACGGACGAATTTTATAAGTACGTCCACCCCACCCGCGGATCCGGATTATAATGTCGAGTTGCGTGTGATCAATATGCACTCGCTGGAACGGGCGCCCGCCGTGTATTTTGTCTTCGCGATGCAGGTACCAGATTTGAGGCTCGGCGTTATTTGCGCAGCGCGCACCTTTACGTGCGAGGATGTCATGAAACTCGGCAAAGCGGCGGTAGAACGTATTTCTTGAACAAGGTTTCAGTCCCTTTTCACGGCATAGCTTTTTGAATGAGGAAAATGAACTGCTCCCCGGCGGGTTTCGGGGAGTGTTGTCGCGCTTTGCCTGTTCTTTGATTAATTGGAGCAGTTCGTCGGCAATCTGTTGCCCCCTGCCGCCGGGCCGCTTGGAGATCAGAGCGTGGACTTGCATGGGCTCGGAGTCGCCAGCCTCGCGGAGTTTTTGTTTCCATCGCTGTATGGTCCGCAAGTCGCAAGACAGGGGCACGTTCTGTCCACTCGCCAGTGCTTTCAGTAACCGAAATTTATTATGAGCATCTCGAATTCTCTTGTCGCTGACGTACTCACACTGTGCCAAAAGTTCATCAATAGTTTTCGGTGTGGAAAGGAGTTGGATGTCGTTGTTAAGTAACAAGGTTTCAAACTGGTTCTCCGACAGATCTTCAAAAACCACGGAGGAGGCGTCGTGGAATAGAACCTTCCCGGCCGGGATTGCCGCCACGGTGTAGACTTCCGGGTGACCGCGGAACGTAAACTTGCTGCCGACGTCGACATTGAATATGAAGTCTTCGGTCGCAGCATGAGGTGGAGGGCGGAGCCAAACAACTCTCTCGAGTTGTTCACGACTTGCGCAGACAATCACTTCGTGAGCGTCGGATAAGTCTTCGTAATCAAGATCGACCCACAAACGCCGCTCCACGATCGCCTGCAAGACATCATCGACAAGAAATCTGCCTTTCGGCGTTGGCATGACCTGGTCGTCGTTCCACGGCGTTTCGTCGTCGAAGGCCTTCTCGTTAAGAGCGGCGAGACTGATCGCTCCAACCTTGTCGACTATTCTCTTGATAGCGTTCCACGCATCATCGGTGAGTGGCGAACCGGCGACGAAATAGTCCCTTAGGAAATCAAGGTTGGATGTAAAGATTGGATTGTGCTCTGCGCTTGAGCGGAGACGAAACGTAATGCCCATTTCGGAAAAAAACTTTTCACGTTCGGGACAATGCCACTTCCCATCACTTTCGCTTTTATAAAATCTCGACGGATATTTCGCTGCCAACGTTAAAAGCTTTTCTTCGTTTTTCCATTCTTCAACAGATGGGCCTGCGGCTTCCAACCGCAGAATGTCGGGGGTGTACCGTACGTCGGTTGTGTACTCCGTCTCTTTCCCTTCCTTTGACTTCCTCTTGATTGTTGTTGAAATGGCAACGTCCATTGGCTGACAATAGAACTCTCGAGTGACACAATCGAGGTCGTATCGAATTACTGCTGGAAACTCGACGCTCCTGCTTTCAGTTGCGACACGTCGGGCCATCTTATGGGAGGTGTAGTGGCTTACCACGTTACGTGCTCGACCCTGAACTTTGCGCGTTGGGGCGCGCAGTCGAGACTGCATAATGTACTTTCGGCCCTTTTCGGGGGTTCCCCACTTTTCTATTTCCTCGAGGAATTCTTCGTCGGTGTACGGTCTCCCGGGGCCACGAGGAACGTCCTCGGACCAGAGCATCTCATTGTGCGGCCACGTGGAAAGTGGGTGCAGAGAGATGGGTAACTGAACGCTCATTGACATTCTCCCTTCAGCGTTAGCTGAAACGTACGTGCGTAGATATCGATATCCAATTGCTTGGACGTGTCCGCTTTCGCAGTACGCAATTGCATAGTTTCATGGGGATCTTCCAAAGAACATCGGATAATGAAATCCTTTCAAGCGCCTGGCGCGAACAGCACCTACACAAGGTTATGGGCCTACGCAACACGCCGAAGCGGGTGAGAGGTCTCACTTCGCGGGCCGAAAGGTTCGTCCGGAACTCTCCTCGTCATGGCCGGTGGTCTCGGCGGTTACTATCGACTACCGGGTGTCATCCGTTTGAGCCGTCTCCAGTCATCAGACTGCGCGTCCATGGGCGCAAGCGCGAGCGCACGCATCTGTTCGTTGTTCGCGTCAGGCAGCGGGCATCTGAAGCCCGCGAGTCGAGTCTGCGGTAGGCACGCCTCGAAAGCATTCAGCCGCCGCGCCCAAGTGACGGGATGCCGGAGGGCCTTGGGGTGCGCAGTTCGCGCCGCAAATAGAGACGTGACGGGAGCCGGCGGCGGCGCTCCCTTCTTTTCGTGGCGAGAGTGCGAGGACTGTCGAACGGGGGAGCTCAATGGTAGTGACGCCGGCGCACTCATGCCAATCATTCGAAGCCCGAAAGGAAGTAGCACCGCACTTTCAGTCTAGGTCACGCCGCAGTTGTCGTCTGGAAAACTCGCAGGCGCTGTCCGGGTGCACGAGAGTTGAGCGTTGGAGCGGGAGTACGAACGGCGACCTGACTCGTCGGGGGGCGGTTGGTTTCGGCGGATAAAGCGCAGCCGAACTGCTCGGGCAGGGAGCGCGAACTGGTCACGCGTACCGTGTGAGTCCCGAAAGCCACCGATGTTGAAAGGCGTCCGGCTCGCACAGAATGAGTGGGACCATACACTAATAGTGCGGAGGCCAGCTTTTCGCGAATGGCAGACACATGGTCTGCAGGCTGACCAACAGGCCGGATTGCTTGGGTCCCGGAAGGCTCGGTCAGTATCTGAGCACAGCACAGCGCTTGCCCGCGATGCCTTGGTTTTGATGTCGAACGTCGACTCGTTCCCGAACGACTTCATCTCTATTTTGGCGGCGGTACGCCGCTCGAGGCTGCGGTGACGCATGCGGCTTCACGGTGGGCGGCGAGGATTTTGTTGAGCCTGCTTTTCAGGTTGACGGTCTGGCCGCTGCGACCGCGTAAGTGACTTCAACTCCTCGTCAGGAGGTTTGATAAGAGACTTGTTCGGTGAGACGTGCGACCGGGTGCAGCGGGCTCGGCCGAAAGTCTAAACCCCACGTACACGCTTCTCTATTCCATAAGCTGCGTCCGCTTTCTTTTTGGCACGCTTCTCATCCGCGAAGGTTAGCGGAACCTTCAGTAACTTGAGTCTCTTCGCCACCTTTCTCCTGGATGGATACGTGCCGCTGCCCGATAGAGCACGATATGATTTTCCATACGCCTCGTCCTTCGCGTCGCGCCTCTCCTGGGCTATCCGCTGTCTGTACAGTCGACCAGCGATAACTAGGGCTTTGTTTTGCTCCGGGAAGTTTTCTCGCAAGAATTTTGGCGCCAGTTTCAGGTGGCGTGCTGCATCTTGAGCACACGCATCGGGATTCCGCTTCATGAACGTCAAGAGCGAGGCAAGCAGTTCGCATCGAGGCGTCTTATGCCCAGATATCCGGGCAAGGGCAAACAAGCCTCGAGATGAATTGTAGCCTCGACGTAGCGTCAGACTCACTTTTCTCCCTAAGATGACGTCTGTCATCGTGCATTCAAATGCATAAGCAATGCGAGCCAATCCTGCGAGGCTAGGTACAATGCCGTCGCGCACCCAACCGTGCACTTGAGACTTGGACAGTCCGAGGTGGTGCGCAAGAGCCGCGCGATTCCCGTTAAATAGGGAATCTGTCGCGTGCATCAAAAAGACCGATATCAACGATATCTTCTTCCGCGCGGTCATTCGGGTTATTTCCTCGACTAATTCAGACACCAACGCAGCGACGGCTACCTCATAGCTTGATGCTTTTGTGCTGGTGAACCGTGCCAGACTGCTGCCGTCAATTCTTGAAATGCCCGGAATCGTGAACGGTAGGGGCCGGTGGCCCTTTGCTTTGGGCTCGAAAATCAGTCGGCATTCGTGTTTTGGACATGCAGTAACGCAACGAATTGTCCACAGGAGCCGGTCATACTTTTCTCGCCCGGCCCGTTCGTCCTCAGCGTAGCAGGCCGGGCAAAACCGGTTCTCATACTCGACGAGTCGGTACAAGGAAACGAGGTTCCTGAGGGGTAGTAAGGTCAACAGCTGGAGGTCGGACCGAGAGGTAAGCTGGTTCAAAAAATCAATCCAGCGTGCGGCTTTTCCGCTCAGTCCGCACAACTCAAGGCGATAGCATTCGTCAGCCATGAAATCTGCCGAAACCTGAGAGCCTGTGCCCATTAATGGAACGATCCTATGATAGGCGAGAGAGCGTGGCAGTAGAGCATGCGCATTCGATGTTCGTCTAAAGAAACTTACGATGCTTTCTCGTGTTGCTCCATCAAAGCCGTATGGCGTGATCCCAAAAAAGTTCGAGCGCGGCGGAAGTTCGGTCGGCCAGCTTCCTGGCCTTACTGGGGGGAGGGCAGCTTGTCCCACTGCTGAGTTCTCTTCACCGAGGAATGTCTGAGTCGTGAGATGCTAGGCGTTCCATGGCTTGCACTCACAGGCTCTCGGTGTTCCTGGCTGCCCTTTCTGCCGCGCGGGATATGAAACGATGGAATGCGCGCACAGCCTGCGGGTCCGCTAACCCGACATGAGGGTCGAGTAGGAACGTGATGTGGAGGAGATGCGCTGGATATCTGGCGTCTGCGTGGTCGAGCATCAGAATTGGCACTTCCGAGTTCGCGGCGGCGTCGATTGCTAGCAAAATGCGATGCGGCAGTGTCGGACAAGAACTGGCATGCGGCAGAACTGAACCAACGACGCGCGATGAAAGGACAGCTGGCAAATGGCGAAGACATCGATCGAGCCCGATCGTATATGTCCACCATGTATTAAGCATCAGGAAAAGGTCGGTGAAGTCTGCGGCGATCTCTGTGAGTGCCGCGATGCTTTCAAACAGACGATGCCCCGGTGCGTTGAGGACCGGCGTGCCGCCTTCCTTGAACCGCACAGCGTTGGGGTGTAGCACGCCGTCAAAATTGAGAAAAAGGACCATCATCGACATCCGCTTGCGCTGAGGCGAGAGCGCTCTTGACATCTGAAAGGGGTTGAGAATCTTTAAGTCGCGAGCTTCGCATTGGCACCGATTGCATTGCAGTTCAGCAAGTGTTCCGACCCGGGCTTGTAGGAGCTCTGTCGGATAAAGCGCGCCTTCGAACGCGGGGGCCTAGGTTTATTGCGACACAAGCTCGTTTCACAATCGTCAGAGCGTCGTCGCCTGAAGCGGGGTCAAAGAAGGTTAAAATCTCCCGTAAGGTCGCCGGAGTTTGGTGGGACTGATGGTCAATGAATGGACTGTCCCAAGATGTTCGTAGGGGTAGAACGACGAGCAGCTTTTCTCGAAGACTCCGCCCCATATTTCCGTGAAGGGCGCTCAGACGCGGTAAACTGTTGCGCTGCCAGTAGGTACGCCGACGGGTGAAGGCAAACGCCAGGAGAGAGAATTCACGGCGTGTCGATAACCGACCGCGACTAGGTCCGGATTGGCGACTACGGAGAACACTTGGTGCGTCTTTGAGTCAAGGGCTACGCCGTGAAGGGACGTAGCGGGTACGTGTACCGCGCGGTACGAGTCTGGAAACGTAAGGGCATTCGGTTGTTGAGAGAAAAAGCGGCCCTCGAGCTCGAGATCGAAAATTTGGGGCACCGTGGTGTGCGGAACTACGTCGCTGATTTAAGTGACCTCTTCGTTACCGGAACCTTTCTATCTGAAATGTGTGCGTGTGTTTTCACATGCGAATGATATCACGTGCAGCTTTGATTGCAAGCTTAATTTGTGAAATCGAACGAAAACATCGATGCGCTTTGGTCCGGACTCGCCTCTCGTGCGACGAAGGTCGCGTTGATGCGCCAAGACATCAGCTATGCGCAGCTTGCCCAGGCACTCGAAACGATGGGGATTGCCGAATCCGCGCGGTCGATCGAGGGCAAGATTCAGCGAGGAACGTTTCGCTTCAGTTTCTTTCTGCAGGCGGCAGTCGCTGCGAACACCGATATTCCTCTCGGCTGGTCGGATGCGCTGAAGATTTCTGAATCTTGGGACGGTCGGGCAGCAGCGGTGTTTGAGGCGGAGTTGGCTCAGCAGCCGTGGATTACCTGGAGTCGGCTGTCAGTTCGACTGCAAGAGATCGGTGTCGTCATGGGATCTGGCGTGCTCGAACCCCAGATCCGCAATGGAAGCTTCCCTGCGTCGTTGTTCTTTCAATGCGCAACGGTGTGCAGGTTTGAGAGCGTCTACCGTTTCGTCGATCCATCGTCGCTACGGCACGCGGCTCTCCTGGGGGCTGAGCAGGCCCCGCTGTAGGCGACGCAGAGCTTGCGCTTTCCCACATCTTATCTAATATATACGTGTGAAAACACACGCGATCTACGCCGCAAATAAGAGCAGAGAGTGTAGTCGGGGCAGAATCGAGCCTAGGCGAAGCAAGGGCGGGCTTGGAAGTTGAAAGTCCCCGTCGTGCGCTGTTTGCTGTCACATTCCCCCAATAGGCGGACTTGACGGATTCCGCGTCGTGCGCGTCGTTAGTTGTTGACAGATTCTGCGCTTCAACTGCGTTTCAGCTATGACCGAACCCAAAGACAGGACAAAGTCTGTTGTCGACACACGGCACTTCCTCGAAACGCTGGTTACGATGGACGAAGGCGTGATGTGGGACCTCGTGCGAACGCTGGCGTTGATGCTCCTTCGACACTATCCCCAAAACGACGACATCACGAAGTCAGCGATTGCACTGCCATCGGTGTGGTCAATGCCGTCCGCCAACGAAGAAGCCGCTTCTGGATCAGCTCGGAAGCTTGCTCCAACGTCGCTCGACCGTTTTTCGCGAGCCCCATATTCAGCTGAGCAAAAGTCGAACAATGGCGGTCCGAGCTTGGGGATATTTGTGCGCAGGGTTGAACGCTGATGAAGCACCTGAAATAGTGTCCTTGGAAAACAGAAGAATGCGCTGCCGGCCAGGCAGTTGACGCGTTTGGGGCCGAGATGGAACCGAAGGTAGTAGCAGCGGTGCTCAGCGGAACAGAGTGGTTGACCGACGAGTTGGTCGGTAAGCGTCACAATCGGGACGTAGAGAACCGGCATGCGGTAACCGGCCGCAGGAGGAAGGAAAGCAGGGTCTTTGCCATCGAGCGAGCCGGTCGGACGCGCACCTAGGCAATCCGGTCCCCGAGGTCGCGGAGACCTTGAAAATCTTCAGCGCCTGCATCTCGTTTGGATCGCCTTCTGGTTCGAGTACACGAACAGCATGGTCAAGGGCAAGCGCCCCGGTGGCTTGCGGGCGACGACCCGCTCGGCCGTCGTCACAGAAGCTAAGCGCATGTGATCGGAGCGGTGAATGGATAGATCCGGACGTGGGCCAAGGCAGCTTATGCCGACGGCGTGATGCCTACGTCGACGGTGCGAGCCTCGCCCGCCTGTGAGAAAAGCGAGCATTGATATGACCGAACTCTCTGAAGAGCAGTTTTTTGCGAGCGGCAGACGGCTAGCGCGGCTGGTGGATCGACAACGGGCATTGATTGCCGCCCTGAAGGACTTGTCCGGTCCTGAACGCATCATGGCGCTCGCTGGCGAAGTCTTCGAGTCTCCGGCGATCGCCGACCGATTCTTGAGATCAGCGCACCCGCTTCTGAGCGGCAGCACGCCACTCGAGGCCGCAATGACGGCGGCAGGCGCAAAACGAGTTGAACGCATTCTGTGGAGCGCGCTCTTCGGAGTGTGTGTCTGATCCCGGAGCATTGAGCGCACGTATAGCACATCGTCAGCGTCGAAGACGTGCGGCCGCGGTCAGGTCGAAGGGTGACCAGTATGACGCTTAAGGCAAAGGAAGAGTGCAGTGCGTATTCAGATCGCCTCAGACCTGCATCTCGAAGTGGTTCATCAGCGCTTTCCCGCCGTCACGTTGGTCACGCCGACTGATGCCGATGTGCTCGTGCTCGCCGGCGACATCGCGAACGGCACGGACGCGGTCGAATACTTCGCGAAATGGCCGACGCCGGTCGTCTATGTGCACGGCAACCATGAAGCTTATAGGAACAAATACGACGAGTTGGCCGACCGCATTCGAACGCGCGCGACGGGGACCGCGGTTCGCTACCTTGAGCGAACGGCTTTCATGCTGGGCAACGTGAGATTCCTGGGCTGTTGCTTGTGGACGGACTACGCACTCAACGGCGCGCGTGATCAGAGTATGCGGGTGGCCCGCCGTCGATTACATGACCACCGTGTCATCATGAACCGCGACGGAGAAAGGTTTCAGCCGGAACACGCGCTCGAGGAGCACGAGAAGGCCGTGAGTTGGCTGCGAGAGCAACTCGCGACACCGTTTGAGGGGAAAACGGTTGTGGTGACGCATCAC
Source organism: Caballeronia sp. J97 (assembly GCF_905220305.1). NCBI lineage: Bacteria > Pseudomonadati > Pseudomonadota > Betaproteobacteria > Burkholderiales > Burkholderiaceae > Caballeronia > Caballeronia sp. J97. The sequence continues at coordinate 255 of NZ_CAJMZL010000038.1, read as the reverse complement.
GGCGTGTCGCCATCGTCTGTTCATCCGCGGTACGGTGCCGACCCGGCGAACGCGGCGTTCGTGAGCGATCTAGGCCCGTTGCTCAGAGCAGCCCATGTGTGGATCCACGGTCACGTGCACGATTCTTTCGACTACCGGGTCGGTGAAGCGCGGGTGATCGCAAATCCACGCGGCTATGCGCTTAATCGGCTGGCCGCACGGACACCGGCTGACCTCCAATGGGAGAACCCTGCATATGATTCGGCGTTGGTAATC
>NZ_CAJMZL010000037.1:0-67640 GCF_905220305.1 Caballeronia sp. J97 | reverse complement strand
GTAATCGAAGTTTAGGTGGGGTTGAGGCACGACGTGACCGATTGGTTTGTCAAAACTGCGTTGCGTTCATCGCATGGGCTGCCGTCTGCGCTCGGATTGGACAATGTTGAGTGCCACTCGATCAGAAGCTCATTGCTCAAAGGACTCGTCGATGATCCAACGACGTAAAGCCAGATCAGAAGACGTTGCCGACGAAGTCTTTGAAGAGCTTCAGCGACTCAGCGGTGCGATCGGCGTTGCTCTCGCTCCGACGTTGGCTGCGAAGGTCCTGGCCATCCCCGACGAACGGCTTGGGCGGATAGTTAAGGTCTACGTCCTGGAAGCCGCTCTTCAAGAACGTCTATTAAACCCGACTACCGATCCGGACGGCGACGTGACCTTAGGTATCTCTGTTGATGATTACCTTAATGCCTATCAAGGTCGCGTGATCGACAGCGACTGATAGAAACCGGTGCGCTCATCACTGAGGAAGAGTTGAGGACCGGTTTGAACATTTCGAAGACAGCATTCGTGAGAGCGGTCAATGCCGGTAGGATCTTCGGCGTCGGCATTGGGTCTGCCACGTACTATCCGCGCTTCTACCTATGCAGGAACATCGACTCGAAAGCGCTCGCTAAGGTGTCGAAGCTCTTGGCAAGCGTTGCTGGCTGGAGCAAATGGGATTTCTTCACGACGCCAAGTGCGTTTCTCGGCGACGCTACACCTCTCGAAGCCTTGATCGAAGGGCGCATTGCCGACGTCGCGCGGAGCGCACGCGGTTTTGCGGAGCGATAGGCGAGCATTCATGCCAACCGAGACCGGCCCGCGATGCGTTGAATATCCGTTTGGAGCCTTGCTAGCGGGCATAGCCAAGGTGATACCGAAGTTGCCGACGCGTCTGTCGGGTCGAGTACGGAGCGTTCATGGCTGAGAAGGAGCGTCCTGTGTGGGTGTGGCTGCCGGGCGAGAATAGGCCTGTTCAGTGCGGCACGTTCGGATGGTCACGGCGACGCGGTCGGTTTGCGTACAGCGAGGACTTCGAGGCGCGCGCCAATGCACTGCCAGTCGATCCGATCAATCTGCCTTTTTCGCGTTCGCACAAGCCGGCAATCACAACCAATATGAATGGGCTATTCGGCGTGCTGCGCGACGCGGCGCCGGACGGTTTCGGCCTTGATCTCCTGCTTGCGAGTTACGAAAACGAAACGCTTGATGAGGTGGAGCGCATGGACCTGACTCCAGGCGATGGCGTGGGGGCCCTCGAAGTGTGCCTGCCCGAGCAGCTCGAGCGAAAGATTAAGCTTTTACCCCCGACCTTCGAGATGCTGAAGGCCGAACTGGAAAAGGTCGAGCCTGGATACTCGGCCAGCCTATTGGTGCAAAAGCTGCTGGGCCCGGAAAAAACCACGGGCCTTGGGGGAGAGAAGGCGAAGGTGACTGTGTCCCTCGAGGGGGATCATGGAGCCGAGTGGTGGATCGCCAAACTGCCGGAGCGCGGCGGCGCACCCTTCCTGGCATCGCGTGAATTCGTGGCAATGACGCTCGCCAGAACGTGTGGGCTTGATGTGGCGGAGGTTCGCCACGAGCGCGTAGGGCCGCACGAGATCACCCTGGTGAAGCGCTTCGACCGTAAGGTTGTCGACGGCGGGGCGGAGCGATCGCTTTTTGCAAGCGCGGCGACGGCGCTTCGGCTGCGAAGTGATCAAACGCTCGAGGATCCAGAGCGCTCGTATGTCAAGCTTGCTCATGAACTGCGGCGCTGGTGCGCTGGGAAAAACCAGCCTTCTGCGCGGCAGCAGCGCGAGCTGTGGCGCCGGATGGCGTTCAACGCGCTCGTCGGCAACTACGACGACCACCCGCGTAACCACGGTCTGCTATACCGCGACGGGTCGTGGACGTTGTCGCCCGCGTACGACGTTGTTGCATATCCGCGCAGGCGTGGCGCTCAGGCAATGGCCGTAAACCGGCAGGGCACGCGCATCGCGACGCCAGCGACGTTGATTGCGGATGCGGGGTCGTTCTGCTACACCAATTTGGAAGCCTGGGACACATTGCAGGCTATGGCGCAGACGATTCATTCGGCGTGGCGCGAGCTTTTTTTCGAAGGGTGCGCAATGTCGGAAGAGAACGTTCGCAGTCAAGGGGCCGCATTCGAACTGGCGGCACAAATTGCGATGGGCGCGACGGGCGTCGACTTGGCAAAGCTTGAACGACGATCAAAGCGTGCCGCATCGAGATGACTGCCCCGAGGGAATAGCAGCTATCAGTGTCGAAGTCCTTTCGTTCGACTACGGCGCGACGGAACGAGGAGGCCGCGGCTAGGGCACAGCGACTTTGGCTGGCAATCGGATAGGATCGAGTCGGTCTCGCACGGGCAGCCGAGTGTCACCGCGCGGTTGTGCTTGATCAGCTACTTCCGGGATCGGCCAGTTGCTGTCGTTCGAAGCAGCTGCGACGCGGCCGTTCGAGCGACAGCTTCGCTCAGACAGCGGACTGTTTGCCGGGGACGACGCCATGCGAGCTAGGGCAACTGAGCTGTCTTTGGAGTGTGAGACTGTCCGGTCGCCCTACGCTGGTTAGCTGGGACTGGTAGCCCAGCATCATGCAGTGGGTTAGATGCCGATGCGGACAACGCCGTCATCGCTATGCCTGAGTTACAAAGCCGAGGCGTGGCGAAGAGCAGGACAATAGCGTTTGACAGTAGCGTCGTTGCCTCGTGCGCGCGCCCGGCCGCGCTTCCGCTACTATTTGGGGACTCGCAGTGCTCTTCTCACGCTCCACATCATGAACAATGTTTCGCGATGACTCTCCGTCAACTCCGATACTTCGTAGAGATTGCTCGTACGCGCAGCATCACCCACGCAGCAATCACCCTAGGTGTTGCGCAGCCGGCGCTAAGCACGCACATCGCCGCCCTTGAGAACGAACTCGGTGTACGCTTGCTCGAGCGACATGCAAAAGGAGTCGAGCTCTCGGAAGCAGGTGAGCGACTGTATGCCCGTGCCGTCGAGCTGATTTCTGGTTTCGATAATTTAAAGCGCGATGTGAACCAGACGGAAGACTCGCCTGTCGGCAAAGTACGTCTGTGCATCGGTGGAGCGATAGCAGCCATCGTTGCTCCGCCTTTGCTTCGTTCGATGGCAGAGAGATATCCGCTCGTAGACTTGCATGTCACCGATGCGCTGTCTCACGAAATTCAGATTCAGCTGGAAGCGGGCGCTGCAGAATTGGCCCTTATGCCGAACGCGGCCGAAATCCCAGGAATGAGCTCTACATCGGTCTTGGAAGAGCCGTTCATGCTTTTCGGCGCCACTGAGCTAATGCGCGACAAAGCATCATGTGTCCTGCTTGCCGACATCGCCGGATTCCCCCTTGCAGCTCCAGACCGTGCCTACGACGCGCGCAAGGTGATTGAGCGCGTTGCCGCAAACGCAGGGCTCTCGCTCGACATCCGGTACGAACTGAACAGTACGGGCATGCTGATTGGGGTCGTCAAAGAGGGATTGGCATACGCGGTCCTGCCGAGCAACCTTTGTCACGAGGCAGTCGCCACTGGAACGCTTTCACGGCGCGCAATTGACTCCCCGCTCCTCACTCGAGTCCAAGCAATCGTGTGGCTCAGCGACAGGATACTTACCCCAGCCGCCATGGCGGTTAGAGACCAGCTTGTGCAAACAGTGCGGCTCCTGGTCGCCAGCGGACGCCTTGAGGGACGAGCCGTCTGATTTTTTGTATACCGCCCCGCGCGTAGATAGGTATTTTCCCGACTGCCTTCCCAGTGCCGTCGCATGTGCGCGGTCATGGATGCGCTAAGACCATGATTATGTGTGTTTTTTTCTGTGTCAATCGGTATACAGAAAAAATTATACTTGGCCAGCCGAATTCTGTATTGGATTTGATTTGTCGCATAGGCGACCTTCTCCTTAAACGTGGAAACGTTCTTGGAGACGATAAATGGCTAGGCGCAATGTTGTTGTCATCATGTCCGACGAGCACGACCCCCGGATTATGGGTTGCTCGGGACATCCTTTTGTAAAAACACCGAATTTTGATGCTTTGGCGAGCCGAGGAACACGCTTCCCGAACGCCTATACCCCGAGCCCGATTTGCGTGCCCGCCCGTGCTGCTTTCGCGACCGGCATGCGGGTGCATCAGATTCGTCATTGGGACAATGCGATGCCGTATTTCGGCGCTCAGCGAGGCTGGGGGCATGTCCTTCAAGACCATGGCGTGCGAGTGGAAAGCATTGGGAAGTTGCATTATCGCGCCGAAGAAGACCCGGCCGGGTTCGACAAGGAGCACGTTCCGATGCACGTCGTTGGCGGCCACGGAATGGTATGGGGTTCTATCCGTGACCCGTTTAAGCCGCGTCATGACGGTCCACGCATGTTGGGCGAACGCATTGGGCCCGGGGAATCGACTTACACTGAGTACGACCGTGATGTCACCGCGCGCGCGGTCGAGTGGCTGAAGGATGCCGCTCAAGACCAGTCCGAAAAGCCCTTCGTCCTTTACATCGGACTCGTGGCACCGCACTTTCCGTTCGTGGTTGCCGAGAAGTTCTTCGACATGTACCCACCGGAGACAATGCCTGAGCCAAAGTTACACCCGGGCAGCGGCTATGTTCGTCACCCATGGGTGCAGGAATACGCCGATTTCATGGGCGGCGAACACTGGTTCACAGATAACGATGAGCGACTGCGAGCATTCTCTGCTTACTACGGACTGGTGTCTTGGCTCGATGACAATGTCGGCAAGATCATCCAGGCTATCGATGGATCGTCGCTCGCTGGAGACACCACGATTATCTATACGTCGGACCACGGCGATAATCTCGGCGCGCGGGGTGTATGGGGCAAGTCGACCCTCTACGAAGAAAGCGTCAAGGTACCGATGATTGTCACGGGCCCTGGAGTGCCGGTGTCGGTCAACGAGACCAGCGTTGACCTTATCGACTTGTTTCCCACGATTCTTCAGGGAGCTTCCATCGACCCTCAAAAGGAGATGGGTGAGCGTCCCGGTCAGTCTCTTCTCGAATTGGCGTCGAGCGCGCCGCAGAAGGACCGCGTCGTCCTCAGCGAGTACCACGCGGCCGGTAGCAACAGTGCTGGCTTCATGGTTCGCAAGGGCCGCTGGAAGTACCACTACTACGTGGGATTCCGCCCCGAGTTGTTTGACCTGGAGTCAGACCCGGAGGAACTCACCGACCTCGGCGAAAACCCGGAATTCGAAGCTGTGCTTCAACAGATGCATCAAGAATTGCTGGCTATCTGCGACCCGAACGAAGTCGACCGGATGGCCAAGGAAGACCAGGCAGCGCTTATCGAGCGTTTTGGCGGAATCGATGAGGCACACAAGCTCGGCTCGTCGACCTCGACCCCTGTAACCAGCGCCGAGACTGCCTGAGAAAAGGAAAGCATCATGGAAACAGTGTCCCTTCCCCTCGCGGCAATAGATGCCGGGTTACATGGCGAGGAAATTCAAGACCGCTTTCTCGGCGACTGGAGCGGCCTGACCATCGGCCGTCCGGCGGTTGTCTACCGCCCGACCAGTACCGAAGAAGTCTCACACATCCTCGCAGCATGTCATCGCGAAGGCCGACCTGTCACGGTGCAGGGCGGACTCACTGGCGTAGCTGGCGGGGGCGTGCCGGAGGAGGGCGATGTGGTCATCAATCTTGAGCGGATGAACAAGATTGAACACATCGATGAACTCGAGGGCATCATGCTCGTCCAGGCGGGTGCTACGCTTCAATCCGTTCAGGAGGCCGCTGCTGCGTGTGACTGGATGTTCGCCGTCGACTTGGGCGCGCGCGGTAGCTGCCAGGTTGGTGGCAACGCATCCACGAATGCAGGCGGTATTCGGGTCCTGAAGTACGGCACCATGCGTGACTCGGTCCTCGGCGTCGAGGCCGTTTTGGCTGACGGCACGATTGTCTCGTCGCTGAAGGGACTGGTAAAGAACAGCACGGGCCTTGACCCGCGGAATATCTTTGTCGGCTCGGAAGGGACGCTGGGCATCATTACTCGATTGACACTGCGGTTGCGGCCGCCAATGGGCACGCCATCCACTGCGATGGTCGCCACGGATTCATTTGAAAGACTGCCAGTTTTGTTGCGCAACCTTCGCCGACGCGTGGGTGATGCACTCTGCGCATTCGAATTTATGTCGGCCGAATATGTCGACATGGCGTGCAAGCTCACAGACACACCACGACCACTTGCGGAGGAACCCGCTTGGTACGTCCTTATTGAAGCGGCTGGCATGCCAGGTGAGTCGATGGACGAGAGATTGCAAGACGCTCTCAGCGCCGCGCTAGACGAAGGAGAAATCACCGATTGCGTTCAGGCATCGAACTTGTCGCACGCGATGAAGCTCTGGCGCATTCGCGAATCTATCCCCGAAGTTCTAACTCATATCAAGCGGGCCATCACCATGGATGTGGGGCTTCCGTGGGCGCAAACGGCGAGCTTCCTCGAATCCATTGAGAGTGAGCTCAAAGCAAAGTTCCCGAATGCACACCACCTCTGGTTGGGTCACCTTGGCGACAACAACTTGCACCTCCTCAGCGGCCCACTCGACGAGCATGAATACGAGCAACTCGAACCGTTCGTGTTCGAGGCGCTGCGCGGCCGGGAGGGAACCATCAGCGCCGAACACGGAGTTGGCCGCCTCAAGAAGCCATTTCTCACGGTTTGTCGCAGCGAAGAGGAAATTGAGGTAATGCGTCGTGTCAAGAAGGCGCTCGACCCGCAGGGCATTCTCAACCCGGGAAGAATCCTCGACTGACCGGCTTAAATGCGATGGACTCTCGATGGTCGGGTGTCTGTCGCAAATGCGACGAACTCCGAAGTCCCAACTGCTTAACACGCCACCATGCCTTCTAGAGAGCGTGGACGCAACCGAAATGGAGACGATAATGACGTCAGCAGCTCCCGCAGTAACAAAGGCTAGCGAGACCCAAAGCAGGCGTAGTTGGAAGACGGTCATTCTGGCGAGCCTCGGTGGTTCGTTAGAGATGTACGATTTCATCATCTACGGCGTCTTTGCAGCGGAAATCTCCCGCCAGTTTTTTCCGAGTAACGATCCTCTCATCTCTCTCATTAGTGCGTTCGGCGTGTTCGCTGTCGGATACGCTTCTCGGCCGCTTGGGGGCATTGTGCTGAGTAGTCTCGGTGACCGATTCGGTAGGCGAGGCGTCCTTCTGGTTTCGGTCTTCGCGATGTCGATTTCTACGATTGCGGTCGGGCTGACTCCCGGCTACGCCTCTATCGGAATTGCAGCACCAATCCTGCTCATTATCTTCAGATTCTCGCAGGGCTTCTTCCTGGCCGGCGAATTGCCGTGCGCAATCACCTATGTGGTCGAAGAGGTTCCGAAACGAGGCGGCTTCGTCACAGGCGTGGTCATCTTTTGCGCAATCGCAGGCATATTGGTTGCGACAATCGTCAGCCTCATCATTCATTCGGTAATGCCCGCCGCAGATGTCGACGCGTACGGCTGGAGAATCGCGTTCGGTCTCGGCGGCGTGATTGGAATCGCGTCCTACTGGGTTCGGACTTCGCTGGAGGAGTCGCAGGAATTCCAGAAGATGCGAAGCCATGTCGCCAAGCGCCCCTTCAGACAGCTTCTGCGTTCCCATCCGGCGCAAATCGCGGTTGCCATCGGTGTCGCGGCGATTGTGAACGGCTCGAATAGCCTCTTGTTCGTGGTCCTGCCATCCTACTTTTCACGCGTGCTTCACTACAGCGCCGACAGCCTCAGTGTCGCCCAAAACGCGGGCATCGCCGCCATGGCCGTCTCCTTGTTCTTTTTCGCGTGGCTGAGTGATGCGGTGCCGGCAAGGTTGATTCACAGGGTGGGCGCAGGTCTGATTCTTCTGGGCAGCATTCCACTATATGAGGGATTGATTTCTCACAACATCTCGCTTCTCACTATGTTCATCGTGCTTGGAATGGTCGGCGGCTTTGTGAACGGCACGTATGGCTATCTCCTCGCTGACTTGTTCCCGACGCAAATTCGTTTCAGCGGCGTGGCGCTTTCATTGAACCTTGCGACCGCATTTTTTACCGGAATGACGCCGCTGATTGTCACCCAGCTGCTCAAATGGACGGGTTCACTAACTGCTCCCGCGATGTATGCCGTCACATGCGCGGCAATTGCGCTCATCGCCGGATTTTTTGTCAAGCGATACAGCGGGAACATCACGCACAAGAATCAAATCTGACGCTACCTTCGGTAGAGAAAGAAGAGACGAGCTACCGACAAAATTATCGGGTTCCGCCATTCGTGTCAGTAGTACAACTAAAAATATAGTCAATTAGGAGACGACGTGAAGAAATCTGTTTCCATGCCGTTAGCTGCTGCGGCTGCAGCGCTTTTCGCTTCATCGAGCTTCGCACAAAGCAAAGTCACGCTTTTTGGCCTTATCGATGAGGGATTCAACTATCTCAGTAGTGCGCAGACGGCGCGGCCAGCAAGCGGACCTGTTGGCCATTCGCAATATTCCCTGCAAGATGGCGCGACTGGTGGGCTCGGTGGCAGCCGTTGGGGACTTCGCGGTGAGGAGGACCTTGGTGCGGGTTTGACTGCGATATTCCAGCTCGAAGGTGGCTTCAGCATCAATAACGGGACGTTAGCCCAAGGTGGCGCGCTGTTTGGTCGACAGGCATATGTCGGGCTGAACAGTAAGAGTCTGGGCGCAGTCACGCTCGGTCGCCAATATGATTCGGTGGTCAGCTTTGTCCAGCTCTATTCCGCTGCAGCGCAGTGGGGTGGCTACATTGGTGCGCATCCGGGTGACATCGACAACCTCGTCAACACGCGTCGAATCAACAACGCTGTCAAGTATTCCAGTACCGACTTTCGCGGCCTCACGTTCGGCGGTCTCTACAGTCTCGGAGGTGTCCCCGGAAGCGTCGGACGCAACCAACTCTGGTCCGCAGGCTTCAATTATTCGAATGGCCCATTCGGTATCGCCGCTGCGTACTTGAACGCACGCAATCCGAACTTCTCATTCTTCGGTACAAATCCGAATAACGGGACAACTGTAGCGAGCAACAATTTCGGCTCTGCCGGCAGCGCGACCGCACCGGAGGTAAATACCATCCAGGCCGGATACGCTTCTGCCAATACGGCGCAAATTATCGCCGCAGGTGCTTCCTACAAAATCGGCGCGGCGACCTTGGGGGCTGTCTACTCCAACGTTCAGTACCGTGGACTCGGAAACACCGCCACGTCCGGACCGAATCCGCTGGGCTATACAGGCTCTGCAGTCTTCAATACCGCCGAGGGAAACTTCAAGTATCAAATCACACCGGCACTCCTTGCGGGAGCTGCTTACGTGTTCACGAAAAACTCAGGTGCTGGCGGCCTTGGTCATGCGATTTATCAGCAAGGTTCGACCGGGCTTGACTATTTTCTCTCAAAGCGGACCGACACTTACATGATTCTGGTCTACCAGCATGCAAGCGGAACCGACTCGCTAGGGCGCCCTGCTATTGCCAACATCATGGGGCAGACGGCATCTGCGAGCAATCATCAAGTCGCCCTCCGACTTGGTATTCGACATAAGTTCTGACAAAGCAATGCCGCCGGAGGCGGCGGTAGGTTACACGCAATTCCAGGAGATTTAGATGAAGGTTCTCGTCGCAGTCAAACGTGTTGTGGACTACAACGTGAAGGTGCGGGTCAGGTCTGACGGTACGGGGGTGGACATTTCGAACGTCAAGATGTCAATGAACCCGTTCGATGAGATTGCTGTCGAGGAAGCCGTTCGACTGAAAGAAGCAGGGGTCGCCACTGAAATCATCGCTGTTTCGGCTGGGACGACCCAATGTCAGGAGACGCTCCGTACTGCGCTGGCAATCGGCGCCGACCGGGCGATACTCATCGAATCGAATGCAGAGTTGCAACCGCTGGACGTCGCAAAGCTTCTGAGAGCACTTGTCGAGAAGGAGCAGCCGACGCTCATTCTCCTCGGAAAGCAGGCCATCGACGACGACTCCAACCAAACAGGGCAGATGTTGGCCGCGCTCGCTCAGATGCCGCAGGCCACCTTCGCCTCGCAAATGTCGGTCGTGGATGGTAAAGCGATGGTGGAACGCGAAATCGATGGGGGCGCTGAAACGCTATCTCTGACGCTTCCGGCGGTGGTGACCACAGATTTGCGGCTGAATGAGCCACGATATGTGACGTTGCCGAACATCATGAAGGCGAAAAAGAAGCCGTTGGAGACGCTGTCGCCAGCGGCGCTCGGTATCGAGATTACCCCTCGACTGCAAACGCTGAGGGTCGCCGAGCCTCCGTCGCGGGCCGCAGGGACGCTTGTACCCGATGTGAAGACTCTGGTCGAGAAGCTGACGAACGAAGCAAAAGTGCTGTGACGAGCGTAACGGAGACGGTGATGAACCTAGTAATCGCAGAACACGACAACGCAAGCATTAAGGCGGCTACGCTTAATACCATTGCCGCCGCAGAGAGAATTGGTGGTGATATTCACATTCTTATCGCGGGGGCCAACGCTCGGGCAGCGGCCGAGCAGGCAGCTTCGATTCCTCTGGTGTCTAAGGTGTTGCTGGCGGACGCACCTCATCTCGAAGGCCAGCTTGCAGAGAATGTCGAGGCAACAATCTTGGCCATCGCGAACGGCTACTCGCACATCTTCGCCCCAGCTACCGCGTCCGGAAAGAACGTGTCCCCTCGCGTGGCGGCGAAATTAGATGTCGGGCAGATTAGCGACATCATCGGTATAGTAAGTGCGGATACCTTCGAACGACCGATTTACGCGGGCAACGCCGTCGCAACCGTTCAGTCGTCTGACACCGTGAAGGTCATCACGGTTCGCGCCACGGCGTTTCCTGCAGTGCAGGCCGAAGGTGGCAGCGCGCCCATCGAGGTCCTTGCTGCCGTCCCGGATACTGGGCTTTCGCAACTTGTCAGCCGAGCCGTAACTAAGCTGGAACGACCTGAGTTGACCAGTGCGGAAATTATCGTGTCGGGCGGCCGCGGACTTGGGAGCGGAGAGAAATACACAGAGATACTTGAACCGCTCGCGAACACGCTCGGTGCAGCACTCGGGGCATCGCGCGCAGCCGTTGATGCGGGGTTCGTTCCGAATGACTATCAGGTGGGGCAGACGGGGAAGATTGTTGCCCCTGAACTCTATATCGCCGTCGGAATCTCCGGTGCCATTCAACATCTTGCAGGGATGAAAGACTCGAAGGTCATTGTCGCAATTAACAAAGACCCGGAAGCGCCGATTTTTGGGGTCGCAGACTATGGTCTTGTTGGCGACCTCTTCGCGCTGGTGCCGGAATTGCAGGCACGATTGGATAAGGGTGATGTGAGTATTTAGAAGCAAGCGCCGTGATGCTCGGTCAAGATTCTGTTCGCAGCGAAGCCGCGCGACAGGCCAACGCGGATGACGCATCACTATGGCGATGGTTTTGTGCGCTTTACGATGAAGGTCGCATCAGATGGTGCAGGTCGAGCCAGGGATGGCTTGTGAGCGTGGACCACAAGCACGTTGCGACCCATCTCGATTTTGATGCTGCCATTCGAGCAGCATGCGTGCGAGTGTCGTCTGGCACTCGGAAGACATCGAAGTCATTACACCAGGACGGCGCTTGAACCAGTCGACCAAGCTAACGAGTCCGAGCCTGGTCGACTTTTCTATGACTCATCCCGAGTTCGCACAGGGAGCGTCGTTTTGTAGTGAACTCGACGCAGCGCAATTGACGTGTTGATGTCCCGCACGCCAGCGATTTTTGCGAGCTTCTCCATGACAAATCGTTCGAGGCCGGCTATGTCGGGAGCAACGACTCGCAGCATGTAGTCAAACGCGCCGGTCATAAGGTAGCACTCCATCACCTCCTCAAAATTCGCTATCTCCTGCTCAAAGCTCTTGAGCAAGGGAGCGCTCTTCTTGTCTACAGCAACCGAAACGTATGCGCTGACAGGAAACCCCGCCTTGTCTTGGTCTAGCAACGTCACATGCCTGCTGATAATGCCGCTTTCTTCGAGTATTCGAATGCGCCGATAGAACGGAGACAGCGACATGCCGAGTGACTCAGCGAGGTCCGCTGCTTTGATGTGAGCATCGTCCTGGAGGGCTTGGAGGATTCGAACATCAACACGGTCGAGCTTCATTGACCAGCATCCTTTAAGCAGCAGATACGCGTGGGAAAGATTGCTAATTTTCGGGGTATTTGAAGGTCAGGTTAGCACACTTCGCCTCACCCAAATACCTAGAATCAAGTGGTACGCAGAACATATTCGGAGACACCCCAATGAACATGCGAGAGCCCGATGTTGAGCGCGCCATCGATGGCGATTACCGGTTAGAGGACCGCTACCTTCGTGAGAAAGGTCCTGTATTTTTGACTGGCACGCAGGCCCTCGTGCGAATCCTCTTCGAGCAGGCACGGTGCGACAAACGCTCGGGCGTCAACTCTGCCGGTCTCGTCTCAGGCTATCGCGGCTCGCCTCTCGGCGGGCTCGACCAGGAGCTCTGGCGCCAGCGCAAGCTCTTGAAAGAAGCGGACATCCGTTTCGAACCCGGCCTCAACGAAGACCTTGGCGCAACGATGCTCTGGGGCGCACAGCAAATCGATGCGTTTCCTGGAAAGCGAGTGGATGGCGTTTTCTCGATGTGGTACGGGAAGGGTCCGGGTGTTGACCGTACGGGCGACGTCTTCAGAAATGCGAACATTCTTGGCACGTCACCGCGTGGTGGGGTGCTGGCAATCGCTGGCGACGACCACGCCGCACAGTCTTCGATGTTTCCGCATCAGACGGACCATATTTTCGAAGGTGCGATGATGCCAATCATCTTCCCTTCGTCAGTCGAAGAGTACGTGAGCTTCGGCCTGGCGGGCTATGCGATGTCCCGTTTCTCTGGTCTCTGGGTGGCCTATAAGGCGATTACTGAAACCGTCGAAAGTGGACGCTCAATGGTAGTTGGCCCGAGCGACGTAGCGAGCTCTGGCTTTTTCACGCCTTCGGACATCGAGATTCCAGACGGTCGTGGATTCAACTACGACGCGAAACTGCGCTGGCCATCCGAACGCAGCGAGCTCGAACGACGCGTCATCGAAGAGCGACTCCCCGCCGCGCTCGCGTTCGCGCGCGCCAATCCATTTGACCGAACCGTTGTTCGACCCACCAATGCTCGGGTCGGAATTATCACGGTGGGCAAAGCGCATGGCGATGTTATCTCGGCTCTGAACAAGCTCGGGCTCGACGCAGATGAGCTTGAGCGCCTGGGCATCGGCGTCTACAAAATCGGCATGACTTGGCCGCTCGAGAGCGCTGGAATCCAGAAGTTCGCGCGTGGCATGTCGGCGGTCATGGTTGTCGAAGAAAAGCGCTCGTTTGTTGAACGTCAAATCAAGGAGGCACTTTTTAATCTGAAAGCGTCCGACCGGCCCGATGTGTACGGCAAGACGCTTGGCGACGGCAGTGTTCTCGTGCCGCCGACGATGGAGGTCTCTCCCGGTCAAATAGCCGAGAGCATCAAGAAGTTCCTGTCGTTCACTAATGTAACGATTGAAGCCGCGCCTGCTTCGGTTGCCGCTCGCCCCACGAGGAAGTCGATTCCTATCCTCACCAGTGGCGAAGCGGACATCCTGACCCGCAAGCCTTTCTTCTGCGCGGGATGTCCTCACAACTCGTCGACGAAGCTCCCGGATGGCTCATTCGCCGCCGCGGGTATCGGCTGCCATATCATGGCTTTGGGAACCGTCGATTCGACGGCCACGTTCTGCCAGATGGGCGGCGAAGGCATTCAGTGGGTCGGCATGTCGACCTTCACCGAGATGCCACATATGTTCGTGAATCTTGGCGACGGAACGTATCAACATTCTGGCAGCCTCGCCATCCGGCAAGCCGTGGCGGCCAAAGCGAACGTCACCTACAAGATTCTCTTCAATGACGCGGTCGCGATGACGGGCGGTCAACCGACCGAGGGCGGACTGACGGTGCGTCGTGTCGTCGAACAGGTTCAAGGCGAAGGTGTTTCCAGCGTCACTATCGTTACCGACGACACGAGCAAGTACGACTCGAACTCCGTGCCGGGTACGGCAAAGGTGGTGCACCGCGACCAACTGGATGCGCTGCAGCGGACTTTGCGCGAGCAGAAAGGTGTTTCCGTTATCGTCTATGAGCAAACGTGCGCAGCGGAGAAACGCCGGCGCCGTAAGCGTGGGAGCATGCCGACACCGCCGGCACGTGTGGTCATCAATTCTTCCGTTTGCGAGGGCTGCGGCGATTGCTCCGTGCAATCGAACTGCATCGCAATTGAACCGCTGGACACCGATGTTGGCCGCAAGCGCGCGGTCAATCAGTCGACTTGCAATAAGGATACGACCTGCGTTAAGGGCTTCTGCCCCAGCTTTGTGACGGTCAAAGGACTTCAGCCTCGCAAGCCGGACCAGAAGAAGATTGAGGCCGTGGAGAAGGTGCTTCAGGCGAAGCTTTTGCAGCCGTCGCCTGTGCTCGCTGAAATCAAGCGCCATGCGCGCATTGTCGTCACGGGCATCGGGGGTACGGGTGTGGTGACCATCGGCGCGATTCTTGCCATGGCCGCTCACCTGGAAGGTCGCGGAGCGTCCACGCTCGACTTCACTGGGTTGGCGCAGAAGAACGGCGCTGTGCTCAGTCACGTCCAGATTGCGAGCAGTCGTGCGGAGATTGCTACCTCACGTATCGAGACGCAAAGCGCGAACGTCCTCCTTGCGTGCGACGCCGTCGTCGCGGCCTCGAAAGATGCGCTGTCGCGGCTTGTGTACAACTCGACCCATGCAGTTGTGAACACTCACATCACACCGACCGCCGACTTCGTGAAGAACGGCGACTTGGCGTTGAGCGAGGCGGCCTATCGCAAGGCAATCGAGGCATCGGTGGGTGACGCGTCGTCTTCCTTCTGGAACTGCAACACCGCGGCTGAGACCATCTTCGGCGATTCCATCGCCTCAAACATGATGATGGTTGGGTTCGCGTTCCAGCGCGGTTTGATTCCTCTGTCGGAAGCCGCTATCGTGCGCGCCATCGAATTGAACGGCGCCGCGGTGGCGATGAATAAGCGCGCGTTCCTCTGGGGCCGCCTGATTGCGCAAGACGCAAAGAACGTGGACTGCCTGACCGGAAGCCTTTCGTCGACGGAACAACTCTTCGAAGTCGAGAAGTTCGCGCACGCTCGCATGGACGATTTGACTGCGTATCAGAACATTGCGTACGCACGCCGGTACAAGGCACTCGTCGACCGGGTGAAGGAACAGGAAAGCCGCGTGAGCGGCTCGGCGGGACCGCTGACAGAAGCCGTAGCCCGAAGCTACTTCAAGGTGCTTGCATACAAGGACGAATACGAAGTCGCCCGCCTGCACACTGACGGCAGCTTCCAAAAGCAACTCGCGGAGAACTTCGAAGGGACGGGCAAGTTCACGTTCCACATGGCCCCGCCCGTCATCTCGAGCTACGACAAGGAATCCGGTCGTCGCAAAAAGGTTGCCCTGCGTGGATGGTGGCTCAAGCCGATGCTGAGCGTGATGAAGCACGGCAAGGTGCTGAGAGGCAGTGTTCTGGACCCGTTCGCTCGCCAGAGTGACCGCCAGATGGAACGCGCGCTTATTCGCGAGTTTGAAGATGACGTGCAGTTGGTTCTTGCGAACCTCTCGGAAGCCAATCAGAAGACCGCAGTCGAGTTGGTGACGCTCGCGATGTCGATTCGTGGGTTTGGCGTTATCAAGGAGAACAACTACCGCGCAGTCCAGCAGAAGCGTCGTAGTTTCAGAACTCAGTTGTCGAACGGCCTCTGCCGAGCGTGAGATAGGAGACTTTAATGCTCATTGAAAACAGCGTAATCATCGTGACCGGTGGTGGCTCTGGCCTTGGCGCCGCTACTGCTCGAAAATTGGTCGAGCGCGGCGCTTACGTCGTCCTCGCCGACGTCAACGAGAAGGCGGGAGAAGACACGGCTAAATCGCTCGGCGAGCGCGCCCGATTCGTTCGTACCGACGTGACTAGCGAAGGGAGCGTGGCTGAAGCAGTCGGTCTGGCAAGCCAGATTGGCCCGCTCCGCGGGCTGATTAGCTGCGCGGGCGTGGCGCCTGCTGAAAAGGTGATTGGTCGTGAAGGCCCTCACCGTCTGGCCTCCTTTTCTCAGACGGTCAGCATCAACCTCATCGGCGCATTCAACGCGATGCGGCTTTGCGCGGAAGCGATGTCGAAAAACGAGCCGGATGCGACGGGTGAGCGGGGAGTCATCATCAACACTGCGTCGGTCGCAGCGTTCGATGGGCAGGTCGGTCAAGCTGCCTATGCTGCATCGAAAGGTGCCGTTGTGGCCATGACCCTTCCTATCGCCCGTGAGCTGTCGCGCTTCGGTATCCGAGTGATGACCGTTGCCCCCGGAATTATGGAAACGCCAATGCTTCTCGGCATGCCGCCTGAGGTCCAAGAGTCGCTCGGCAAGATGGTTCCCTTCCCGTCGCGCTTGGGCAAGCCCGAAGAATTCGCGCTGCTGGCGGAACACATTCTGACGAATACCTACCTGAACGGCGAAGTTATCCGGCTCGACGGAGCCATTCGAATGGCCGCCCGATAAACATAGCCAAGGGAGAGAGACCCTCATGAGTAACGACCCCATTGTCATCGTATCTGCCGCCCGCACTCCGATGGGCGGCTTCCAGGGTGAGCTGGCCTCGGTGACAGCGCCGCAAGTTGGCGGCCACGCTGTGAAAGCCGCCATTGAGCGCAGTGGCATTGCCGCAGACGCCATCGACGAAATCGTACTGGGCTGCGTTCTGCCGGCTGGTTTGGGTCAGGCGCCTGCCCGCCAGGCGGCCATCGAAGCAGGCCTGCCTCTGTCGGTCCATACGTCGACAGTCAGCAAAGTGTGCGGTTCCGGCATGAAAGCGGTGATGAACGCATACGACACCCTTCGCGCCGGTAGCGCAGATGTCGTGGTCGCTGGCGGGATGGAGTCAATGAGCAACGCGCCTTTCCTTCTGCCGAAGGCGAGAGCTGGACTTCGGATGGGACACGGTCAGATTATTGACCATATGTTCTTCGACGGTCTCGAAGATGCGTACTTCGACCGTGGTCGCCTGATGGGCACGTTTGCTGAGGATTGTGCGGAACGTTTTAATCTCACCCGCGGCGACCAAGATGCCTTCGCCATTGGTTCGACCACAAAGGCTCAAGCAGCCATCCAGTCGGGTGCTTTCGATTGGGAGGTGGCGCCAATCTCGGTCGCGGTCAAGGGCGGCGACGTTCAGATTTCGAAGGACGAGCAACCTTCGAAAGCGCGATCTGACAAAGTGCCGACGCTCAAGCCCGCCTTCCGAAAAGACGGCACGGTGACCGCGGCGAACAGTAGCTCCATTTCCGACGGTGCAGCGGCGCTCGTCATGATGCGGCAGTCCACGGCAGAGCGTCTGGGCGCGAAGCCGATTGCAGTGGTTTCCGGACACGCGACTTTTGCCGATGAGCCGCGCTGGTTCACCACTGCGCCGATTGGCGCGATTCGACGCCTGCTTGCCAAGACAAACTGGGCGGCCGATGATGTTGACTTGTGGGAAATCAACGAAGCATTCGCAGTCGTAGTGATGGCCTGCACGAAGGAGCTCGCGCTGGACCCGACGAAGGTCAACATCCATGGGGGAGCGTGTGCACTGGGGCACCCGATTGGAGCGTCTGGAGCGCGAATCCTCGTTACGTTGCTCGGTGCCCTGCGCAAAACCGGTGGCAAGCGCGGCATCGCCAGCCTGTGTATCGGCGGCGGCGAAGCCACCGCGGTCGCAATCGAAATGGTCTGACGCGGAGCCGAACATGATTCTCACGCAAGAACACGAGATGGTTCGTGACTCCATCCGGACCTTCGCATCAGAACGGCTTGCTCCGCATGCTGCGGAGTGGGACAAAAGCCATATCTTTCCCGCCGACGCATTGCGAGAACTCGGCGAACTGGGTGCTCTCGGAATGGTGGTAGAGGAAAAATGGGGCGGCGCCGGGATGGACTACATGAGCCTGGTGCTCGCAATCGAAGAAATTGCTGCGGGCGATGGCGCAACGTCCACCATCGTAAGCGTCCAGAATTCCCTCGTTTGTGGAATCACGTCGAAGTACGGATCTGATTCTCAGAAGGAAGAGTGGCTGAAGCCTTTGGCGAAAGGGCAAAAGCTTGGCTGCTTCTGTTTGACCGAGCCGCACACGGGCTCGGACGCATCGGCTCTCAAAGCAACCGCTCGACGAGACGGTGACGAATGGATTCTGAACGGAGTGAAGCAGTTCATCACCACCGGCAAATATGCAGATGTGGCGCTTGTCTTTGCCGTGACTGATAAGGCTGCGGGCAAGAAAGGCATTTCCTGCTTCCTTGTACCGACGAGAACGCCGGGTTACATCGTCGCCCGACTCGAAGACAAGAGGGGCCAACACGCGTCCGACACCGCTCAAATTATCTTCGAGAACTGCCGCATTCCCGCCTCAGCCATGATGGGGAAGGAAGGCGACGGTTACAAGATTGCGCTCTCAAACCTCGAGGCCGGCCGCATCGGGATTGCTGCGCAATCGGTTGGAATGGCGCGAGCTGCGTTCGAAGCCGCAGTGCGGTACGCGAAGGAACGCGAGACTTTCGGAAAACTGCTGGTGGAGCATCAGGCGGTCAACTTCCGTCTGGCCGACATGGCCACACAACTGGACGCAGCCCGTCTGATGGTGTGGCGCGCGGCAACGCTCAAGGATGCCGGCAAACCGTGCCTGACCGAGGCCTCCATGGCAAAGATGTTCGCGTCCGAAATGGCCGAGAAAGTGTGCTCGGATGCCATCCAAGTTCACGGTGGCTGTGGCTATATTTCCGATTTTCCGGTCGAGCGAATCTACCGTGATGTACGTGTCTGCCAGATTTACGAAGGTGCGAACGACATTCAACGTTTGGTCATCGGACGGGCCATTTCTCAATAGTGGGTGCCCCCTGATGGACGGCCCGTGAAGACAAGGCAGCAACCTCACGGACGCCCTCGCTACGCGAAAGTCTCCGACTGATCCAACTGACGAAAACCCATGATTGATGTTTCAGAACAGCACGGCGGAACGGTGGTATTGCTCACCCTTAACCGGCCGCCAGCGAACGCATTCACCCCAGAGGGTCTTGAGACGCTTCGCGAAACCTTCCGCCAAATTGACGAAAACAAGCGGATTCGGGCAGTCGTAATCACCGGACACGGACGGAAGTTCTTCAGCGCCGGTGCTGACTTGAACACGTTCGCATCGGGCGACCGAGAGGTGGCGCGGCATGCTGCTGCCAAATTCGGAGCCGCTTTTGAAGCCATTCAAAACTCGAGAGTTGTGGTCATCGCCGCCATCAACGGATACGCGATGGGTGGCGGTCTCGAATGCGCATTGTCTGCCGACATTCGTGTCATTGAGAAGCAAGCCCGGGTGGCATTGCCCGAAGCAGCGGTCGGCCTTTTGCCGTCAGGTTGCGGAACGCAAACGCTTCCATGGCTCATCGGCGAGGGTTGGGCCAAGCGGATGATTCTTACAGCCGAACAGGTGGATGCCGATACCGCCCGGCGGATTGGACTGGTCGAGGAAGTGGTCGAGAAAGGTGCCGCGGTAGGGGCCGCGCTTCAGATGGCGTTACGCGTAACTAAGTTGAGCCCCCAAGCGGTAGCTGTCAGCAAGTCGTTGATTCATCTTGCACGACAAGGTGTTCCCCGCCACGCAGCCCTGGCGCTCGAACGCGAGCGGTTCGTTGAACTTTTTCAACATCAAAATCAGTGCGAAGGCGTCAATGCGTTTCTTGAAAAGCGCGAACCCCAGTGGTCAGCAGACTGATTTCCCCAGCCTACGATATCGAAGCCTCCCACCATCGGAGCTGCCGAAGTGGATGCGAAGAAGCTGCCGTGGGGTCAATCCGGTGCCTGGCAGAATTCGAAAGTAGATCGTGAATTACACTTTGGCGGATAATTCGAGCTAGTGGACGGCAACGGGTATCCTGCGCATTTGCTTCTTAAAATGCAGCCAGATATTGCCGGCCGCTCTGTTTCACAGGCGTGACCGCCAGTCCGTCCAGTACGGACAAGCAAGCTGCGGTGCGCCTTGCCATACGTTACAAATTCTGAGTGCGCCGGGAGACCGGCGAGGCGTAGGTGGTGCAAGTCCATTGCGATGAAGGAATAGCGAACCACATCGGCCCCGAGCCGTGCAGAGGTCATCGCATGAATGCCCCAACTGCTCCGTTATCTGCCCTTGGACTGCTGACAACGCGAACGTCGCCAATGGGTCGGCTTCTGCCGGAGCAGCCAGACTAGACGACGCGCCTGATCGACGGCCTCCCAAAATTGTGTCGGACAGAACGGGGCCCACCTGTTCCGCCGGTCGACATGCGCCGCTCCGCTCGCTGAGTGGCCCGGATTTTCGGTCCAGAGTATGCTGGCAAGATATTTTTCAAACCGGTTCTGATATGGTACTGATTCGCAGCGAGCGCAAGCTCCGCCACCCAGTGCATTGGCAACACGACGTCGTACGATGGGCCCACCAAGACGATTTGATCATCGCTCTCGTGCCGTCGCGGAATGACTTCGATGTTGCGTTCGAACTTGTCCGCGTAAAGCTGGAAGAGTTCCGGCGTCAGGAACTCGCAACCAGCGGCAGATTGGTTTTGGATACTGCCGGTGCTTGGATATGGCCGGACAGCCGAGTCATTGATTTCGATAGATACACGCGCCAATACAACCTCGCTCGGCTACGCATCGCCTTAGCCCTGGCTGACGGCGAGAGTCTAGAAGCCGCTGGTAATCGTCAGTTCGCCGAGCATAGCGAGGTGCTCGCCTGGGCTCAACGAGCATTGCTTGACAGATAGCACGCGCAGAAGCGGGCGAAGGGTCCTGCATTGCGAGCGAAAACCACGGTCAAAGTGAGAGGTCGCTCAGTCCTCGACCGTTGCCGTGACAACGATGAATTATTACGTCTCTAACGAATCGAGATCGAGGCGGCGTTCTTCGTCGTTGCTCCAAAGCAGAGGAGGTTGGGACCCTGAAGCGGACGGCACGACGCGTTCGCCTCAGTCAAGTAGCCGGCGAAAAGACAGGCATTAAAATTATGGGAGTTATCTAAATAGAGGGCTGATCGAGCCAGACTGATGGCCGCACATTGCACGATAGGGTGGCTAGGGAGGTGAAGGGCTCGACCGTGTTCCCCTGATCGGCGGCGCTGACAGATAACGACCGAATGACCGGACCACGTTCCGAATGGTGCAATGTTGGCATGAGAACGCAATCCCTTCGCTTCGTGTTGGCTCATATCGTGGCCAACAGGCTCCGATTGCAAAGGTCGCCGCAGCAGGTTGCTGGGTGGCTCAAACACGTCCGGCTGGGCAACGACAATCACCACGTGTCGCATGAGACCATCTATCACAGTCGTTTCATTCTGGCGGGGGGGCGTTGCGCAAAGGAGCTGACCTCCGAGAAGCGTATTTATTCGCTCCACTAAAGCATCGCCATGCTGTCCGGGCTACCTGGCGTACGCTGAACCCGGACAGCAAGGACCCTCACACGTACTCTTTATAAAACGGGATCAGTTTGGCAAGAGCCTGGGCGACCGGCTCCGGTTTGTCGTACAGATCGTAATGCGACCAACCTTCGACGACGACAAGCTCCTTTTTCTTCGACGCTGCACGGCCAATAATTTCGCAGCCGTCTCGATACGCCCCAAAGGCACCCACCTTGTCCCCGACCACGACCATCAGCGGCTGTGTAAGCAGTACTTCCGCCAGGTGGAACGCGTCCCAGCCGACCGCTGCGGCCTGGTGCGAGAACAACGAACGATTTAGACCGTTCGGTTTCTGTCCGCGAGGCGTGCGATAGTACTCGGTCGCGCCCGTTACGTCAGTCTCCGTGATTCCGCGTTTCTTCGCCTCCTCGGGGGACGGCGGGAGAAGATCATCGACGCGCAATGAAGTACCGCGTGCTTCGGCCGTGCGCTGCTTCGCCATTGCTTCCAGCGCACCGATGGGATCGTAGCCGCTGAATCCCTCACGCATAAGTCTGCCATAGTTGGCGCCTGTAACGGTTCCCACTGCCTTGATGCGACGCTCGGTCATCGCCGCGTTGATCGCGTAGCCGCCACCGCCGCAGATGCCGAGCACGCCGATGCGATCTTCGTCGACATAGGGTAGCGTCACCAGATAGTCCGCGACATGGCGGAAATCCTCCACGCGCAGCGTCGGATCTTCAATGAAGCGGGGCACGCCTCCACTTGCACCCTGGAAGCTGGCGTCGAAAGCGACGACGACGAAACCTTCCTTGGCCAACGCCTCACCGTAGACGTTGCCGGACGTCTGCTCCTTGCAGCTACCGATCGGGTGAGCACTGATGATTGCAGGATACTTCCCGGCTTCGTTGAAGCCCGGAGGAAAATGAACGTCGGCCGCAATATCCCAGTACGGTGTTTTGATGCTAACGGTCTTCATATGACTTACCTCGATGGACATAGCTACGTTCACCTTGCAGGCGTCAGGCCAACACGATCGTCTTGGATTCCATGAAAGCCATCAAGCCCTCGATGCCGCCCTCTCGCCCGATTCCAGACTGTTTGAAGCCCCCGAAGCCGATTGAAAAATCGGTGCGGGGACCGTTATGTCCGACCGTGCCGGATCGGAGTTGCCTGGCCGCTCGCATCGCTCGCTCTCGATCGTTGGTGAAGACGGCCGCGTTAAGACCAAATGGCGTGTCATTGGCGACACGGATTGCGTCTGCTTCGTCGTTGACCGGAATAACGCTGAGCACCGGGCCGAAGATTTCTTCCTGAGCTATCGCCGACCGATTGTCGACGTTGCCGAACACGGTCGGTTCGAAGAAGAATCCACGTTTGATATGCGGCGGTCTTCTGCCTCCCGTCGCAAGCAAGGCGCCTTCTGCTACGCCCTTGGCGACAAATCGCTCGACCGTATCGCGCTGGCGAGCGCTTGCGAGCGGGCCCGACGTCGTTTCTACCTCGAACGGGTCGCCCAGCACGATTTTTCCCGCGACGTCGGACAGCGCCTGGACCATCAAGTCGTGTTTGTCGCGCGGCACGATCACACGGGTAAGGCTGTGACAGATCTGCCCGGTGTTATAGCCGAAATACGACTCTCCCAGCGTCCGGGCAGCGGTCTCGATATCGTAATCGTCGAGGACGATTGCGGGCGATTTGCCGCCAAGCTCGAGCGTGACACGCGCCACGCGATCGCCGGCAATGGACGCGATCCTCCGCCCGGCGGCAGTCGAGCCGGTGAACGTGATCTTGTCGACGCCGTGATGACGAACGAGTTCTTCGGAAACGTCGCGATCCGCCGTTACGACGTTGATCACGCCGGGGGGAAGGCCGATTTCCTCGCAAATCTCCGCGAACATATAGGCAGAGCATGGTGCTTCCAGAGGTGACTTGATGACAACCGTGCAACCCGCGAGCAGGGCGGGTGCTGTCTTGTAGGCCATCAGTCCGGCAGGGCCGTTCCAGGGGATGATTTCAGCGACGACGCCGACGGGTTCGAATACGCGGTATGCCTGGTTTCCCGTGACCGCGCGATGTTCCTCCTCGAACGCGAACGTCGATGCCATTGCCGCATACTGACGGAACGCGCCGCTGATGAACAAGCCGATACGCGGCTGAGCGACTTTGTACACGATGCCTGTTTCGGTCGACCATACGCGCGCGAAATCATCGTTGCGCTCTTCAAGACGCTGCGCGAACCGTTCGAGATACGCCGCGCGTTCCTGCGGACTCAGGCGCGGCCATGGTCCCGTGTCGAAGGCCTCACGAGCCGCGGCCACGGCGCGCTGCATATCCGCTGACGAAGCCTTGGCCACCGTTGCAACCACTTCCTCCGTCGAGCAGTCGAGCACTTCGAACGTTTCTTCGGTCGACGGTGCAACCCATTCACCGCCGATGAAAAGGCGCCGCGGATGCTTCAGTTGAATTGTTCTTGCTGACATTGATACCTCTTTCGTCAGAATAGGAAGACGCCTTTGCCACCCGTCTGATTGTTGAAGTTTGCGTAGGCTTCACTCGCTTGCTCGAGCTTCCACTCGTGGGTGAAAAGCCGATCCACTTCCACGCCGTGATGCGCGATAAAGCGAGCACACTCCCGCATGGCAATTTCGGAAAAGGTGAAGGATCCCACCAGCATCCTTTGCTTGCCGATGAGATCTTTCATGACGTCGAGGGTGACATTTCCGCCCACGGCGACGAGAGCAATACGCCCCCAAACCTGCGTGCTGCGCACCGCCTGACTCCTCGCTGATTCGACGCCCGCGCACTCCACGGCGCACGAGACACCCTTACCACCAGTGAGCTTGAGAATTTCATCGACCGGGTCCACCCTGCTTGCATCGATCGCGTGCGCGACGCCGAACCCCTTCGAGCGTTCGACGCGTTGCGGGTTGATGTCGATACCGAACACCTCGACGCCCATTGCGGCCGCGAGCTGCGCCGTCGAGAGTCCTACAGGACCCAGGCCGTAGACTGCGAGCGAATCGCGTGCGCTGATATTCAGGCGCAAGAGGGCACCATATGCCGTACCGGTGCCGCAGGCTACGGCGGCGCCGCCTTTGAACGAGACGTCCGCAGTCAAATGCACCAGCGACGAGACGGGCACCTTCATGAAATCCGCGTGCCCACCGTGGCTCGATACGCCATAAATACGTGCACCGTGCTCGCAGAGCTGAGTCCAGCCGGTTCTGCAGTGATCGCAGCAGCTACAGCCTGCGTAGTGAAAAACCATCACACGATCGCCGACCTTGAATGACCTCCGGTCGACGTCCGGTCCGACAGCCGCTATGACACCGCAGGGTTCATGTCCGCCGATAACCCTGTCGGACTCGGCGCGATCCGCAAGTCCGAGCATGGCGAGCGAATGCTTCATCCCATCCCGGTAGTAATGCAAGTCTGTGCCGCACATTCCTGAAGCCTTCATTTCGATGATGGCCTCTCCCGTGCCGGGAACGGGATCGTCGAAGTCACCGACTTCGACCCTGCAATCGCCTTGAAAAATCATGCCGCGCACTGAAGTCTCCAGTTCGTCACATCCGTCTTCGCGGATGGTTTCACGCTCTTGCGAGCGGATCAATGAATGGTGAGGCCGCCGGTCGGACTGAGCGTTGCGCCCGTGAGATAAGCCGATTCGTCGGAAGCGAGAAACGCCACCACGCGACCGATATCTGTCGGCGCCGCGACGCCGAGCGGACAACCGGCGACGATCTTTTCGTATTGTTTGCGGTGATGTTCCGATACCTTGCTTGCCTCACCGAACACGGCCTCCCAGGAGGGACTGTCGCGCACGACCGTGACGCAAACGCAGTTGACGCGTATCCGGTCGCGAGCGAGTTCTCTGGCAATCACCTTGCTTGCGCGGATCAGTCCCCCCGCGAATGTCGACACGGCGGTTTGCCCCGGTGTCGGCACGCGGCCGCCTTCGGAGGTCAGGAAGATGACGCTGCCTCCTCCGCGAGGGCGCATGAAGGGCAGTGCCGCCTGAACCGGTAACAGCTTCGCGCTCGTATTCTCAGCGACGACGGCTGCCACGCGCGCCAGATCGATTTCGGCGAATGGACCGCGCACTTGCGGCGAGCGGGCCTCGTCGTCGTTGCCGCCCGCATTCGCAACGACGATGTCGATGCCGCCATATCTGCGCGCGGTCTCTTCAGCGAGTGCTGTCATATCGGCTTTTGATCGCACGTCGCCTGCGATGAAATCGGCGGTGGCGCCGCTTTGCCGCAATTCCGCGAGGACAGCGTCGGCTTTTGCAACGCTGCGCCCGCTGATCACCACGGTGGCTCCGGCCGCCGCGAGCTGCAACGCGACGCCCTTGCCGATGCCGCCGGTGCCGCCGGTGACGACGGCCACCTTCCCTTCCAGATTGCTCATTGCTGTGCGCCTTCGATGGTTTAACAAGTCGGCTCGCGCGAGCCCGAAATCAATCCTAGTCGCGCGGCTCATCCAAAGCGATTGCCGTTTTTCGAACCTGTGCTTGATGTTCCGTGAATCGGTCCGTCGACGAATGCATTCGTATCTTTGCAACGCCGCTTTCACGAACCGTCAATCGTCACTACAGATCGCCGGGGATAGCATTCGAGACAGGTCGAAGAGCACAGACAAAGCAAGGAGACAGATATGGAAGCAGCCGTTCAATCCGAGCGCGCCACGCAAGCGACAGCAGCCGACCGTCCGCTGTCGGGCATTCGCGTTCTGACCGTCGAAAACTTCATCGCCGCGCCGTTCGCGTCGATGTGGCTCGCCGATGCCGGTGCCGAAGTCGTCAAGATCGAAACGCCCGACGGCGGAGACTTTGCACGCAGCACCAGCCCGACGAAGCCCGGCGTCGACGGCAGGCCGAGCGGCTTGTCGTTCCTGCGCGCTAACCGCAACAAGAAGAGCGTAACCCTCGATCTCAAGCATCCCGAAGGCAAGCAGGTGTTCAAGTCGCTTGCGGCCGAGGCTGACGTGGTGCTGGAAAACCTGCGGCCGAACGTGATGGACCGCCTCGGCCTCGGTTATGCGGAACTCAGCCGCATCAATCCACGGCTCATCTACGCCGCCATCTCCGGTTTCGGGCACGCCGATAATCAACCGAGCCCATACGGCGACTTGCCGGCATTCGATATCGTCGGCCAGGCGATGAGCGGCCTCATGTATCGCCCTGAACGCAGCGGAGATCGCCCCGTCTATCTCGGCTTTTCGCTCGCGGATATTCAATGTGGCAATCTCGCGCTGCATGGAATCATGCTGGCGCTGCTTCATCGGGCACGCAGCGGCCGTGGCAAGAAGATCGATATCTCGATGGTCGACGCATCGCTCGTCCTCAACGAAATCTCGGTCACCATGTATTCGGCGACGAAACAGGTCGCGCCGCCGGGCGTACACGCGGTCACCGCACCCTTCGGCACGTATCGGGTGGCGGACGGCTATATCGTCATAGCGGTGATCGGTGAGCACATCTGGAAACGCTTCTGCGAGGTCATCGGCCGGCCCGAACTCGTCGGCGAGGCCTGCTTCGAAAGTGGCACATCCCGGCGGCAGAACATGAACGCGCTGAATGCGCATATCGACGCATGGCTCGACGGCAAGTGCCGCGACGAAGCCCTGGGCCTGCTTCGCGCGGGCGGCGTGCCATGCTCGACGGTGAACGACGTCCCCGATCTTTTCGCCTGCCCGCACGTCGCCGCGCGCAACATGCTGATGCAACTCGACGATCCCGTGTGGGGCACCATTCACGTCACGGGCAACCCGATCAAGATGTCCGACGTGCCCGAGCCGGAAAGCAACTTGCCGCCGCTGCTCGGCGAGCACAGCGAGGGCGTCTTACGCGACTGGCTAGGCATGAACGAAGCGCAGATCGGAGCGCTGCGCGAACGGCATGCGATCTGAACGTGTCCGGCTCCATGCCGATTGACGACCGATTAGGGCGGGCATAGGCTCTGAACTATTCAGGGAGCCGCCATGACCGGACTGAGCGTCCACACACTGACCCGACGCGTCGATTTGTTCACGTTGCGCCTGTTTCTCTCGGTCGTCGAGGAGCAGCAGATGCGGCGCGCCGCTCAGCGCGAGAACATTACCCCGCCCGCCGCAACGCGGCGCATCCAGGAGCTCGAGGAAGTCGCGGGCATCGCGCTGTTCGAGCGCATGCCGGGCGGCATGACGCCCAGCCCGGCGGGTGAAGTACTCGCGCGTCACGTGCGTCTCATGTTCGCCAATTTCGATGTCATGCGACGGGAGATCGCCGAATTCACCGAAGGTGTTCGCGGGCAGGTCGGCATCAGTTCGACGAGCACGATCATCGTTCATTTTCTGGCGAGAGAGATAGCCGATTTCCGGCGCGACTTTCCGCTCGTGGATATCGATCTGCACGAGGATGCCAACGTCAATGTCGTCGGCGCCGTGCTGTCGGGCAAGGCCGATCTCGCGATGTTCTATGCGACGAACGACGTTCACCACGAGGGTCTCGATATCGTCGAATACCGCACGGACCGGCTCGCCGCGATCGTGCCACGCAAACATCCGCTCGGCGAGCGCGCCAGCGTAACCACGGGCGATCTGCTCGACGAAGACCTGATCGGCATCTCGCCGACTACGTCGATGATGACCCAGTTGCGCCAGGCGGCGGCCGCGCTTGGCCGAGACCTGCGCCTGAAGTACACGGTGACGACCATCGAAGCGGCGCGCAGTCTCGTCAGGGCCGGGCTCGGCGTAACGATCCAGCCGGAGAGCATGCTGCCGAAGGAAGAACTCGCCGCGCTGACGATAGTGGCGCTGGACGAACCGTGGGCGAAGCGGCAACTGTGCATCGGTTCGAAGCGCGGCGTGTCGCTGACGCCCGCGGCGAGGGCGCTCATCGCGCAACTCACGGCTTCGGCCGGGGAGTGAGCGCACAGCCTCGGACTGTAGCCCGCACCGCACTTCGAACTCGCGATTTCTTCGGCCGGATCATGTCCGTGCATCCCTTCGACAACGGCCTTGGGCTCGTGGCGCAATCATTCGCCGATCGTACGGGCCGCGCGGCGCGTGCGAGCCGCATCACTGTGTGAACGCCGACTGTCATCGCCCCTCCTGATTGCGTGCGCAATCGTATAGAACAACCACCTTAGGCGCGCAATCCCGGTCGAGCAATTGCAATGATTCGAATTGGCGATTCGAATCATTCGAATCGACAGGCCGTGGCGGAATTCGGGAATATCGAAGAGGCGATTCGAAAACCATCACTAGGTTGGCCGATTTCGCCTGCCTATATTGAAGCGGCTCATTCGAAGCGTCCGCCATCAGGCATCCAAATAAACAGACAGGAGACGATGTGAACCCTTCTTCACCCCCGACACGAAGCAGCCTATTCGTGGTCATGCTGTGTTTTTTGACGATCGCGGTCGACGGCTACGATCTCATTGTCTACGGCGCGACCATCCCGCGTTTATTGGAAGAACCCGGCTGGAACCTGAGTCCCGCGAGCGCGGGGATGATCGGCAGCTGGACCCTCGCCGGACTGATGGTGGGCCTGCTCGGCGCGGGTCCGCTGTCGGATCGCATCGGGCGTCGCAAGCTCATGATGGCAGGCGTGTTGTGGTTCTCGCTCGGCTCGCTGCTCTGCGCGATCGCGCATTCGCCGCAGGCGCTCGGCATCGCGCGTTTCGTCACCGGGATCGGGCTCGGCGGCGTGGTGCCGTCGTCGGTGGCACTCACTATCGAATACGCACCGCGCAGCCGTCGCCAGCTCTACAGCGCGATCGCGCTCACGGGCTATCCGGTCGGCGGCGTGCTATGCGCGCTGCTCGCCATCGCGACGCTGCAAAGTCAAGGCTGGCGTCTGCTGTACGGCTACGGCGCGTTGTATGTGTTGATCTTGCCGGTCATGTGGTTCTTCCTTCCTGAATCCGTGAGCTATTTGCTGGACCGCGGTCGCACCGATGAAGCGCGTACGCTCGCGGCACGCTACGCAATCGATCTCGATGAAGTTGCGCGCGATGAAGAGGAGCATCGTCGAACACGCGTTGCGGCTGCGGGTGCGCGAGGGTACAGGCTGCTGACATCGCCCGAATTCCGGTCGGCGCTGCTTCTGTTCGCGCTGGTGTGCTTCTGCGGGCAACTCGTCGTCTATGGCCTCAACGCGTGGTTGCCGCAGTTGATGCGCAAGTCCGGTTATGCGCTCGGCTCGTCGCTGCAGTTTCTGCTGGTGATGCAGTGCGGCGCCGTGTTGGGGAACCTGACAGGATCGTGGCTCGCGGACCGGCTGGGACCGAAGCGCGTACTCGTGCCGTTCTTTCTGATCGGCGCGGTCTCGTTGCTCGTGCTGAGCCAGAAGCCGGATTACGTGTGGCTCACGCTCGCGGTATTCGGCGCGGGCCTCGGTTCGATCGGCTCGGTGACGCTCGGCTACGGTTATATCGGCGCATACTTTCCGGCATCGTGCCGTGGCTCTGCGATCGGCGCCGCGCAAGGTATCGGGCGCATCGGCTCGATTCTCGGACCGATGATCGGCGGATGGGTGCTCGGCTCGAACCTCGATCATCACTGGAACTTCTACGCGTTCGCGATTCCCGCCGTGATCGCCGCAGTGGTCGTGACGTTGATTCCGAGGGCCGCGCCATGCGAAGTCGAGTATGTGCAGGCAAAGAGCACATGACAGCGGTGAGCGATAGGTGAAATGCACGCGCGATGATTGATGCACGCTCGCCGAGGGGAGGGGGAGTGTGCATCGCGCCGGTACTTCGCTGGTCGAAGTGCCGGCTTATTCGCATCTGCGTGCGCGTGAGTCGCGCGCAATTCGCAGAGTAGGGCTTATGCACGGTTAAATCTCCGGCTTGCGACGCAATCCAGAATGGCGAGGCAAGTAAGGCGCCGTCACGCGCAGTCGTAGAGACGCCGGGTACGCGGCCGTTCAGCTTGTGCAATCTTCACGATGTATCGCATCGCCTCTTCACCATATATGTCGTTGCCTTCCCAAGCGCTTCCGTGTCCGGCGTCCCGCAAGTTCACATACTCGGCATGTGGGCACAACCTCAGAAACTCCGCGACGCCCGTGTCGCTCACCACATCGGAGTGTTCGCCACGCATCAGCATCGTAGGCAACGTGAGCTTGCGCGCGGACGCGCACAGCCGTTGACGGCGGCGACCCATATCGCGTGGCCATGCAACGAAATGCGGATCCCAGCGCCAGCGATGGCTACTCTCGTCCCTCGGCCGCAAACAAAGCGCGGTCGGCGAGTGGATGGCATCGTCGCGTGGTTCGAAGCGACTGGACCCGCGCCGCAGCGATGACTGGATTCGGGCCACGCCCGCGGGTTCCGTTTGCGGCGCAATGTTGACGAGAATGAGGGCACGCGCGTCCACATAGCCTTCTCCGACCGCGAGCAGGCTGGTCGCACCGCCCGTCGCTGCGCCGACGAGCACGGGACGCAGCATGCCCAACGACGACGCGATGCTTTCCAGATCGCGCACCATGGCAAGCTGGCTGTAGTTTGCGTCCGGCGGCCAACCAGAGTCTCCGTGACCGCGGGCATCGAATGAGACGGCGAAGAAGCCTGCCTCGCCGAGCATCATGCCCGTCCGGCGCCATGAGTGGCGTGTCTGTCCCGCGCCATGCAGCAGAATCACAGGAATGCCGCTGGGGTCGCCCCACGAGTCGCCAGCCAGAAGAACGCCGTCTGCGCTTCTCAACCGATGCATGGGTCGGGAATCGTTTATCGGAAGCGTGCGTGCGTGGACTGAGGACATCATTTTCATCTGCTTGCTCTTGACCTTGTTTCGAGGGCGTAGACCGAATTTCTTTAGGTCTCGCATATGCCCAATCTCAAGGCGAAGCGTGCCCGTGTCAACCGCTTGATGCATATTGTTCCGTATATCGAATTGACCGCGACAATTCCTCAGCATGGCCAAGAACGCTTCGAGAGGGGATCGACGATTGGCTTGAACGGTGCTTTCCGCTAACATCAGGCTCTCTCGATTCTTCCGCAAGCGGCGCTCATCACCGCTTCATGTTCGCGGACCGACTTCTTTTCGACACTCAACACAGAACCCAAGATGGACAGGCTCCAAGCGATGCGCACATTCGTCCGGGTGGCGGAAGAGGGCAGCTTCACCGTCGCAGCAGAGCGCATGGGCATCGCCACGGCGGTCGCGTCGCGCGCCGTATCCAGCCTGGAAGCGCACTTGCGCACGCGGCTCTTCAATCGCAGCACGCGGCGTGTCGCGCTAACGGAAGCCGGACAGCGCTATCTGCAACGCTGCCAGCACATTCTCGGCTACATCGAGGAAACGGAGGCAGAAGCGGCAGACGCCCAGGCGCGACCTTCCGGGCGCTTGCGCGTGCATGCCACGACGGGCTTCGGGCAGGCCTACATGGTGCCGGGCGTTATCCGCTATCAGGAGCAATATCCTTCAGTCACGGTCGATCTGACGCTCTCGCAGCATGTGCCCGACATCCTCGACGAAGGTTACGACGTCACGCTCCAGGTGAGCCCCGCCGAACTGCCCGATTCAGGGCTGGTTTCGCTGCGGCTCGGCACGGTGCACAGCGTGCTGTGCGCCGCTCCCGAATATCTGCGCGATCACGGCACGCCGCAATGCGTCGAGGATCTCGCGACACATCCTTGCTTGCAGATCGTCACGCATGTCTTCCCCCGAGACTGCTGGCATCTGGACGGACCCAACGGTCGCGAAACGCTCGCGCTCAAGCCGACGACGTTTCAGGTGAATATTGCCGAAGCGCTTGCAGGCGCATTGCGAGAGGGAATCGGCATCGGAGCCCTGCCGATGTCGTCAGCCGTGCCCGCGCTCGCGAGCGGGGCACTCGTGCGCGTGCTGTCGGAGTACCAGTTGCAGCAGTTGACGGTATACGCGCTATACGCCTCGCGCGAGTATCTCGACGCGAAAATCAGGACCTTCGTCGACTTTCTCAAAGACTACATTCCGATGTCGCTCGCCGCCGGCGACGCCGCGCTGAGCGTACAGAAAAAAGCGGCCCGCAAGGGCCGCTAGTCAACTAGGCGCACGTGCGCCGACACATTCAGGCATACTCAGAACTTGTGCCGCATCGCGATCCGCACGAGCACCTGGTTCTTGGTCGTCGATGCATCCGGCGCGGCCGTCCCGCCCGTACCGAAAGTGTCCGGAGCGAGCGATGCAACGGGCGCATCGCCGACCGCGCGCTGCCACGCGCCGAGCAGGTAGACGTCGGTGCGCTTGCTGAGGAAGTAGTCGGCGATCAACTGGACCTGGTGATACTTCGGGCTCGCATCGGTCGAATGCAGCTTGCCGTCGGTGAAACTATAGATGCCGGCGAGCGAGAGGGCCGGCGTGAGGAAGTAGTTGGCATTGACTTCGTAGTTATCGAAGCTGAGCCGGTCGGTCGCCGAATCGAATTTCGAGTGGCTGTAGACGAATGCCACTCTGCCGCCATTGAACGAATACGCGCCGCCCCCGGCTATCACGTCTTCCCTGGTCACGGCCGAGGGCAGCCCGCTGGTTCCCAGGGCGGAGGTGCGCGTTACGTTGATGTAGTCGCCGGAAATCGCGCCCACCGTGTTGCTGTTGGGCGAATTCAGGTGCAGGTAACCCACGGCGAGATTGACCGACGAAACAGCATACGATGCCCCGAGGCTCCAGACACGATTGCTCGCGAAACCGGAGTTCGCGGCGCCGGTATTGGCACTGTTGCTAAAGCCGTACAGGCCGCCGAACTTGAGGCCGCGAAAATCGGGACTCGCGTACTTCACCGAATTGTTGATGCGAAAGTCGTTGTCGAGATTGTCATTGTCGAACGGGTGCGCGAGGCCGGTATAGGGAATGCCGCTTAGCGCCTGGACGTAGTCGACGACGGAGTCGTACTGCCGTCCGAGGGTGAGGCTGCCGAACCTGGCGTGACTCACGCCGACCCATGCCTGCCGGCCGAACTCGCGACCGCCCTGCTGGAGCGAGCCTGTGGCGAGCGCAAAGCCGTTCTCCAGCTGGAAGATGGCTTTCAGTCCGCCCCCCAGATCTTCGACGCCCTTCAAGCCCCATCGGTTGCCCTGGAGCACGCCGGTCGTCATCGTGAAATTGGACTTTCCGCCGTCGTTGTTGATGTAGTTGAAGCCCGCATCGAGCAGGCCGTATAACGTCACGCTGCTTTGCGCGTGGGCCATGCCCGCGCAGGAACTGAGTGCCGCAACGATTAAAATTCGCTTCTTCATCGACCAGTCTCCATGTTATGTCGGTAAGGAATGTATTCCAAACTCGTGACGCTTTCGAATTGCTCAGGCATCCGGAAGTTGCGCGCGTGTGCTGTTCTCGTGAATACACACGTCACGTCTTTTTTGCACACAATGAAGCTCGTGGTCATCGCCCGTCAACGCAGACCCGCAAAACATTCCGTACTTCGAGACGCCGAAGTTGTCTTCGAACCCTGTGAGGAGAAATTCGGCACGAAACCGCAGCGACAACTTGAATCTGGCCGTTGAAATACATGAAGAGAAGAGGGGGATACGTCCTCGAAGCCACGCTGCTTCGCGGCAATTGGATGGTAAGGCCGCGAGCGGCGGCCCAGCCTGCCTGATCGGGCCAACGGACATAGACGTCTGGCGTATTTCCGAAGAACGGAACAGAAAGCCGCAGTCCGTTGACCCGCGGCGCGGCGCGTCTATGATCAAACACTGCTCGCTGCGGAATGGATCGCTTCCCGGCGAGCTTTTTTTGCGTCGTCGAAATAGCGTTACACGCCATTACCAGCATGAGGAAGGCGGCTATTCGAAGCGACACATAACACCATCCAATGGCTCTTCTTCCCGGAAGTAGCGCAGCATCTCGACAGGAGGAAACACTCTATGAAGGCAACTCAGGCATTCAAGCTGGCTGTCAGTGTCATGTTAATCGGCGCGTCGCTTCAGGCGTACGGTCAGGATGCCTCCGCACCCGTCGGAGGCGCGAGCGAGACGGCTCGCACCGCTGCGCAGCAGAACAAGGCTGCAAGAGCCGCCAACCGGGCGCTCTCCCGTAGGGTGCGCGCCGCGCTCGCAAAGGACAAGAATATCGATGTCGCCAACGTTACCGTGCGCGCGAAAGAGGGTGCAGTGACGCTGCAGGGTACGGTGCCGGATTCATCACAAATCGACCGCGCTACCGGGGTTGCGCAGAGGGTAGCCGGCGTCACCTCGCTTAAGAACGCGCTCACGGTTCGCCCTGCGGGAAGTTGAGCGAGCGCGGTTGACACCGCGCATCGCCGTGCCGCTGCCTACTGGGGTAACCGGGCTGAAGGAAAGTCCGGCTGTCGCTTGCCGCGCATTGCTGTCACGCCTTCTTTTACGTCTCCGCTGAGGAAGCACAACATCTCCATGGCGAGCGAGTTGTCGAAAATGGGTCCCGCCATGCGCATCCAGTTGTTGAGCGACTTCTTGGTCGCGCGGATCGCGGTCTGGCTACCGCGCGCCAGATTGGCCGCGATGGCGAGCGATTTGGTCAGCACGTTGGAACGCGGCGCACAGAAGGAGACGAGGCCGATACGTTCGGCCTCTTTGCCGTCGACGAAGTCCGCCGTCATCAGGTAGTACTTGGCCTTGGCCATGCCGCAGAGCAGCGGCCATATGATGGCGCCGTGATCGCCCGCCGACACGCCCAGACGCGCGTGGCCGTCGGTCAGGCGTGCGTCTTCCGCCATCACGCTGACGTCCGCGAGCAGCGCGACGACAAGCCCCGCTCCCACGGCTGTTCCGTTGATGGCGGAGATGATGGGCTTATCGCAGGCCAGCATGTTGTAGACGAGGTCGGAGGCTTCCTTCATCACACGCATGGTTGCTTCTTGACTGGTCGACATCTCTTCGACCACGGATAGATCTCCGCCCGCAGAAAAGGCTCGATCGCCCGCACCCGTTACCACGATCGCCTTGACCGTTGGATCATCGTTGGCCACGCCCCAAACCTGCGTGAGTTCCCAGTGCATTCTGTTATTGGTCGCGTTCATGACCTCCGGACGGTTCAGTGTGATGAGCAATACGCCGTCAGCCTGGCGCTCGAACAGAAGGAACTGAAAGTCTTCGTATCGCATGTGTGATTCCAGAGTTGAGTTGAACGATGACGACGTACATTGAACTCGCCAACATCGAAGGCTGCAATGCATGTGGCGCGGTCGTTCCGTACTTTGACCATCCTGCGAAATCGGTCTGCTCAAACCGGGGACGGCCCCTTGGAACACCGCAGATGCTGCCGCCGCGCTCATTAGCTCCGTCGCTTGCTCAATCAAACATACGTTCGCGAGATGAACGTTCGTGATGCTCATTCACCTGGCGAGTTGTGCAGTCAAAGTACGGAACGGGTTGATCGGCGCCGTTGACACTAGGTTGCGGCGGGTCGCACGATGAATGCAATGACAAACGCATTTGCAGCGGGTGGCCGAAGCGGGAGATGGTGATGGACGTGACGAGAAAGACCTTGCGCGACGTAATCGAGAGTTGGCTGACACCGAACGGCGCGATCCCTTTTCGCATTCACTTTCTGCGGCGTGCGGCATGCAGACGATGCGTGAGGATCGATGCCCGGGCGGCGAAGGGCGACGTCGCGATCTGCTTCTTCCAGCACGAAGACGGCGCGTGGCATGTATTCCCGCCGCTGCCGCGTCACGCGACGATGCGCATCGCCTAGCCGTCGCCGATGCATGTGCTCGGGTTAGTTCGAAACGCGTTAGTCAGACAGCAGCGCACGTCGACGCAGCGATCACGCGACGAGGCCGCGGAGCCGTTCACAGATGAAGCCGAGCGCGCGGCGGCTGCCGGGAAGCACGCCGATCATCATCAGAAAGCCATGCATCTGCCCCTGTGCACGAAGATGATGAACTGGCACGCCTGCCTGTTCGAGGCGCCGAGCATACGCTTCACCCTCGTCGCGCAGTACGTCGTGTTCCGCGGTGACGATGATCGCCTCCGGCAATGTGGAGAGATCGGCTTCACGCAATGGCGATGCGAGACTCGCATGTCGGGCCGTGTCGGTTGGCGCATAGTGCGTCCAATACCACATCATCACCTCGCGATTGGTCAGAAGCTGATTCTCCGGTGCGACGTACGACGGTCGATCGAAAGTGCAGTCGGTCACTGGATAGACGAGCAGCTGACCTTTGAGTCGCACCGTGCGTTCGTGACGGGCGAGCAGCGTCACCGCGATCGCGAGATTCGCGCCCGCGCTGTCGCCGCCCACGAGCACCGGCAATTCGACGCCGAGCAACGCGATCCGTTGCGCGGCGAGCCACTGCGTCGCTTGCCATGCATTGTGTACCGGCCCCGGGAACGCGTGCTCCGGCGCCTTCCGGTATTCGACAAGCGCAACGGCGACACCCGCTCCCGCAGCGATCTCCCGGCAGAGCGGCGTGAATTCGTCGACTCCACCGACGACCCAGCCGCCGCCATGGAAGTACACGACCAGTGCTTGCGGTCTTTCGTCCGGCACGAAGAGGCGCGCACGGAGTATGCCGCCGTCGACGGGGATATCAAGTGGAACGATGGCGTGTACCTCGGCGCCGGCGGACAGGATCGTAGTGATTTGCGCAAATGCGGCGCGCGCCTCTTCGGGCGTCATCTGATGACGTGGCTTCGATGCTACCGCGGCGAGCTTGTCCATGAACGCGAGGGTTTCGAGGTCCAGGCTCATGACTCAAAGCGCCTGACGGCGTGACGAAGCGCGGTATTGCGGGAGCCGGCCGGCGGGCGGTGCGATGCGGGCTTCGGGTGCATCGGGTGCCTCTCTGGTTTTATCGTGCGTTACGTACACGTCACGCACACGTTACGCACGGTTGCTCGTCCGTCCGCGCTTGCGCGGGTGGCTCTACAGTTCGCTTGCGAGTTCCGGCACGAGCGCGAAGAGATCGCCGACGACACCGTAATCGGCCACGCTGAAGATCGGCGCTTCCGCATCCTTGTTGATCGCGACGATCACCTTCGAATCCTTCATACCCGCCAGATGCTGGATCGCGCCGGAGATGCCGACCGCGATATAGAGCTGCGGTGCGACGATCTTGCCGGTCTGGCCGACCTGATAATCGTTCGGCACGTAGCCCGCATCGACTGCTGCGCGCGATGCGCCCAGCGCTGCGCCCAGCTTGTCCGCCAGCGGCTCCAGCACCTTCGTGTAATTTTCGCCGCTGCCCAGGCCGCGACCGCCCGACACGATGATGCTCGCGCTCGTGAGTTCCGGGCGATCCAGTTTCGTCACTTCACGGCTGACGAACTGCGACTTGCCCGCGTCCGCCGCTGCGTTGATTTTCTCGACCGATGCGCTGCCGCCTTCGGCCGCAACCGGATCGAACCCCGTCGCGCGCACCGTGATGACCTTGATCGGATCGCTCGACTGAACCGTTGCTATCGCGTTGCCCGCGTAGATCGGACGCTCGAAGGTATCGGCACTGTCGACTTTCGTGATGTCGGAGATCTGTGCGACGTCCAGCATCGCCGCGATGCGCGGCGCGACGTTCTTGCCATACGCAGTGGCCGGCGCGAGGACGTGCGAATAATCCTTCGCGATGTTCAGCACGGTCGCCTCGACGTTTTCCGCCAGCCCCGCTTCGAGCTGGGGCGCGTCGGCCAGCAGCACTCTGGAAACGCCTGCGATTTTCGCCGCCGCGTCCGCCGCGCCTTGGGCGTCGTGGCCCGCGACGAGCACGTGAATGTCGCCGCCGATCTTCGCTGCTGCCGCAACCGTATTCAGCGTCGCGGCCTTGAGCGACGCGTTGTCGTGTTCCGCGATTACGAGAATCGTCATGTCTTTCTGCTCCCTCTCACAGTACCTTGGCTTCGGTCTTCAGCTTTTCGACCAGTGTCTTCACATCCGGCACCTTCACGCCGGCCGCCCGCTTCGCTGGTTCGGCAACTTTCAGTGTCTTGATCCGCGGCGCGACATCTACGCCGAGGTCTTCGGGCTTCACGGTTTCCAGCGGCTTCTTTTTCGCCTTCATGATGTTCGGCAGCGTCACGTAGCGCGGCTCATTCAGGCGCAGGTCGGTCGTGACGACGGCCGGCAGCTTCAGCGAAAGCGTTTCCGTGCCGCCGTCCACTTCGCGCGAGACAGTTGCGAGGCCGTCGGCGATTGTTATCTTCGATGCGAACGTCGCTTGCGGGAAGCCGGCCAGCGCAGCCAGCATCTGCCCGGTCTGGTTCGAGTCGTCGTCGATGGCCTGCTTGCCGAGGATCACCAACTGCGGCTGCTCCTTGTCGACCAGCGCTTTGAGCACCTTTGCGACGCCCAGCGGCTCGACGCCGTCGTTCGACTGCACGAGGATCGCGCGATCCGCGCCGATCGCCAGCGCCGTGCGCAGCGTTTCCTGCGCCTGCGCGACGCCGACCGACACGGCGATCACTTCTGTCGCGACACCTGCTTCCTTCAGCCGGACCGCTGCTTCCATGGCGATTTCATCGAACGGGTTCATCGACATCTTCACGCTCGCGATGTCGACGCCCGACTGATCTGATTTGACGCCGACCTTCACGTTCGCGTCCACGACACGCTTGACGGGGACCAGTACCTTCACTTTGCATCTCCTTTCCATTCAACATTGACGCGAAGGCCGCGTGTGCGGCCATTGCATTGGCATGGTGTTCACAGTGGCGGTTCGATCGGCTTGGCGTCAATACCGCTCGCACGATGGTTCCGTACTTCGGAAGGCCGCGGAATAGTCCCACCAGCGGTTTCGACTGGGGCGAAATGCCGGTTCGATAAATCGAAATTGGACTGCTTGCCTGACACGCGTAAGCTTGAACGGAGGCTTCCATGGAGACACTCGCGATG
Organism: Caballeronia sp. J97; assembly: GCF_905220305.1. NCBI lineage: Bacteria > Pseudomonadati > Pseudomonadota > Betaproteobacteria > Burkholderiales > Burkholderiaceae > Caballeronia > Caballeronia sp. J97. Next base: position 28,391 of record NZ_CAJMZL010000037.1, on the reverse strand, counting down.
CATAACGCTAAAGGGCCGCTTGCAGGAATCAGGATCGTGGAACTAGGTGGTGTAGGGCCTGTGCCGTTCTGCTGCATGCTGTTGTCGGATCTTGGGGCCGATGTCATTCGTATCGACCGGCCGCCCGGCTATGACGGCGGTCAGCCCGGCGATCCCCGCTTGAACCTGCTGAATCGCGGCCGACGCAGCGCCGCACTCGATCTGAAGAAAAAGGAAGCGGCCGAGGCGATCCTCAAGCTCGCCGGTCAGGCCGACGCGTTGATCGAGGGCTTTCGCCCGGGCGTCGCGGAGAAGCTGGGACTCGGACCCGACGCTTGCCTTGCGGCGAACCCCGCGCTCGTCTACGGCCGCATGACCGGCTGGGGGCAGTATGGGCCGCTTGCGCAGGCGCCGGGCCACGACATCAACTACATCTCGCTGAGCGGCGTGCTGCACTCGGTCGGCGTGGCTGGCGGACCGCCCGTGATTCCCCTCAATCTGGCGGGCGATTTCGGCGGCGGCTCGCTGTATCTCGCGCTCGGCGTGGTATCGGCGATTCTCGAGAGCAAGCGCTCGGGGAAGGGGCAGGTCGTGGACGCCGCGATGGTCGATGGCTCCGCTTCGCTGATGACGCTCTTCTACGGAATGTTCGCGAGCGGGTACTGGAAGGACGAGCGCGGCAGCAATCGTCTGGACTCCGGTGCGCCCTGGTACAACGTGTACGAGACTGCCGACGGCCGCTGGCTCAGCATCGGCTCGAACGAAGCGCGTTTCTGGCGCAATACGCTGGCGATGCTGGGCTTGCGCGAGGAAGAGATGCCTGACCAGCACGATCGTTCCCGCTGGCCGGAGATGCATGCGAAGTTCGCCGCGATTTTCCGAACGCGTACCCGCGACGAATGGTGCGCGCTCGCCGAGGGCCGCGATGTCTGCATCGCGCCGGTCATGTCGCTGGCGGAAGCGCCGGACCATCCGCATTTGCGCGCACGACAGACGTTCGTCGAACGCGACGGCGTCGTCCAGCCCGCGCCCGCGCCACGCTTCAGCAGAACGCCCGGCGAGATCCAGTCGGCGCCTGCGCTGCCCGGCGAGCATACCGACGAGGTGCTCGGCGACTGGGGATTTACCGCCATCGAACTCGAAAGGCTGCGCGAGGCCGGCGCGATCGCGTGACGTCGCCGCGGCCGTATGGGCCGTAGCCGATTTCGATATGTCGAATCGTCACTTCAGAAACGGTCAGTTGGTTTGCGGCGCGTGAAGTCATAAGCTCGTTCCACGATGAACATGCGGCTGCTTCAGCAGACGTCAACACATGGAGCGAAGACAATGGCTAACTTTCTCGACGACTCGCAAACGATGTGGCTCGAAACCGTGAACAAGTTCATGGACAACGAGATCACGGTCGAATACGTGCGCAAATGCGACACGAACCGCGACTACCCGTACGAAGCGTATGAAAAAATCGCGCAGCAAGGTTGGCTCGGCATCCTGATTCCGGAAACCGAAGGCGGTTCGGGCGGCGACATCTTCGACTATTCGCTGATGGCCGAAGGGCTCGGCAAGTTCGGCTTCGACTTCGCGTGCTCGGTGCTGGTGCCGACGTTCACCGCGATGAACATCATCAAATTCGGCACGCCGGCGCAGAAGAAGCAATACGTGCAGCCATTCATCGACGGCAAGATCCGCTTCTCGGTGTCCATCTCCGAACCCGATGCAGGCTCCGACGCCGCGAACACGAAGACGCGCGCACGTCGCGACAGCAACGGCGACTGGGTCGTCAGCGGCCAGAAGCTCTGGTGCAGCGGCGCCGCCGCGAAGAACACCGTGATCGCGATGCTGGTGCGAACGAGCACGGATGACAAGCACAAGGGCCTGTCGGTGCTGCTCATTCCGAACGACACGCCGGGCATGGTGATCAACAAGCTGCCGACGTTGTCGCGTCACGCGACGGGCACGACCGAGATCTTCCTCGACGAAGTGCGCGTGCCGGCCGATGCGCTGCTGGGCGAGGAAGGGCAGGGCTGGAAAATCATCACCGAACACCTCGAACTCGAACGTTGTGCGGTGGCCGCGGCTTATACGGGCAATGCACAGCAGGCCGTCACGACGGCCACGCGTTACGCACACGATCGTATTCAGTTCGAGCACCAACTGTACGACTTCCAGGTGATTCGCCACATGCTCGCCGACTGCCAGACCAAGGTCGACGCCGCGCGCCTGCTGTGCTATCGCGCCGCGCGGATGGCAGCCGATCATGTGCCGTGCAGCCGCGAAGTGTCGATGGCGAAGCTGTACGGCTCGGAAACGCTGAAGGAAAGCGCGCTGGCTGGCATGCAGATTCTCGGAGGCTACGCGAATCTGCCGGAAGCGGACATGGAGCGTTACCTGCGCGAGAGCATCCAGTCGACGATCGGCGGCGGCACGTCGCAGATCCAGCGCACGATCATCGCGAAGTCGATGCGCCAGTAACCTTTTTCCATCTGTCGCCGGCGCGGCGCGCTTGACGCCGCCGCGCCGCATTCGACCATTCAACTGATCAGGAGACCCCGCCATGAGCGGCATCAACAACAGCGTCAACATTCCCCTCGACGAACTGGAAGTCGGCATGAAGTTCCGCTCGCCCGGCCGCACCGTGACCGAAAGCGACGTCGTGATGTTCTGCATGTTCACGGGCAACTGGATCGAGATCCACTCGAACAAGGAATATGCGGAGAAAACGCGCTGGGGCGAGCGCATCGTGCAGGGCATGCTGACGTTTTCGCTGATCTCCGGCCTCCTGCAATTCGGCCCCGCGATCCAGGCAAATTATGGCGTCGACAAGATGCGCTTCCTGAATCCGGTGAAGATCGGCGACACGGTCTACGCGAGCGCCGAGGTCATCGCCAAGAAGGAAAAGGACGACAAGTTCGGCGTCGGTACGATGCTGATCCAGGCGTACAACCAGCGCGGCGAAGTCGTGCAGCGCAGCGAATGGAGTCTGTTGATGCTGCGCAAGCGCGCGGACCTCGATGCGCTGATCGCCGAAGCGCAACCCGAGTTCAAGGTCTGAGGAGCGCAGCCATGACTCCTCGTCCAGTTGCGGCGATCGTCGGCATGGGCGATGCCTATGCATCGCGCGCGAATCGCAAGGATCCGCTGCAGTTGGCCGCCGAGGCAACGCTCGACGCGCTTGCGGAAGCGGGCATCCGCAAGGATCAGGTCGATGCGGTGTTCACGGGACGTTCGCCATGGGCCGACAAGCGTTCGCAGTGGAGCAACATCTTCATCTCGCACATGCAGATGCCGGTGACGATCACAAGCGAGGTGACGATGCATGGCGCGGGCCTGACGTCCACGCTTGCCATCGCTTCGCAGATGATCGCGGCGGGGCGCGCGGAATACGTGCTGTGCCTGCAGAGCGACGCGACCGAGTTGTTCGTCGACGCGGTCGCGATGGGCGCGGAAGCCGATGCCGATCCGCAGTTCGAGATTCCGTACGGCCCGACGATTCCCGCGCTCTACGCGCAGGCCGCGCAGCGCTACTTTCACGAGTTCGGCATCACTGAAAGCGATCTCGCCGACGTCGCGATCGCGAACCAGCGCTGGGGGCGCCATCATCCGCACGCGGCGAAGGCGAAGTTCGGCGAGATCGATCGTGCGACGGTGCTGTCGTCCCCCTATGTCGCGACGCCGCTGCGCCGCTGGATGTGTTCGACGTGGGGCGGCGGCACGGGTGGCGCGTTCGTCGTGACGTCGCCGGAGAATGCGCGCCATGCACGCGATCCCGTGTACCTGCTCGGGTACGGATCGGCGACGACGCACGAATACCTGACCGACCGGATGAACATGCGCCATTGCCGCTACGAAAGCCTCGGCGCCTTCCCGAACCTGACCACCACGGCCACGGCCGAAGCGGCGCGGCAGGCCTATGCGATGTCGGGGCTGGCGCCCTCCGATATCGACATGGCGCAGATCTCGGTGAATTTCGCGCACATGGGGCCGATCGTGATGGAGGACCTGGGGTTCGCGAAGAAAGGGCACGGCATCGACCTCTATCGCGAAGGACGAACCGGAGTCGACGGCGACCTGCCGACCGACACGAACGGCGGCTGGCTGTCGTTCGGGCAACCCGGTATCTCGTGCAACATGGACAGCATGATCGAGGCCGTCCGGCAACTGCGCGGGAAGGCACTGGGGCTTGCGCCCTCGCGCCGTCCCGAGACCGTGCTGGTGCAGGGCGCGGGCGGGATGCTGGCCGCCGGCGCGGTGGTGCTGCTGTCTACCGCAACGTGATACCCGATCGAGAACTTCCATGACCGAAACGCACTCGCCGCATTTGCCACATTCCTGGCCGCAGCCGTACCGGCTGCTCGATGCGCAACCCTACTGGGATGCGCTGGCAGAAGAAAAGCTGACGTTCCAGCGCTGCACCTCATGCAGCGAAGCCGTGTGGCCGGCTCACTCGTTCTGCACGCACTGCGGTGCGAAGTCGCTCGACTGGATCGAGTCGTCCGGCCGCGGCGAGATCTATTCTCACAGCACGGTTCTACGTGGGCCGACACCCGTGTGGGCCGAGATCGCGCCGTACACGGTCGGCTTCATCCGGATGGACGAAGGCTACTACCTCTTCGCGCAGATAGACGAAGCACCCGAAGCGATCCGGATCGGGCAGCGCGTCGAAGTCCGGTTCGTGCAGCGTGGCGCACAGAAGCTGCCTGTGTTCGTACTAGCGTCATCCTGACGTCATCCTGAAGGCCGTTCATTCACGGAGGAGACATCGTGAATAAGCTGAACCACCACCTCGTCGATGGAGGCTGACATGGTCGGACCACTGGACGGTGTGCGCATACTCGACCTGACGTCGAATTTTATGGGCCCGTATGCATCGCTGTTGCTGGCGGACATGGGCGCTGACGTGTGCAAGATCGAATCGCGCGACGGCGACACCACGCGCAACATCGGACCCAGCCGCAATCCCGGCATGGGGCCGATCTTCCTGCATCTGAATCGCAACAAGCGCAGCCTCGTGCTGGACCTGAAGCATCCGGACGGCATCGCCGCGCTCAAGCGCATGGCGCAAGCGGCCGACGTGCTGCTCTACAGCATGCGTCCGCATACGATGGCGAGGCTCGGCGTCGGCTACGAGGATGTGCGCAAGCTCAACCCCCGCATCATCTACTGCGGCGCATTCGGCTTCGGGCAAAACGGCCCCTATGCGACGCGCCCGGCCTACGACGATCTGATTCAGGCTGCGGTCGGCATGCCGGTGCTGCAGAGCCGCAAGAGCGGGCCGCCGGCCTATGTCGCGACGGCAGTCGCTGATCGTGTCGTAGGCATGGCGACCAGCAATGCAGTCGCCATGGCGCTGTACCGGCGCGAGAAGACCGGCATCGGCCAGCAGGTATTCGTGCCGATGATGGAAACCTTCGCGCATTTCGTGCTCGGCGATCACCTGTACGGACACACATTCGTGCCGCCCATCGGCGACTGGGGCTATGCGCGGATGATGAATCCGGATCGCCGTCCGTATCGCACGCGCGATGGCTACATCGGCGTGAACGTGTACGCGGACCATCACTGGAAGCGCTTCTTCGTGCTGTCCGGGCATCCGGAGATGGCCGAAGATCCGCGCTTCAACAACATCGGCGGACGCACCGAGCATATCGCGCAGTTGTACGCGTTTCTCGCAGACGTCTTCGAGACGCGGACCACGGCCGAATGGGTGAGCACGCTGACCGAAGCCGACATTCCGGTGATCGAGATGAATACGCCCGAGACGGTCATCGACGATCCGCACATGAAAGCGGTCGGCTTCTTCGCGGAGCAGGATCACCCGTCCGAAGGGCGGATCCGCACGCTCGGCATTGCGCAGGAATGGAGCGAGAGTGTGCCGGAACTTCGCCATCCGGCGCCACGGCTCGGCGAACACTCGGTGGCGCTGCTGACGGAGTATGGCTTCAGCCGTGCTGAAATCGACGGGATGCTGCGCTCCGGCGGCGTCCATGCGCCCGAGACGGATACCGTGCCGCAATCTCGAAACGTACTGGATCAGGAGAATTGACATGTTGCGCGATCTGCCGCTGTCGGGTGTCGTGGTGGTCGAACTGAGCGACAGCGCGTCGGCGCCGTTCGCCGGAAGGATCCTGGCGGCGCTGGGTGCCGAGGTGTGGAAGGTCGAGCGCCCTACGGGCGATTCGGCACGCGGCTGGGGGCCGAGCGAGTGGAAGGGCAGCGGTGCCGCCTACCACGGCCTGAATCGCGGCAAGCGCGCGGTCTCGATCGATATCAAGGATCGCGAGCAACTCGCGACGCTGCATCGGCTGATCGCGGAGCATGCGGACGTGTTCCTCCACAACCTGCGGCCGGGCTCGAGCGCGCAATACGGGCTCGACGCCGATAGCCTGCGCGTAACCAAGCCGGAACTCGTCTACTGCGAGATCGGTGCATTCGGCCATCTCGGGCCGATGAACACGCTGCCCGGCTACGATCCGCTGATGCAGGCGTTTTCGGGGATCATGAGCATCACCGGCGAGGACGGGCAGGCGCCGGTTCGCGCCGGCGTGTCGATCGTCGATTTCGGCTCGGGCTTGTGGGCGGCAATCGGGATCCTGTCGGCGTTGTATCGCCGTCAGGTCAAGCATTGCGGCGCGACCGTCAACGGATCGCTGCTGGAAACAGCGCTGGCATGGATGACGGTCAATATCGCGAACTACAGCGCCGATGGCGATATGGGCGGCCGGCACGGCTCCGGCGTCGCGTTCATCGTGCCGCATCGCGCGTACTCGGCGAGCGACGGCCATCTGATCATCAGCGCCGCGAACGATGCGCTGTTCGCGAAGCTGTGCGCGGCGCTGGATCACCCCGAGTGGGCGCTCGACGACCGGTTCGCGACCAATGCGGGGCGGCTGAAGAACCGGACGGCGATCGATCGCCTGATCGGCGAGCGCCTGGCGACCAATTCCCGCGCGACCTGGCAGGCGAAGCTCCAGGCGGCCGGGATACCCGTGGCGCCGATCCAGACGACGGCGGAAGTGCTCGAGCATGCGCAGACGCATGCGCTCGGAATTATCGAAAAACCGGCGGACGACGAGATCGGACTGGTCGGGCTGCCGCTGTCATTCGACGGCAAGCGCGCGCCGCCTTTGCATGCGGCACGGGACATCGGTGCCGATAACCCATTGCTCGAAACGTTGCTCGATTCGAGCCGCTAGGCTGTCGCCGGTCGCATCTCGTAAGATAATCCCGATACGGATCCCGCGCGGCGCGCTATGTCGGCCGCAGGGTCCGACAACGTCACGAAGACGTGCATGAGGGAGACATGAGTACTTTCAATCGCCTGCATCTGATCCGGCAGGTCGATCTGCTCACCTTGAAGCTGTTCTTGTCGGCGGTCGAGGAACAGCAGATCGGGCTGGCGGCGATTCGCGAAAACGTGGCCGCATCGACGGCGACCAAGCGCATTCAGGATCTCGAGGACGTTGCGGGAATCAAACTGCTCGAACGCGGCCCGAAGGGGGTTGTGCCGAGTCCCGCGGGCGAGGTCCTCGTCCGTTATATCCGCCGGATTTTCGATAACCTCGACGGCATGCGCGCGGAGATCGCAACGTTCACCGACGGCATGCGCGGCGAGCTGACGATCGCGTCGGCGCGATCGATCATCGTGCCGTTTCTCGCGCGTGAAGTAGGCGACTTCCAGCGCGAGTATCCACTCGTGGATCTCGTGATCAGCGAATTGGAGAATGCCGAAGTCGTGCAGGCGGTCGCGCGCGGCGAGGCCGATGTCGGCGTATTCGCGGCTGCGCACAAGCTCGATCTCGGCGGTGTCGACGTGACGCCGTACCGGGAGGATCGCCTGATTGCCGTCGTTCCGCAGGGACACCCCCTCGCCGGACGCGCGAGCGTCACGATCGAGGATCTGCTGGAGGAAAATCTGATCGTGGTTGGCGCGATGCTCGGCGCGATCCAGGCGGCTGCGGGTCGGCTCGGCAGAGCGTTTCAGCCGCGATACGGCGTCCGTAGCGCAGGCGTGGCCGTCAGTCTGGTGCAGGCCGGGCTCGGTGTGACGGTGCAGCCGGAATGCCTGGTGAGTCATGAACTGTTCAGCCGTGTTGCCGTGCTGGACCTGACGGAGCCGTGGGCCGTTCGGCGCGTGCAGATCGCGACGGCACGCGGTCGTGAGTTGAATCCGATCGCACGCGCGCTGATCGAGCAACTGCTCGATCAGCCTGGAGACACGCGGGCCGAGTGAGGGATCGTCGACACGCGCCGGCCACCGGCATGACATGCGGCCGGTCAGACGATCTTGCGCGATCGCAAATCGGCGACACTCTGCGCATCGAGGCCGAGCCCCGCCAGAATCTCGTCGGTATGCTCGCCCGTCAGCGGCGGCCGCGTATGGATTTCCGGCGGCGTGCGTGAAAGCGAAACGGGCGTGGCGAAGATCGGCACCTTCTTCGGTGCGCCGGGGTAATCCATCCAGTGGATCACATCGGCGGCCTTGATGGTGTCGTCTTCCAGCACCTGACGCGGCGAGTTGACCGGGCTGGCCGGAATGCGCGCCGCTTCCAGCGCGCTCAGCGCCTCGGCCTGGGTCTTGTCCGCGCACCATCGGCTCATGAGATCGCTCAGGATCTCGCCGTTTTCGCCACGCAGCGTATCGTCGGCAAAACGCGGATCGTCGAGCAGTTCCGGCTGGCCAACCAGCTGAGTCCAGCGCTTGAACATCGGCCGGCCGATGACCTGGGTGATGAACCATCCGTCCCTGGCTTTGAAGATGTCGGAAGGTGCATAACCCGACGCGCGATTCGCCGTGGCCTGGCGGTCCAGGCCGAGCAATGCTTCCTCGATCAGCGCGCCGCTCGCCATGTTCAGGCCCGTGCACAGCAGCGAAGCGGTGACTTCCTGACCCATGCCGCTGCGCTGACGCTCGTAGAGCGCCAGCATGACACCGAGTGCGCAGGAAAACGCCGTGGCGAAGTCCACCACGGGCACCATGGCCTTTTGCGGCCGGTCAGGCGTGCCCGCGATGTACACGGCGCCGCTCAGCGCCTGGCCGACGCCATCGAAGCCCACGCGGTCGCGCACGGCCTCGCTGTTGCCGAACGCGTTGGAGGCGACGAGGATGATGTCGCGCTTGACCTCGCACAGGCTTGCGTAATCCAGACCCAGGCTCTTGAGCGTGCGTGGCGGCATGTTGGCGATCACCACGTCGGCATCGGCCACCAGCTTGCGCACGATATCGCGCCCCTCGGGACTGTCGAGGTCGAGCGTCATGGAGCGCTTGTTGCGGTTGACCTGCAGGAACAGCGCGCCTTCGCCCTGTTCGGTCACGGGCACGATGAAGCGGTCTTCGCCGCCGCCGACACGGTCGATGCGGATCACGTCGGCGCCGTAGTCGGCCAGCAGCGCCGAACAGAACGGCCCGGCGATGAAGCGTCCGAAATCGAGGACCTTGATGCCTTCGAGTACTTTCATGTGTGGTTCACGTTTCGTTGAATGTCCCGGCAGGTGAGCGTTGCCCGGGCTCGCGCGGCCAGCGTCGGCCCGGGTTCCGACACTGCACGAATCAGCCTGCGTTCGCCGCCGTGCGAACTTCTTCGAGCGCGGCCGGATTGTCCAGCGACGACAGATCGCCCGGCGGCAGCCCGCAATACACGCTGCGAATCACGCGCCTCATGATCTTGGAGCTGCGTGTCTTCGGCAGTTGAGCGACGACATGCACGTGGCCGGGGCGGAACGGCCGGCCCAGGCGCTTGTCGACATGGCCCGAGACGATCGCCTCCAGATCGACCTCGGCGACGCCCGAGCCGGGCTTCGGCACGACGAAGACGACGAGCTTCTGGCCCTTGTCGGCATCGGCCACGCCGATTGCGGCGGCTTCGGATACGTCGGACAGTTCCAGCACGACTTCTTCCACTTCGGCCGGTCCCAGGCGCTTGCCGGCGACCTTGAGCGTGTCATCGGAGCGTCCCATCATGAAGTAGTTGCCCTCGGGCGTGCGCAGTGCAAGATCGCCATGCACCCAGATGCCGGGAATGGTCTGCCAGTACGTTTCCAGATAGCGCTCGTCGTCGCGCCAGAACGATTGCGTCATGCCGACGAAGGGTGCCCGGATCGCCAGTTCGCCGACCACGCCCGTCACGCTCTGGCCATCGGCATTGACGACGTCCGCGGCGACGCCGGGCGACACCGTGTTGAAGCCGCTCGGTGGAATCGGACGTATCGGCACGCTCGCGAGCAAGGCGCCGGAAGCCTCGGTGCCGCCCGTGTAGTTGATGACGGGCGCCGTGCCGTCGCCGAAGCGCTGCAGGAACCAGTTGAAGTGCTCGGGCGCGATGCCTTCGCCTGCCGTGATCAGCAGGCGGATGGTCGAACGGTCGCCCTTCAGAGCCAGCTCTTCGTGGCTGGCCATCCCGCGAATCAGCGTGGGGGCCGAACCGAAGTGCGTGACCCGGTGGCGTTCGACTACGCGCGACATGCGCGACCAGTCGGGATAATCGGGCGCGCCGTCATAGCACACCAGCGTCGCACCGCGCAGCAGCGCGCAGCCGAGCACCAGCGTGCCCGCGATCCAGCCCATGTCGGCAGGCCAGCAGTAGACATCGCCGGGATGCACGTCGAAGTGAATCAGCGAATCGTGCGCGATCTTGATGGGGAAGCTGCCGTGCGTGTGCACCACGCCCTTCGGCTTGCCGGTGGTGCCGGATGTGTAGATCACCATGAACGGCGTGTCGGGCGTGACGGTAACCGGATCCGTGCCTTGCCCCTTTGCCGTAGTCGCGGTTTCCTGCCAGTCGAGGTCACGCGCATCCTGCGCGGTTTCGCCCTCGGCGCGTTTCCAGATCACGTGTTCGAGCAGCGGCAACTGGCGCCATGCATCACGCAGCGCATCTTCCACGTTCACGCGCTTGGTGCGGCGCGCAAAACCCGTGGACGCGATCACGATGCGTGCTTCGGCCGCCGACAGGCGCGCGACGATCGCGTCGACGCCGAAGCCGCTGAACAGCGGCACGACCAGCGCGCCGAGATGCACGATGGCCAGCAGCGAGACGGTCGCTTCGATGCCGTTTTCCATCAGCAGGCCGACGCGGTCGCCCTCTTTGACGCCATGCAGCGCGAGGCCCGCCGCGAAATCGCGCACGCGCTGCTCCAGTTCCGCGTAGGTCAGTGTGCTCACGCTGCCGTCTTCGCGTTCGGCCACCACGGCGTTTTGCCCAGATGTCGCAGGATGGCGGGCCCATGCATAGATCGTGTTGACCCAGTTGAGCCTGCCGCCGGGAAACCAGCTCGGAAACTGCGGGCCGCGCGAGAGGTCGGCATAGCCGGTCGGCGGCACATCCCATGCGATTGCGCATTCGCGCATCACGGTTTGCCAATAGCGCTCGGGCTCCGAAATAGACACGCGCATCAGTTCGTCATATGAAGGCACGTCCAGCGCGCGCATCAGCTTGACGATGCCGGCGTTCTGCAGTTCGCGCTCGCCCGGCTGCCAGATGTGGCTGGATGAGTGGCCGGCTTCGAAGTTGCTCATGATCGGTCTCCTGCCTTCAGGCGCGTTCGAAAATCATCGCGATGCCCTGGCCGCCGCCGATGCACATCGTCTCCAGTCCATAACGGGCCTGACGGCGCTGCATCTCGTGCAGCAGCGTGCTCATGATGCGTACGCCCGTGGCGCCCACCGGATGGCCCAGCGAGATGCCCGAGCCGTTCACGTTGAGCTTTTCTTCCAGCGCTTCCATGGAGCTGCCCCATCCCTTGACGCAGGCGAGCGCCTGACACGCGAAGGCCTCGTTGAGCTCGACCAGGTCCATCTGGTCGAACGTCAGACCGGTGCGCGCAAGTACTTTCTGTACGGCGGGTACGGGACCGATACCCATGCGCGCCGGGTCGCAGCCCGCGGCGGCCCAGCCGACCAGCCAGCCCATCGGCGTGAGACCCAGCTCGTCGAGCTTGTCCTCGGCCACGATCAGGCAGGCAGCGGCGGCGTCGTTCTGCTGGCAGGCGTTGCCCGCGGTGACGACACCTTCCTTCATGATGCTGCGCAGCTTGGCGAGGCTCTCCGGCGTCGTCTCGCCACGCACGCCTTCATCCTGCTTCACGATCTGCGCATCGCCCTTGCGCTGCGGCACCGCGACGGGAACGATCTCCGCATCGAAATGCCCGGCTTGCTGCGCGGCGGCCGCACGCCGATGGCTGCGCGCGGCGAAGCGGTCGGATGCCTCGCGCGTGATGTCGTACTCGCGCGCCAGCGTTTCGGCGGTCTCGATCATGCCGCTGATGCGGCCGAAACGGCTCTCCGGTTGCGAACGTTCGCGGCCGCGGTCCAGACGGTCGTGCATCTTCACCGTGCCGGCGCGCTTGCCCCAGCGCATGTCGGTAGTGTAGTACTCGACTTGGCTCATGCTTTCCACGCCGCCCGCCATCACCACGTCGGCCGCGCCGGTCTGTACCATCATCGCCGCCGTGGCGAGCGCCTGCACGCCGCCGCCGCAGCGCCGGTCCAGCTGCATGCCGGCCACCTCGATGGGAAAGCCCGCCTGCAGCGCCACCCAGCGTCCGGTGCATGGCGTCTCGCCGCTGGCATAGCTTTGCGCGAACACGACGTCGTCGATGCGGGCGGGATCGAGTCCGGTACGGTCCACGATGGCGCGCGCGACGCTGGCGCCGAGTTCCTCGACGGGAACGCCCTTCAACGCTCCGCCGAACGCGCCCACGGGGGAGCGCAGCGGGGAGACGATGGCTGCTCGTTTCATTTCGAATGCCTCTTAAATGTCATCAATGTTCCGCCGCCATCGCTCGCCTGTCATGCGCTGGCAGCTATCGTTTCTTGATCTTGCGTCGCGCGATCAGCCGTAGCGTCCGCCCGTCACATGCAGCACTTCACCGCTGATGAAGCCCGCGCGCTCGCTGGCGAGGAAGGCCACCGCGTCCGCGATGTCGTCCGGGCGTCCGGCGCGCTTGATCGGCTGGGCGGACACGGCGCGCTCCTTGATCGTTTCGTAGGTCGGCAGCGCCTGCACCATTTCCGTATCCATGAAGCCTGGCGCGACGCAGTTCGAAGTGATGCCGTAGCGGCCTTCCTCCATCGACAGCGCTTTGGCCATGCCGATCAGGCCTGCCTTGGCAGCGGAATAGTTCGCTTGCGTGGGGTTGCCCAGGTGCGCGCGCGAGCTGATGTTGATCAGCCGGCCCCAGCCCTGGTCGATGAAATGCGGCATGACGGCCCGGGCGGCCAGAAAGGCACCCTTGAGCATCACGTTCATCACGAAGTCCCAGTCGTCGGCGCTCATCTTCACCAGGTACTTGTCGCGCGGCGCGCCGGCGTTGTTCACGAGAATGTGCACGCCACCGAAATGGGCGACGGTTTCATCGACAAGACGCTGGACATCGGCTTCGCGCGTGATGTCACCCACGATGCAGTGCGCGGCCAGTCCTTCGTTTTCCAGCCCCTTAGCGGTGGCTTGCGCCAGTTCGGCGTTGATGTCGGTGATGACGACCTTCGCGCCCTCTTGTGCGAGACGCCGCGCCGTGGCGGCGCCCAGCCCGCGCGCCGAGCCGGTGACGATGGCGACCTTGCCGGTTAAACCGAGATCCATGTGCTTCTCCTAAGAACAAATTGGTCAGCGCAGGTCGACCCGCGCATGATTCAAAACCACTACGTCGCGCTCGATGGCGATTACGCGCAGCGACACCGTGTTGCCCCGCACCCACATCTCGGTACGCAGCGTGTCGCCCGGCCACGCCGGCGCCGTGAAGCGCACGCGCATGCCCGCGAAGCGCGCGTCGTCGTAATCGAGCACGGTGCGCAGCACCGCGTGCGCCGCTACGCCCATCAGGGCCATGCCGTGCAGAATGGGACGGGGAAAGCCGGCCGCGGCGGCGACGGTGGGGTCGGCATGCAGCGGATTCAGGTCGCCGCTCAGGCGGTAGATCAGCGCAAGCTGCTCGGGTGTCGCGAGATCGCATACATGATCGGGCGCGCCGTCGGGCATCGCATGGGGCGCGGGCGGCGCATCGGCGCTGCCGCCTGCGCCGAAGCCACCGTCTGCGCGCAACAGGCTCAGTTGCACGACGGTCGCCAGCGCGCGGCCCGTTTGCGCTTCGGTGATCTCGCGCGTCTGCTGCAAAAATGCGCCCTTGCTGGGACCTTTGTCCCACAGCCCGGTAATGCGCGTCGTGCCGTTAATGCGCCCCATGGCCGGCAAAGGTGCGTGGATCCTGATCTCCTGCTCGGCATGCAGGATTTTTTGCCAGGTGATGCCCGTATCCGGTTCGCGTGCCCAGAAGCCGGGGTAGGCAAGCACGTTCGCCATCGTCGGAAACGCACGCAGCGACTGACGGTCGCTGCCCTCGTAGACATACCGCAATTGCCTTGCGTCGAGCGGATCGGCCCCGATGCCCAGACCGAGGGCATAGATCTGGGTATCGCGCAGCGAGTAAGCGTGCTCGATGGGGGGGAAGTGACGGTTCAACAAGTGATCGGCTCGGAGCGGCATGGCGAACGTGATGTCGTTTGATTCGAGTTTCTACGATGAGTCCGGTCCGCTCGCCGGTCAACGGAACCGCGACCATTGTTCCGTACCTTGGCAGACGTCCTGCCAGCATCGAAGTCGACGCCAGTGCCAGTCTTATGGACGCGATTTCATTTTCCGGAACATATTCGCCAATAAGGTTGTTCCGGGTGGACCGCCCGGCGCAGCATCCTGTTGTCCTCCTCTATTTTTTAAGCGTACCGACATGATTCGCGATCAAGAAACGCTCAACGGCCTGCTCGACTCTATCGCCCGATTCGTGCGCGAGCGCCTCGTGCCCAACGAGGAACTGGTGGCCGACACCGACGAGATTCCCGAGGATATCGTCGCCGACATGAAGGCGATGGGCCTGTTCGGTCTCACCATTCCCGAGCGCTTCGGCGGCCTGGAACTGACGATGGAAGAGGAAGTGCTCGCGGTGTTCGAGCTGTGCCGCGCTTCACCGGTATTCCGCTCGCTGCTGGGGACCACCGTGGGAATCGGTTCGCAGGGCATTCTGTTCGACGGTACGCCCGAGCAACAGGAGAAATATCTGCCGCGCCTCGCAACCGGCGAGCTGATCGCCTCCTTTGCGCTGACCGAGCCGGAAGCCGGCTCCGACGCGGCCTCGCTTCGCACGACCGCCATCAGGGACGGCGACGACTACGTGGTCAACGGCACCAAGCGCTTCATCACGAACGCGCCCCATGCGGGCATCTTCACGCTCATGGCGCGAACCAATCCGGAGGACAAGGGCTCAGGCGGCATTTCGGCTTTCATCGTCGATGCAAAGAGGCCCGGCATCAGCTTCGGCAAACGCGACAAGAAGATGGGACAGAAGGGCGCGCATACCTGCGACGTGATCTTCGAAGACGTGCGCGTGCCGGCCGCCAACCTGATCGGCGGGAAGGAAGGGCAAGGCTTCAAGACGGCGATGAAGGTTCTGGACAAGGGCCGCATTCACATCGCCGCCGTGTGTGTGGCCGTGGCCGAACGCATGTTGTCGATGGCATTGTCGTACGCGGTGGAGCGCACGCAGTTCGGCAAACCTATCGCCGATTTCCAGCTCGTGCAGGCCATGCTGGCCGACAGCAAGGCCGAAGTCTACGCGGCCCGCTGCATGGTGGTCGACGCCGCGCGCCGCCGCGACGACAAGCTGCCGGTGAGCACCGAGGCGTCCTGCGCCAAGCTGTTCGCGTCCGAGATGTGCGGCCGCGTGGCTGACCGCGCCGTGCAGATTTTCGGCGGCGCAGGCTATATGGCCGAGTATGGCATCGAGCGCTTCTACCGCGATGTGCGCCTGTTCCGCATCTATGAAGGCACGACCCAGATTCAGCAACTGGTCATCGCACGGGCCATGATTCGTGACGCTAATTAAGGATGAGGCAGAAGACGCAATGACGAATTTCAGCAAGCGTTGTGACACATCGCGCAGCGGCGAGCAGCGTGCCGTGGATGAACAGGCGATCGACGCCGGAGAGTCATCGGTCGGAGTGCATTCGAGCGTTGTACGGAGCGATAACGTGAACTGGGCATGGACGGGAACCACTGGCCATTACGACTGGATGGATCACGCGCCGCTCTTTCATCACCGCGACTGAGTTCCAGAGTACGGAACGCGACGACGCTTTGTTTTGACTCGTTTGCGCCTCGCCCGTGTAATGCAAGGCATCGGATGGACGCATGTTGCGCCGTTCCCTTCGATGCGTGGCGTTCCGCCGCGACCCAAGCGTCCGCGCATTTTCATGGCCGCTCAGAAGCCAGATCGAGACAATGGAGCTATCGATGTCGTTGCAGGCAAATCGGACAGCGCTGCGTTCGTCAGTTCATGAAGATGCGAATCGGTACGATGCGCCAATCGGAGGCCGCGAGAGTGCGGACGGCGCGCGCGCGTCGTCGGGCATGGTCGTGCCGCTGGCGCGAAGTCTCGCGATACTGGCGGCGTT
This sequence comes from Caballeronia sp. J97, assembly GCF_905220305.1. Taxonomy (NCBI): domain Bacteria; kingdom Pseudomonadati; phylum Pseudomonadota; class Betaproteobacteria; order Burkholderiales; family Burkholderiaceae; genus Caballeronia; species Caballeronia sp. J97. The sequence continues at coordinate 11,977 of NZ_CAJMZL010000037.1, read as the reverse complement.
TCCACCGCACGAAGCCTGGCTCGGCAACCAGGAGCTCGTGATCGAAACGGGCATTCCGGCACCGACGATTTCGCGGATCGCGCGCTCTCTCGTGACACTCGGGTACCTGCATTATTCCCCGGAGCGCCGCAAGTATCGACTCGCCGCGCCCGTGCTGTCGCTGGGTTATGCGGCGACGGCCCATTCCAACGTGCAACTGCTTGCACGACTCGAAATGCAGGCATTCGCGACGCAAAGCGAAACTTACGTGATGCTCGGCTCGCGGGACCGTCTCGACGTGATCGTGCTGGGAACGTGTGTGAACAAACCGGCATCGGTCGATCTCAAGCTGTATGCTGGTACGCGCCTGCGCATCGCATCGTCGCCGATGGGCTGGGCCTTGCTTGCAGCAGTGCCGGAACTAGAACGCTTCTATCTGCTCGGGAACATCGAACGCAAGGCGGGACGCGACTGGGCCGGCCTGCGTCGCCGTATCAGCCAGGGCATCTCGCAGGTGCATAACGTCGGCTATTGCATGTCGATCGGCGAATGGGAGCCGGACCTCACGATTCTCGCCGTGCCACTGGTGGTTCAGGACCAGACGCCGCTCGTACTTGCCTGCATCGGGCACAGCGCCCGGCTGGGGCGTGCGCGGGTCGAACGGGAACTCGGGCCACGGCTGGTTGCGGCCGCGCAGCGCTTGCAGGAGCAGGCAGGCGTCATCGACTGAAGCGAACATGGACAAGACCGACATGCACAAAGGCGTGACGCTGACCGTCGAACGCGGACTCGAGGTGCTCCACGCGTTTCGCGCGAACCGCGCTCCGTTGTCGAACGCGGAACTGGTGCGTCGCACAGGTCTGCCGAAAGCTACCGTATCCCGGTTGACGACGACACTGATCTCGATCGGTTATCTGCGCCGCGTGGGCGGCGGGCGCCAGTTCGAACTGAGTGCCGGCCCACTGAGCATTGGTCACGCCTATCTGGAAGCGAATGTCGTACCGCGGCTGGTCGCGCCCGTCATGCAGCAGCTTGCCGACAAGCTGAATCTGTCGGTCGCGCTGGCGGTGCCGCATCGACTCGACATGGTGTATATCGCGTGGCGAGCAAGTGCCAACATTGCCACGCTGAGGCTCGGCGTCGGTTCGCTCCTGCCGATGGCATCGACTGCCGTGGGGCGCGCCTACTTGTATGCACTGCCCGACGCGGTGCGCGAACCTTTGATTTCGGAGCTGCTCGATGCGGCCGGAGACGATGCGGAAACGGTGCGCGCGAACCTCGATGCCGCATTCAGCGATCTGAAGGAAACGGGTGTATGCATGTCGGTAGGCGAGTATCAGCGCAACGCGTTTGGCATTGCCTTGCCAATCGTGGTTGGCCGAACCCGCACGCTGATGGCGCTTAACTGTGGAGCGGTGGAACTGGAGCCGGACATGACGGCGATCCGTCGGCGTGTGGCGCCTGCATTGAAGGCCGCGGCGTTGACGGTGTCCGGTATCCTGAGCGACGTCGACTGCGAGCCTTGACGGGCCGCGCGTCGCATCGCATCGCGCTAGCCTTGCGACCGCTCAACTGCGTGCATGAGATTCGCGGGCCAGCCGTTCGCGATGATCCGGATGCGCGAGCGCGATGAGCTTCGGAATGCGCTCGGCGATCGAGAGGCCGCGCAGATCGGCAATCCCATATTCGGTGACGATCACGCACGCGTCGCTGCGCGGCACCGTCACGGGCCCTGTTACGCGCGTCACGATGCGGCTGTGCCGCCCGGCGATCGACGGCAGCGCGACCACGGGCACGCCTCCACGGCTGATCTGCGCCGCGCGCAGAAAATCGCCGACCCCACCCACCGCACCGACATAGGTGCCACCGACGGCCTCGGCGTTGACCTGGCCCGTGAGATCGACCTCCACCGCCGAATTGATCGCGACGAAGCGATTGATCCGGCGCAGCACGTACGGATCATGCGTGTATTCCGTGCCGCGCAGCTGGACCGCAGGATTGCGGTGCGCAAAACGGCGCGTGCGCTCCGAGCCCATGATGACGCCTCCGATGGTGATCCCCGCATCGATCGTCTTCCTCGCATTCGTCACGACACCCGCCTCGCACAACGCCGCGACGCCGTCTCCGATGCTGCCGGTGTGCACGCCGAGATCCCGCCTGTCGTGGAGTTGCGCCATCACCGCGTCCGGGATCGAGCCGATTCCCGTCTGCAGCGTCGCTCCGTCTTCTACCAGCGAAGCGACATTCCGTCCGATCATCTGCTCCACAGGTCCGGCCTCTGCCGCACGTGTCTCCGGGAACGAGGCGTCCGACGCCACCAGCAGGTCGATGTCACCGTGTCGGAGATAAGGGCCGCCGTAGGTCCACGGCACGTCGGGGTGCACTTCCGCGACGATCGCGCGTGCGTGCCTGACTGCTTCGACCAGATACTCGCGCGCGAGCCCGAGGCTGTATCGGCCGTGTTCGTCCGGAGGCGATACCTGCAGCAGCACGACATCGATCCGCAGCCGGGCGCTGCGAATCAGCTCCGGAAGCTGGGAGTAATGCACCGGAAGAATGTCGAGCACCCCTTCACGCGCGAGACTGCGATTGGTTCCGCTGCCGCAGTAGGCGAGGAAATCGAAGGCGTCGGCATGCTCGGGTCCGAGTACTTCGGTCAAACCGATGCCGAGGAAGATGCGGATTCGCTTCAACTGTTTGCGCTGAGCGACCAGCGCGCGCATGAGCGTCACCGGCTCCGCATGCGACTGACCCCACATCACGGTATCGCCTGGCCGAATGAGCGCGCAGAGGTCGCGGCAGTCGCCCGGCCGGCAGTCAGGGTTCGCGGCACGCGCGATCACGGTGTTGGTGTGGTTCATGCGTGGAGGAAGTGAGTTTCGATGTTGGGTGATCCGGAGCACGAAGGGCTGCGTACCGGCCCGCATTGCGATCCCGCTACATCTTCTTCAGCGTGTGATACTCGGGCCATAGTGCCTTGACGAGTTCGCGCGACGCGCCGTACGCATGACAGCTATCGATCTTGCGCGGCTTGCCCTGTTCGTCACGCTCACTGAACCTGGATGGCCGTTCGGTAACCATGGTCTGATAGGCGGCGCTCGCAAGTGGCCCGAGCAGTTCCTTCAGGTGCGTGCACGTATCGCCGGATGGCAGACGCTTGCGCACCTCGGTGTTCCAGCCTGGTCCGATGCGCAAGCCGACCAAAGTCTGCAGCGTGTCGCCGCCGCCCTGGCACGGCGCATACGGATGAGACTGGATGAACGTATGGACCTCGCGAATGATCATGTCCTTGTCGAACGTCAGCGTAACGCCGAGATCGTGAATGGGCGTTTGAGCGGGTACCAGACGCGCCCCGCCGGGCGGCGTGAAGTCGTGCGTCTTGCGATCCACGAGACGCGCGCTGACCTCGAACAGGCCATCGTTGCGTCGATAGCCGCGCATCTCGATCTGTCGTAGATGCAGTTCTTCGCGCGTGACGACCGGTTCGGCAGCGGAATCATCGTTGCAGGCCATGCTTCTACTCCAGTCGTGAGAACGCGCTTTATCTGTGGCGCAAACTGAAAATCGACCGTCGCCAGAAGCGCACGGTCGCGGCCTCGGCTGGCCGTTGCCAGTTTGACTCTCGAATTCGCGAGCAGGCAATCACGCCGGCGCAGTTCTTCCGTACTTTGGAAACAACGAGATGTTATAGCCGCGACGCCAGTCCTTGCGCGGTCTCCTTGAGCGCCGGCACGACGACGTGCGGATTCCAAAGTACGGCACACCGCTGCCGCCGCGATTGCCCCGATGCCGCCTTCGCTCATCAAATAGAAGATTAAAAAAGCAGCCCTTTTCGGGAGGCGAGGAAATAACAGATTCCGGGTTGGAGGCGTTCGAGCCGGGTACGGCGCTCATTTGCAGCCCATATTGAATTACAGTTGAATCCGATGCTTGTTTGCTGACTACGATAGGTTTCAGGCGATGAAAGATTGGCTCGAACAAGATATCTTGAGTGATATTCAGACTCGATGGAACGTGGCTGCGCGACGATGGGATGCACACGCGTTGACCTCGATCTACGAGCAAGATGCGTTGTTTTTCGGTGGCAGGCAAGGACAGTCGGTCGGCGCGGACGAGATCCTCGCCTACTTCGAGTCGTATCGAGGCGTGATCGAATCGGCGTGTCTCACGTTTGCGGAACAAAGGTTCATTTGTCTGACGGGTGACTGTTTTCTGGCGCAGGGGTTCGGCGAGTTCGATTTCGTTTTGTGCGGCAACAAGGCGACTCGGTCGCGATTGCGTACCACGCTCGTCATCACGCGACGCGGCGACACGTGGCGCATCCGCCAACATCATTTTTCCAGCGAGCCGTTATCGCCGCCAATTTAGGCACGCTGAACGCGCGATGGCCTGACGATAGCGAGATTTCAGGTGCGATTCGAGCGCGAAGAGGCGAGCGAGCGTTGCCCGGACTTACGCGTCGTGTGATTTGAAGGCTCTTGTCCTGGTGCAGGCAGGAGTTCGCGCTTTTCAACGAGAAAATCCATGAGGACGCGCACCTTTGGAGGCATGCGCTCACGCGTCGGGACATAGAGATAGAAGCCTGCGAACGGCTTGCACCATTCGCGCAGTACGCGAATGAGCAAGCCGTCGGCCAGCTCGCGACGTACCGCAATATCGACGTGCTGAACGAGACCGGCACCCTGGAGGGCCGCGCGAATCATGCTGTCGTCGTCGTTTGTGATCAGCGTGCCTTGAGGTTCGACGACGAAGCTATGGCCCTTTGCTTCGGGCGAGCTGAACTCCCATCGGAAAATGGCGCCGCTGCTCGTATGCCGATACGCCACGCAATCATGTGTCGCGAGGTCCGCCGGCGTTGCGGGAACACCGTGGCGTTCGAAATATTGGGGCGAGGCTACCACCGCCATTTCAAGCATGGGCGAGATCGGCACAGCAACCACGTGCGCCGCGAGACTCTCGCCCATGCGGATACCCGCGTCGCATCCCTCCGCAATGATGTTCGAAAGTCCGTCGTCCATCACGAGTTCCAGTTTCAACTGAGGAAATCGCGAGAAGAACTCGGATAGATGCGGCTCCAGCAGATTGCGCGCGGCGATCCTCGACGTGTTCACGCGCAGAAGGCCAGAAGGCGCCGCGTTCGTTTCGCCGACGTCGCGCACGGCCTGCTCGATCGCGCCAAGCGCTGGACGCAGTTGATCAAAAAGCCGCTGGCCCTCTTCCGTGAGCGACATCTCACGTGTCGTGCGATAGATCAGCTTGACGCTCAACTGCTCTTCGAGCGCCTTCAGGCTTTGCGACAACGCCGCCCGCGAAACGCCCATCTCGGCAGCGGCCTTGGTGAAACTGCCGTGTTGGGCGATGTGGGCGAATGCGGCCAAGGAGGGGAGACGCGAAAAGTCCATCGATCCTATTGGTAAGCCTGGCTTACGACTGTGATTGGTTATCTGATCTTGTCACGCAGCAATGCAGGTTCTAACATTTTCCCCATCGAGAACGCAATGATTTTCCGGGCGCTCGCTCAACACAAGAGGTCAGGACCATGCAGAAAATCGGAATCACGAACCGGAACGGACAGGCCATCACGCTTGCGGCGGTCATCAATTTCCCGCAAGGATTCGATGAGGATAGAACGTATCCCGCTGTGGTCGTCGCTCATCCGGGCGGTGGCGTAAAGGAGCAGACCGCTGGGCTCTACGCGCGCAAGCTGGCGGGGCATGGCTTCGTCACGGTCGCTTTCGATGCGTCTTATCAAGGCGAAAGCACTGGGGAGCCGCGACAGTTGGAGAATCCCTATGTCCGAACGGAGGATATCAGCGCCGTCGTCGACTATTTGACCACGCTGCCGTATATCGCCAAGGACAAGATCGGTGCGATGGGCATTTGCGCCGGCGGTGGCTATACGGCCAACGCCGCGATCAACGATCGCCGCATCAAGGCAGTAGGGACGGTGAGCGCGGTGAATATCGGCTCGATGTTCCGCAATGGCTGGGAAAACACCGTCAAGGATGCCGACGCTATCCCGATGCTCGAACTTGGCGCCGATGCGCGCACGGCCGACGCCGGCAAGGCAGAACACGCCGCGCTCCCGCTCGCGCCGATGCGCAAGGAAGATGCGCCGAACAAGGAGCTTGAAGAGGCGTGGGAGTACTACCACACGCGGCGTTGCGAACACCCGAACGCGCCGGGCTTCATGACGGCGCGCAGCCTCACGCAGATCATCACGTATGACGCCTACAACAAGGCCGAAGCGTTCCTCACGCAGCCGCTGCAGATCGTGGCCGGGAGCGTGGCCGGAAGCAAATGGATGAGCGACGACCTGTTTGCGCGTGCGGCCAGCAAGGACAAGCATTTGCACGTGGTCGAGGGCGCCAATCACATGTCGCTGTATGACGGGGAAAAGTTTGTCGACGAGGCCGTTTCGGTGCTAGCGCCATTCTTCCAGCGTACGTTGAAGTAAGCGGCGAAGCGATCTCGGCAAGGTCCGGTTCGCCCGAGCGTGCGAACCACTACGAAAAGGAACTCATATCATGGCCTCAGGCAGCAACATTCGAAGCGTCACCTATCGCAATCTGGGATGGGACTCTGCGGCGGACATCCACCTGCCGCCCAACTTCGACGAGACGAAGAAGTATCCCGCCATCGTGAGCACGCATCCTATCGGCAGTTGCAAGGAGCAGACCTCCGGCAATGTGTACGGCGCGGCGCTCGCCAAGGAAGGTTTCGTCGTCATCGCCTTCGACGCGAGCTTTCAGGGCGCGAGTGGCGGCGAGCCGCGCTTCATCGAAGATCCATCGATTCGGGTCTCCGATATCCGCTTCGCCATCGACTATCTGGTCACGCTGCCTTATGTCGACGCCGACCGTATCGGTGCGATCGGCGTGTGCGGCGGCGGCGCTTACACGATACACGCGGCGATGACCGACCATCGGATCAAGGCTGTGACATCGATTACCGGGGTCAACTTCGGCAGACTGATTCGCGAAGGCTTCAGCAACTTTGAACCGGTCGCGGCGCTGGAAGCCATGGGCAAACAGCGCACGGCGGAAGCACGAGGCGCACAGCGCAACGTGATCAATTACCTTCCCGCGTCGGTGGAGGAGGGCAAGAAAGCGGGGATAAAGGATATCGACGTACTGGAGGCCACCGACTACTACAAGACCGCACGCGGCCAGCAACCACACGGCGCCACGAGCGGACTGTTCTCGTTCAACAGCGCCGCGATGGGGTGGGATGCGTTCCTGCATGCCGAAGTCCTTCTCACCCAGCCGCTGATGGTCGTCATCGGTGACAAGCCCGGTGGTTTCGGCGCATATCGTGACGGTTGGGAGATCTACGGCCGCGCGGCGTCGAAGGACAAACAGATCGTGGTTGCTGAAGGCTGGTCGCACTACGATCTCTACGACCGCTCAGAACCGGTGGCCCTGGCGCTCGCCAAGGTCGTGCCGTTCTTCACGGAACGCCTGTAAGGGCTATGGTGCCTGCTGATGTGTTGCCTGCATCGGCGGGTCCCTCGCGCATTTCCTATAACCGGCTCCAGGATGACCATGACGAGCGTATTGATTCTCGGCGCAAGCGGGCAAATCGCGAAGTGGGTAATCGAATCGCTCGCGGCGCGCAACGACACGAAGTTGACCTTGCTATTGCGCGATCCGAAAAAGATCTCCGGCAATGAGCCGGCGAACGCGAAACTTGCCATCGGTGACGTGCTGGACAAGGACTTTCTGAAGCAGATCATGCCCGGCCACGAGATCGTCTATGCGAACCTCACAGGAGAAGACCTCGACATGCAGGCGCGCGCCGTCATCTCGACGATGCGGGCGACCGGCGTCAAGCGGCTGATATTTGTCCTTTCATTGGGCATCTACGACGAAGTGCCGGGCAAGTTCGGCGAGTGGAACAACGCGGCCATCGGCGAAGCGCTTGCGCCTTTCAGGCACGCTGCCGATGCCATCGAGGCATCAGGGCTGGACTACACCCTTCTGCGCCCGGCATGGCTGACCGACGAGGACGAAGTCGACTACGAGTTGACCGAGCACCATGAACCCTTCAAGGGCACGGTGGTGTCACGCAAGAGCGTGGCCGACCTTGTCGTCAGGATCATGGCCTCGCCGTCGCTCCATGTCGGCGCAAACCTCGGCGTGAACAAGCCCGACACCGACGGCGACAAGCCGTATTTCATGTAAGTGGGAAATTCCTCCGAATGGCATCGACAACAGACCCGATTTTCCAGGCATTCTCCTTCTCCAACGGCATCACCCTTCGTAACCGCGTCGTGATGGCTCCAATGACGACGTGGTCATCCAACGCCGATGGCACCGTCTCTGATCAGGAACTGACCTATTATCGTGCACGAGCCGGCAGTGTCGGCATGGTTTTGACCGGGTGCACGCACGTGATGGAAAACGGCGTCGGCTTCACGCACGAGTTCGCCGCGCATCACGATCGATTCATCCCCGGATTGCGGAAGCTGGCTCAAGCCGCCAAAAGCGGCGGCGCGCCTGCGGTGCTGCAAATCTTCCACGCGGGCAACAAGGCCGTCCCGGGATTGATTCCAGATGGCGAACTTGTGAGCGCGAGCGCAACAAAGGCGCCTCAGGGTCCTTTCAACGACCGCGTGACGGAGAGCCGCGCCCTGACTCACGATGAGATTCTCGACGTGATCCAAGCGTTCGGACAGGCCACGCGGCGGGCGATCGAAGCCGGATTCGATGGCATCGAACTACATGGTGCGCATGGTTTTCTGATTCAGAATTTTTTCTCGCCTCTCTTCAATCAGCGCACCGACGATTGGGGCGGCTCGCTCGAAAGCAGAATGCGTTTCCCGCTTGCCGTGGTTCAGGAGGTCAGACGCGTGATCGAGGCTCATGCGGAGAGGCCGTTTCTCGTCGGTTACCGTATTTCTCCGGAAGAGGCCGGCGAAGGCGCATTGCATATCGACGATACGTTCGTGTTCATCGATCGTCTGATCGAGGCCGGCATCAATTATCTGCATGTCTCGCTCTATGACCTGCTGCGCAACAAGCCGCAGGATCATACGGGCGCGAAAACCACGATCGAGCACGTCATCGAGCGGGTCAGGCAACGTGTGCCGCTTATCGCGGCGGGCTCGATCAGCACCGCTGCGCAAGCTCGGCAGGCGCGCGCCCTGGGGCTGCCGCTGGTGGCCGTGGGGCGAGCTCTTGTCGCAAGACCCGATTGGGTCGAGCGCAGTGCGTCAGAGCATGGCACTGAAGTCGATATCTCACTGGATCTGTCACGGCATCCTGCCGAGCTCGAAATTCCCGACAAGCTCTGGGACATCATTTCGGTCACGACAGGCTGGTTTCGTTCACGCGACGCTTCGCTCGCGACGAGCTGACGAGTTCTTGTAGTCCTCGTCGCTCGCAGCCAGCCTGTCAGGACGTCATCTCCCACGCATGTGTCGTCCCAATCCGGTTCGCAGGATGTTCGACACCCCGACGCAACGGTTGCGCGACGTCCTTTAGGATCAGGTCGGACGCCTTCTCACCGATCATGATCACCGATGCGTTGGTCGGGCCGGAAATCGGCGCGGGCATGACCGATGCATCGGCTACGCGCAGGCCTTCGACGCCACGCACGCGCAGCCGTGCATCGACGACCGCATAGGGGTCGCTGTCCGGCCCCATCCGCGCGGTGCCGTTGTGGTGATACACGGTGCCGCCGCGTTGCCGCGCGAAGTCGAGGATCTCCTGGTCGGTGCGGATCTCGTTGCCAGGAAAGATCTCATTGACGTAATAGGGCGCGAAAGGCCGCGCCTGCAACACCGCGCGCGCCATCTTGACGACCGCGACCATCGCCTTCCGATCCGACTCGGTCGCCAGATAGTTCGGCTGGATCAAGGGATCGATGTCGATGCTGGTCGAGCGCGCCTTCACGTAACCGCGGCTTTCCGGACGCTGCTTGTGACCGCCGAGCGTCATGCCCGGATAGTGATCCAGAAGGCCCGGCAGACCTTCACGATAGCTGCCGGGCGTGAACGATACCTGAAGATCCGGCGTCGGCATCGACGGGTCCGAGCGGAAGAAGAAGCGCATCGGCACCGGCCCCATGCTGAGAATGCTGGGCCGGCCCGCGAAGTACTTCGTGATTTCCCATAGTAGCGGCAGTCCGCGCCCGCGCTCGTTGACCGTGGAGATGTCCCTGACCTGCGCGGCGACCCGCAGGTTGTAGTGATCGCAGAGGTTCGCGCCGACGCCCGGCAGATTCACTTCGACGTCCACGCCTATCGAACGCAGATGATCGGCGCAACCGATGCCGGAAATCTGCAGCAGGCGCGGCGTGTTCAGCGCACCGGACGAGACGATCACTTCACGCCGTGCGCGCACCTCGCGCTCCGGAGCGCCGCTCGCGCCCGCGCGATAGCGCACGCCGACGGCCCGGCGGTTCTCGAACAGCACGCGTATAGCGGGACTGTCCGTGCGCACATCGACGCGACCGGTCTTTACCGCGGGGCGCAGATATGCGCGGGCGGCGCTCATGCGGCGCATCGTGTGGCCGCGCGAATCGATCGTGAATTGCCACGGACCGACGCCGTCCTGAGCTTCGGCGTTGTGATCCTGCACGTACGGATAGCCGAGGCTCTTCGCCGCTTCGACGAAGAAGTCGCAAAGCGGGCTGGAGCGTACCGGATCGGTGACCGTCAACGGGCCGCTTCTGCCGCGATAGCGGTCATCGCCGTCACCGATGCGCGTTTCCGCCTTCTTGAAGTACGGGAGCACGTCGTTATAGCTCCAGCCCGGATTGCCGAGCCCGGCCCAGCCGTCGAAATCGGCGCGCTGGCCGCGGTTATAGACCATCCCGTTGATCGAACCGGAGCCGCCGAGCACGCGGCCCTGCGTGAGGCTGAGCGCGCGGTTGCCTGTCGCGGCGCTGGGCTCGCTCTTGAAATCCCAGATGAGATTCGGATTGAAGAGGTTCTTGATATAGCCGGCCGGAACGTGAATATAAGGGCTGCGGTCCTTGGGCCCGGCTTCCAGCACGCAAACGGAATGGCCCGCCTCGGACAGCCGCATGGCGAGCACGCAGCCGGCACTGCCCGCGCCGACAATCACGTAGTCGAAGGTATCACTCATGGTTGTGGCATCCGCGTTGATGGGCACGCGCGTTGATGGGCACGCGCGCCGACGGAGTCTCGCGCGTCCGTCAACTGCCCAGGTTGAAGTTGATGGTCTTGAGTTCGGTGAATGCTTCGATCGTCGACCAGCCGCCTTCACGGCCGACACCGGAGCGCCTGATGCCGCCCATCGGCGCATTGGGTACGCTCGCGTATCCATTCACGCCGATCGAGCCGCTGCGCATGGCGCGGGCGACGCGAAACGCCCGCTTCACGTTCGACGTGTACACGCAGCCTGCCAGGCCGTAATCGCTGTCGTTGGCAATGCGGATTGCTTCCTCTTCCGTGTCGAACGGAATCACGGAAAGCACCGGACCGAAAATTTCCTCGCGCGCGATCGTCATGTTGTTGCTTACTTTCGCGAAAAGCGCCGGATCGATCCAGTTTCCGTTCGCGAGTTCGCCTCCCGGCGTGCCGCCGCCGAACATCAGCTCCGCGCCTTCGCGTCTGCCGCTGTCGATATAGGCGAGAATCTTGTCCTTCTGCCGCTTCGAGATGATCGGTGCGGATGTCGTCGCCGGATCAAACGGATCACCGAAGCGCACGGTCTTCACCTGCTCGGCCGCATGATGCAGGAACTCGTCCATGATCGAGCGATGCACGACCGCGCGCGACGGTGTCGTGCATACCTGGCCGGAGAGGAAGGTCGAGCACAGGCCCATCAGCGTGGTGGCTGCGCCCGCGACGCTCTCCGCATCGGGAAAAACGAGCGCCGCGCTCTTGCCACCGAGTTCGAGCGACAGGCGCTTCATGGTCGATGCGCCCGCTATCGTGATTTTCTCGCCTGCGATCGGGCTGCCCGTGAACGTGACCTTGTCCACGTGCGGATGCGCCGATAACGCCGCGCCGGTTTCAGCGCCGCCC
>NZ_CAJMZL010000036.1:0-67679 GCF_905220305.1 Caballeronia sp. J97 | reverse complement strand
AAGGATGAGCAGCACTCTGGAATCGACCGGAACGCACAAGCCGCAGTTCAGGCTGCCGAGCGAAGCAGGAATCGCGATCGTGTTCTTCTTCGTGATGTTGGGCGGCTTCATCGCGACGCCGAACTTCCTCACCGTCTCGAACATGATGGTGCTTTTGCTCAATGGCGCGGTGATCGGGTTTTTGTGCCTCGGGCAATCGTTTGTCCTCTTGACGGGGGGCATCGACCTGTCGTGTGGCTCGATCGTCGCCATGACATGCGTGGTGGCCGCGTTGCTGATGCAGAGTTTCGGTCTGCCCTGGCAAATCGTCGTGCCGCTCGTTCTGCTGGTCGGCGCATTGGCGGGCATGCTCAATGGCTGGATCATCGAGCGCACCGGCGTGCCGCCTTTCATCGTGACGTTCGCGATGATGGGCGTCGCTGCATCGATTCCCCAGATCATCACCGGCGCCGAATCGATCCGCGTGACGCAGATCGGCTACGCATTGATCGGTCAGTCGCGTCCGTTCGGCATTCCGTTTCCGGTCATCGCGCTCGTGGCCGCCATTCTGTGCGCGGTCCTGTTGCTCAAGAAGACGGTCACCGGCACACACATCTACGCAGTCGGCGGCAATGCGGACGCGGCGCGCCTGTCCGGCATCAGCGTTCCTCGCGTCACGCTGTTCGTCTATTCGATCTCCGGCCTTTGCGCCGCATGCGGCGGCCTCATCTACGGCTCGCGTCTCATGACGGGATATCCCACGGCCGGGCGCGGCGACGAACTGTTCTTTTCCATCGCCGGCGCGGTGGTCGGCGGCGTGAGTCTGTTCGGCGGGAGCGGCAGCGTAGTGGGCGCGATGATCGGCGCAATGCTCATCGCCGCGATCTCCAATCTGATGAATGTCCTGAACGTCAGCGCTTACTGGCAGCCGCTCGTCATCGGCCTGATCATTCTGATCGGCGTGACGGTGGACACGATGCGCTCGTCGAAGCGCCTCAGCTTTCCGTGGCTCAAGTCGCGCAAAGCGCGCGGCGTAGCGCAAACCGATTCGTTGAAGAGCACGTCCTAATCAGGTGAATAGCATGCGAAACAATCAGGCAGTAGCTGTCGGTATTCTCTGTTCCGTCCTCGCGCTCGGTCTCTCGGGCTGCAATCGCGGCACGCCATCGGCCTCGAACGGCGCGAAGACCCTCGGCGTCGCGCTTCCGAACTTGACGAACCCGTACTATGTCGCGATGAAAAAGAGCTTCGAAGAAAGCGGCGCCGCAAAGGGCATGCACGTCGAAGTGTCGATCGCCGACAACGACGACGCGCGACAACTCTCGCAGGTACAAAGCTTCATCCAGAAGAAGGTCGATGCGGTCGCCGTCAACTGTGTCAGTTCCGGACCCTGCGTGTCGGTGATTTCCGAGCTGAACAAGGCGAACATACCGGCGTACGCGATCAACATCCTGCCCGATGCCGACGGCATGAAGCAGCAGGGCGCGAGCATCGTCCAGGGCGTGCAAACGGATCAGAAGGCGGGCGGAAAGTTCATCGGCCAGCAGCTCGTCAAGGATCTGGGCGCGAGCGCCCGGGCGACCATCGGCATCGTCGGCGAGCCTACGTCCATCGCCGCGAACGCGCGTGACGACGGCTTCAAGGAAGCGATCGCCGCCAATCCGAACCTGAAAGTCGTCGCGCTGGTGAACGGCAAGGTGGAAGAGACCACATCGCTCAAGGTCACCACCGAAATGCTTCAGGGCAATCCCGGCATGACGGTCGTGTACTCGGACACGGAGCCTTCGGCGCTCGGCGCGCTGGCGGCGATCAACCAGCTCGGTCTGAAGGACAAGGTCAAGCTCTATGCCTTCGTCGACAAGGAAGGCGTCAAGCAGATCCAGTCCGGCGACGTGCTTCGGGCCGGCGCGATTCAGGAGCCGGTGCGGCTCGCATCGTTGCTGGTGGATAGCGTGAGTCAGCAGTTCGCCGGAAAGACGCCGCAGGCAACGGTGAACAGTCCGCCGCTTCTCGTGAACAAGGAGAATGCGGGTCAGGTTGTCAGCCAGGCCTACTGAAGACGCGGTTATTGGCAGTCGATGGAGGAATCGAGCGATGAGCAGCAGCAATCGATGCTATTGCGCACGCGACGTCAAGGTGTCGTTCGCGGGCGTTCCCGTCCTGCATGGTGTCGACTTCGACGTCGTGCCCGGTGAAATTCACGGCCTGTTCGGGCATAACGGCGCCGGCAAGTCGACCTTGCTCAAGATTCTCGCGGGCGTGAATCAGCAGGACTCCGGCGAGCTTTTGCTCGGCGACGAGCGCATCTCGCTGTCGTCGCCTCGCGATGCCCTGCAGCAGGGTATCGCTTGCGTCTATCAGGAGCTCAGGCTCATTCCGGGCATGACGGTGTGGAAGAACCTCTTCCTCGGGCGCGAGCTTCGCAAGAACCGGCTCCTCGACGAAGCGGCGATGATCGCGCATACGCAGAAGGTCCTGCACGATTACAAGCTGAAGATCAATCCGCATAGTCTCGTGAAAGACCTGTCCCATCCCGACAAGCAGATGCTCGAAGTGGTGGCCAATCTAGACAGAAACGCACGCTTTCTCTTCCTGGACGAGCCGACGACCGCGCTCGAAGGCGCACAGGCCGAAGCGCTGCTTCGAGAGGTGCAGCGGATCGCGCGCGAGAAAAACATCGGCGTCGTGCTGGTGTCGCATAAGCTGGACGAGGTGCTCGGCGTGTGCGACGAAGCCACCGTGATGTGCGGCGGAAGGGTGATCTACAACGCGAAGCACACGATCAGGAAGCAGGACATCATCGACGCGATCGTCGGCGATGCCGGGTCGCCGTTCAATGCAGGCGACCGCGCGCCGGGAAGCCGGCAGCGGGAACGAACGACGCCGTTCCTCGACGTGCGCAATCTTTCGACGGACCGTCTGCGCGACGTGTCGATGCAGGCATGGCCCGGCGAAATCGTCGGCATTTACGGGCTGGCGGGTGCGGGCCGAACCCGGTTTTGCAGAACGCTCTACGGTCTGGAAGCGGTCCTCGACGGCGACGTGCATCTGGCCGGAAAGCCGTATCGCGCGGGCAGTCCGGCTCACGCGATCAGCCAGGGCGTCGGCTATCTGACCGAGGAGCGCAAGAAGGACGGCATCGTCCCGCTGATGTCGAGCTTTGCCAATGCCACGTTGCCCATCCTGAAGCGCTTTCGAAAACGCGCGCTCGTCGCTCATGACGATGCGGCCCGAAGCGCGAATCGGATTCTCGTCGAGATGAATACCCGCGGCGATTTGCGCGGTCCCATCAAGTCTCTCTCGGGCGGCAACCAGCAGAAGGTGCTGCTCGCCAGAGTGATCGGCCAGGACGCGAAACTCGTCTTGCTGGACGAACCGACCAAAGGCGTCGACATCGGCGCGAAGGCGGATATCTACGCGATCATCCGGCGCATGGCCGACGAGGGCCGATGCGTCGTGGTCGTATCGAGCGAGGAAGAGGAACTGCTGGAGATCGCCGACCGCGTTCTCGTGTTCCATCAGGGCATGTGCGACGGTCTGCCGGTCGCCGCCGGCGAGCTCAGCATCGCCGGGCTGCGCAAGGCGGCCTGGAGCGGCAACACGAGCATGCTGTAACGCGCGTTCGACGAAAAAACGGCGGGCACATGCGCCCGCCGTTCGTGTGCCACGAAAAGCCGATCAGAAGCGGTGACGCAAGCCGACCGTCGCCGACACCTGGCTGTTCGTCGATGACGCGGAGAGGCCGTTGATCGCAGCCGTGATTCCCGAATCGCCCGTGTCGCTCACGTGCTGATACACACCTTGCAGATACACGTCCGTGCGCTTGGACAGCGCATACGCGGTTTGCAGGCTGACCTGATTCCACTTCGGATCGACGCCGTCGAGATGGCCGTCGGTGAAGGTATAGGCGCCGGACACCGACCACGCGGGCGTCAGGTTATAGCGGCCGTTGACTTCGTAGTTGGTGAAGCGCGCGCTGCCGCCATCGAGCGTGATGCCGCTGGTCGTGCCCGAAGCGGATGCGCCGATGCCCGTCGCGCCGTCGAGTCGCGTCTGCGTGAAGACGAAGCCCGCCTGCGCCGCGCCGAACGTATAGCTGAGGCCCGCGCCGAAGGTGCGCTGACGGCTCGCGCTGAAGGTGGCGTCATCGCTCACCGCGCCGCTCGAATTGAGCGTGGAGCCCGCATTGTTCAACTGCATGTAGCTCGCCGCCACATTCAACGGGCCGTAGTTGTACGATGCGCCGACGCTGTAGGCGCGGTTCGTCGCGAAGCCGCCCGCATCGTTCGAGAAGCCGTACAGGCCGCCGAACTTGAAGCCGCCGTAGTTCAGGCTCTGATACTTGACCGAGTTGCTGACGCGAAACGAGTTGTCGAGGTTGTCGTTGTCGAACGGATGCGCGGCCTGCGTGCCGCCGTATTGCGTGCCCGTGAGCGCGAGCGGGCCGAGATAGTCGACCACCGAATCGTACTGACGGCCGAGCGTGAGCGCGCCCGCGCGATCGCTCGACAGCCCGACGAACGCCTGCCGGCCGAATTCGCGGCCGCCCTGGGCGAGCTTGCCGTTCGTGATGTTGAAGCCGTTTTCGAGGGTGAAGATCGCCTTCAGTCCGCCACCGAGATCTTCCGCGCCGCGCAGGCCCCAGCGGCTGCCGTTGACGGCGCCGCTCGTCGCCTGGACGTTGTGGGCGCCGCCCTGATTGTTCGTGTAGGTCAGGCCAGCGTCGATGAGGCCATAGAGTGTCACGCTGCTTTGCGCGTGCGCGGCGCCTGCAACGGTGCCGAGCACGGTCAGCGCGAATAGGGATTTCTTCACTGTGTTTCTCCAAGATAGCTTGAGGTTCGGCCGCGCGCGCGGGACATGCACGGCGCGCAGTGCGGCTTTCCGATCGATCGGTCGACGCATCGGACGCCGGATTAAATCACGCGATCCGGCGTGGTTTCGTTCCGCGCGAGTTACGGAATGTTGTGTAATGGATGCGCGTTGCGGGAGCCGCGGACGCGGAATGCCTGACGCATCAATGCGTTTGCGCGCGCGTTCTTGCGCGACGCGGACCGGATCGTCATTACCTGCGGTAACTTCTCGCGCCCCGTTGTGGTCTGCGTGCGACACGGCGGCTGCCGATGCCTCCGCGCGCCCGGTCGGCCGCCGTGCTATCGATTCATGTGCCCATTCACATACTGTGTCTGGATTGACATGAAGCGCGCGGCCGATTTGTTGGACAATCATGCTTCAGGGCATCGATGTCGCCTGCTCTCAAAACGGTGCAAGGAAGTGAACGAATCCCAACTGCTTCTCGTGGAGGACGACCCGGAAATCAGCGAATCGCTGGCGGATTTTCTGCGCGGCAAGGGCTTTCGCGTGCAGGTCGCCGGGAGCGCCGAGGCCGGACAGGACATGCTCGCGCGCGGCGGTTTCGATCTCGTGCTGCTCGACGTGATGCTGCCCGGTGAGGACGGCCTGAGCTTCTGCCGTCGCGTGCGCGCATCGGGCGGGCCGCCCATCATCATGCTGACCGCGCTGTCCGAGCCGACCGACAAGGTGGTCGGCCTGGAACTCGGCGCGGACGATTACGTGTCGAAGCCCTTCGATCTGCGCGAGCTGCTCGCGCGCATCCGCGCCGTATTGCGCCGCGGCCAGACGAACGAAGCCGCCGCGCGCGCTGCCGCGAGCGCGCCCGCAACCGAAGTCGTGATGACGTTTTCCGGCTTCACGTTTTATCCGTACCGGCGTTTCCTGCGCTCGCCAACCGGCTTGCGCGTGCCGCTGACGGGCGCGGAAACGGATCTGCTGCTCGTGCTTTGCCAGCATCCGAGGCAAGTGCTGTCGCGCGAGGAACTCATTCGCCTCACGCGCGGCAAGAACTTCCCGATCGCGACGCGCTCCGTCGATCTGCTCGTGAGCCGGCTGCGCCGCAAGCTCGCGGGCGACGATCCGCTCGACGACTCGATCCGCACCGTGCGCGCGGACGGTTACGCGTTTCAGCCCGAAGTCACCGTTCAGTGAAGCGCCGTCTGATGCCGCGCCTGTTCGCGACCACGCTCGGGCAGATTCTCGCGATCGTCGCGTGCTCGTCGGCGGCGACGCTGCTGCTCTTCATCGTGCTGCTGTTCTATCCGGGCGCGCCGCCGAGTCCGCCGTGGCCGTGGCAGACCTCGTATCGCATCGTCGCGCTCGTCGACATGCTGAGCGCGACGCCCGACGCGGATCGCGTGCGCGTGCTGGCCACGGTCGATCGCGCGCGCATGACGGCGAAGCTGATCGACGCGCCCGCCGTGTGCAAGGGTTCGTCGCTCGATACCCACGATCTCGAAGCCGCGCTCAAGGAGGATCTGCATATCGACGCCGGCCTGACGGTGCGTACTTGCGATGCCCATCAGCCGACGCGGAATCTTCAGGTGCTGATTCCGCTCGGTCATCGCATGCTCGAGATTCGCACCGAGCGCAACGAACGCGAGCCCGACCGCTTCACGATTCCGTTCTTCGGCGCGCTCGCGTTCCTGTGCGTGGGCGTCGGGGGGTTGTCCGCGTGGGCGGTGTCGCGCGTGATCCGCCCGTTGCGGCGTCTGTCCGAGAAGGCCGATGCCTTCGGCCGCGACATCACCGTCGCGCCGATCGATGAAGAAGGACCGCTCGAAATCCGGCGCGCCGCGCATGCGTTCAACCGCATGCAGGAGCGCATCGCGCGCTCGATGCAAAGCCGCACGCGCATGCTCGCGGCGATCAGCCACGATCTGCGCACCCCGCTCACGCGCATGCGCCTGCAACTCGATGCAGAAAAGAAGGAGGTCGAGCGCGCCAAGATGCTGCGCGACATCGACCTGATGCAGACGATGATCGGCTCCGCGCTCGCCTTTCTCACGAGCGATGCGGGCGCGGAGAAAAAGGAATGGCTCGATCTCGGCGCGTTGCTCGGCACGCTGTGCGACGAATATGCGGAGTCGGGCGCGGCGATCCGCTACGACGGGCCGGATCAGATTCGCTTCTTTTGCAAGCCGGATGCGATTCAGCGCGTGCTCACGAATCTCATCGACAACGCCATTCATTTCGGCACGGAGATCGTGGTGACGGCGGCCATCGACGCGGGCAACGTCGCGATCGAAGTGGCCGACGACGGCCCCGGCATTCCCGCCGATCGCCTTCAGGACGTGATCGAGCCGTTCGTGCGTCTCGACCCGGCGCGCGCGAAGCGGCCGGGCAGCGTGGGCCTCGGGCTTTCGATCGTCGATGACATCGTGCGCGCGCATGGCGGCACGCTCACGCTGATCAACCGCCAGCCTTCGGGCCTGATCGCACGCGTGACGATGCCGGCTTCGGAATAGCCGCCGGCTCAGATTTCGAGCTTGTACCCGACGCCGTACACCGAGACGATGATCTCGCCCTCGGGCCGCACGTCTTGCAGCTTGCGGCGCAGGTTCTTGATGTGGCTGTCGATCGTGCGGTCGGTGACCACGCGGTGATCCGCGTAGACGTGGTCCAGCAGAAACGAGCGCGGCAGAATCCGGCCCATCGACACATGCAGCAGATGCAGCAGCCGGAACTCGATGGGCGTGAGCCGCAATTCGTGCCCGTCGAGCATCACGCGATGGAACTGCGGGTCGATCTGCAGCGCGCCCGCCGCCGCGCCGTTCGTGGCCGCGTTCGCGCCGCCGGCGCGGCGCAGGATCGCCTTCACGCGCGCGACCACTTCACGCGGGCTGAACGGCTTGCACACGTAATCGTCCGCGCCGGTTTCGAGTCCGAGCAGACGGTCGATCTCGTCGATGCGCGCGGTCAGGATGATGACGGGCAGCTCCGAGAACGTTCGCAGCTCGCGACAGATATCGAGGCCGCCGCGTCCCGGCAGCATCAGATCGAGCAGCATCAGCGAAGGCGGCGTCTGTCGCACGAACGGAATGACCTGCGCGCCGTCGGCGAGCGTCGTCACGATATGGCCCGCGACGCGCAGATAGTCCGCCAGCACGGCGGCCAGCTTGGGCTCGTCCTCGACGATCAGAATGTGGGCGGGAGACGTATCGGGCATCGCTTACTCGCGTAGGGAAGGGAACCGCGCGGTGATGGACACGCCGCCTTGCGCCGAGTCGTGCGCGCGGATGCTGCCGCCGTGCGCGGTGACGATGGCCTTGCATAGCGACAGTCCGAGCCCCGCGCCGCCGCTTTGCCGGCTGCGCGATTCGTCGACGCGATAGAAGCGGTCGAAGAGATGCGGCAGCGCGGCCGCGGGCACGCCCGGCGAGGAGTCCTGCACGTTGAGCGTCCAGTCGTCCGGCGCGCCCGCGAGCGAGACGCGCACGCGCCCGTCCGGATCGGTGTAGCGCAGGGAATTCTGCAGAAGGTTCTTGAGCAACTGCACGAAGCGCGCGGCATCGACGTCGACATCGGCCGTGGAGAGCGCGTCGCTGCATTCGACGTCGATGGCGAGCCGCTTCGCGCGGAAGGACTGGCGCATCGCGTCGACCGAGGTGCGCGTGAGCGCGTTCACCGGCGCGGGCGCCTTGCGATAGCTCAGCATGCCGACATCGCTCAGCGACAGGTCGTACAGATCCTCGATGAGCTTGTTCAGCGCCGCGACCTCCGTCTGCAGCGACGCGAGCGACGCGGCGTCGAAGACATGCACGCCGTCCTCGATCGCTTCGAGCTCGCTGCGCAGCACGGCGAGCGGCGTGCGCAATTCGTGCGACACGTCCGCGATGAACTCGCGCCGGCAGCGCTCCGCGCGTTCCAGCGAATCCGCGAGCGAGTTGAAATCCGATGCGAGCTTGCCGAGCTCGTCGCCGTTTTTCGCGGGAACGCGGATCGCATAATCGCCGCTCGCGAGCCGATGCGTGGCCGCCATCACGCGCCTGACGGGCACGAGCACGAGACGCGCGAGCACCATCGCGACGAGGGCCGCGAGGATCACGGCGACGCCGCCGATCTGCCAGGTGGCGCGCATCTGCTGCGCCTGGAATGCGATGTCCGCTGCGTCCGTCAGCGGCGTCGGCCCGGCGGTGGCGAGCCAGCCGACGATCTTGCCATGCACGCGCACCGGCGACGCGGGTGCGTCGGGCGGCGGCGGTTCGCTCGTGGAGGCGACGAGCTGGCGGTCCGCGTCGAACAGCGCGGCGGGCGGGCGTTCCCGATGGCGCGGGCGCGCGCGATCCGGCGCATCGGCTTCGGGCGGCGCGTTGGTCGCTGCCTGCATTTCGCGCTCCCCGCGCAGCCGTGCCGGCTCGGATGGCGCGAAAGGGAGCGCATTGGGCAACGCGCCCGGCAACGCATTCGAGGGACGCATGCCCCAGTGCGGGCCGTGCCACGGCTCGCCGAGCGGCCCGAGGATGCGCGCCACGCTGCCGCTGCCCGGAAAGCTTCGCCACGCGGGCGGCACGCTTGCGCGCATGTCCTCGATCTCGCGCCGCACGAACTGCTCCTGTACGTCGTCGAGCAGCGCGAGCCAGGCGTCGTCGTTGCCGCGCAGAAACGACCAGCCGCCGTGCGCCGCGTATTCGCTCGCGACCTTCGCCATCACGGCGCGCTCGCGGCCGGCATCGCGTTCGCGCACGTAATGCAGGAAGCCGTTCTCGAAGCTGACGCGCACCGCGTAGCCCATCGTCAGCGCGATGACGAGGCACGCGACGAGCACCAGAAGAAAGATCTTCCACGCGATTCCAAAGCGGAACTTCAATGAGGACACCTTTTCGCGACAAGCAGGATGAGTGACGGGCGATTCTAGTGGATGCGACCTGCGCCACGCAGTTTCCCCGTGAATCTCCACGACTTCTCCACTTTTTCTCCACGCTGCATCCCGCTTTGATCGTTAAGTTCGGAGGCAGCCTCAACCCGACTCACACGGAGATATGCAATGCCAAGCACCCAACGGAAACGGGCCGACATGAAACGCCCCGCCTGGCCCGGAGAAATCTCCGGCGATGTCGCGCGCGCCGCCGATGCGCCCGTGCAGAAGCTGCGCGGCTGCCGTCTTTCCGCGCCGATCGTGCAGCCGTGGGGCGCGTCGTGCCGCGTCGTCGAATGGATCAACTTGCGCGGCGAACGCTCGTTCATCGCGGTGCATGTCGGGGCGACCGAACCCGAAATCCGCGAGCGCATGCGCCGGCACGCCAACGGACAGCGCCATGTCGCGCTCGACGCCGCCGCGCTCGGCCGTCCGAAATTGCCGAGGGCATAAGCGATGAAGTTCGATATCCGCGAGCCGCATCGCATTCTCATCGTCGAGCCGCAAGACGGCGTCAGGCAAAAACTCCACGCTTTCCTTTCCGATTATTACCCCGACACGAGCGCGCTTCAGCATGCGCAGGCGCTCGCGGACGAGATCGCGCGCACGGGGCCTTCGCTGATCCTGCTCAGCAACGAACTCGCCGATACCCCCACGGCCGCCGTGCTCTGCGATCTGCGCGCGCTGCACCCGGACGTTTCGGTGCTCGTCCTCGGCGCGCCGCACGGCTGGATGGACGCCATCACCTGTCTCGGCCTCGGCGCGGACGATTTCGTGCAGATGCCGTGCAACGAGCGCGAGATCCTGTCGCGCATACGTAATCTGCTGCGGCATCGCGTGGCGCGCGCGTCGCCGGTCGCGCCGGACGAAGCCGAACTGCGTCTCGGCGACTTCGTGCTGAACCCGGAGAAGCGCACGCTCAGGCGCAGGCGGGAGTTCATCGACGTGCACGACAGGCTCATCGAGCTGCTTGCGCTGTTCGCGCGCAATCCGATGATCGTGATGTCCCGCATGCGCCTGACGCGCCAGTTGAGCGAGCAGGGCTGTGCGCTATCCGAGCGTTCGGTCGACTCGCTCGTCTGCCGCCTGAGGCAGATCGTCGAGGACGATCCCTCGCAGCCGCGCCTGATTCAGACCGTGCGCGGACGCGGCTATGCGTTCAGCCCGTCCGGCGCGGGCTTTGCCGCGGGCACGCCCGTTCATTCGTAATCGCTGAATTCGGACGGCGCCGCTGTCTTGCCCGGCAGCGGCGTATAGCCCGGCACGTTCGCCTTGAACTGCTCGATGAGTCCCGTATCGACGGACGAGAGCCCCTTCAGCTGCAATTGCATCAGCACGCGCGTGCCGCTCTTGCCCGCGCTCGAACTCGTCGACGTATCGATATAGCGCTGCGCGGCGAAGCCGAGCGACCAGCATTGCGCATCGTATTGCAGGCCGATCAGGCCCGCCGTCACGCGATGCGCGCGCATGTCGAAATTCACCCGGCCGATGCC
The DNA here is from genome assembly GCF_905220305.1 of Caballeronia sp. J97. Lineage (NCBI taxonomy): Bacteria > Pseudomonadati > Pseudomonadota > Betaproteobacteria > Burkholderiales > Burkholderiaceae > Caballeronia > Caballeronia sp. J97. The sequence goes on along the minus strand of NZ_CAJMZL010000036.1, from coordinate 56,495 downwards.
CGACAGATGCGTCGTGAGCGGCCATTGCGCCGACGCGACGATCTGGTTGATCGGCTGATTGTCGAGCACCGCCAGATCGGCGCGCGTGTATCGATAACCCACGTTGAGCACGCGCGCCTCGCCCGGGCTCCATGCGAAGCCGGCGGTCTCGCGTTCGAGCTGATTGCGCTCCTGATTGAACTGGACCGCCTGCTCGATCGCGAGGCGCGAGTCGAGGTTGAGCGTCGCGCCCGCGATCAGATCCGAATGATCCGCCGACGAAGGCGTGTCGGTCGGTTCGAGCGTCACGCGCTGCGTGCGGAACGAGTACGACTGCGCAATGACGAAGCGCGCCAGCTCCGCGCCCGACTCCGGGCTGATGAAGCGCGTCGTGAGCGCGGCTGTCACGCGGTTCTGATCGGCGATGCGGTCGTTGCCGACGAAGGTGTTGGTCGTGAAGATCTCCGCGAGACCGAAATCGGCGGCGGTCGTGTCGAACAGCGGCGCGTAGTTCTGGTTGCGATACGGCGTATAGACGTAGAAGAGACGCGGCTCCAGGGTCTGCGTGAGCGTCGTGCCGAACAGATGCACGGAGCGCTCGAACACGAGGCCGGTGTCGAGGCTCGCCGTCGGCACATTGACGCTGAACTCGCGCGGCTGGCCCGATGGCGCGTCGCTGCCGATGCTCGACAACTGGTACGACGCGAAGTGCCACTGCAGCATCGGCTTGAAGAAGAAGCCCGGCCTGTCGATCGAATAGCTGACGTAGGGATTGAAGACGAAGCGGTCGCCTTGCGTCGCATCGGCGGTGGACAGGGTGAAGCGCGTCGCGTTGACCTGCGCGCCGAAATCGAAGCCGCCCGCGTTGTAGCGCGCATAGTTCACGTCGATCTCGGGCTCGCGGTTGTAGGGCGGGCTGGAACCGAAGCTCTGCCAGCGCTGCTCGCGCATCAGCACGGACCACGGCTCGTGATTCCACGCGACGCCCGCTTCCTGCTGGAACACGGTCTGCGCGCCGGAGAGATAGCTCGTCGCGGAGGCGAGATCGCTCGTGTAGTCGGCATCGGAGACGCGGTTGTAGTTCACGTAGCCCGAGAAGCCCGCGCCGAAGTCCTGCTTGTGCGTGACCGCGATGGCGTAGCGCTTTTGCTTCGTGATCGCATCGTCGGGCAGATAGGACACGCGCAACTCGCCGGAGTAGGTCGGCGAGAGATAACGGAAGTCGGGCGTCAGCATCACGCCGCGCCGCGACATCGCGCGCGTGGTGACGGTGAGATCGTAGTTCGGCGCGATGTTGAAGTAATAGGGCAGCGACACGTCCCAGCCGTTGGCCGACCCATACGACAGAGTCGGCGGCAGCAGTCCGCTCATGCGCGCCGGCGACAGCGGAAACGAGAGCCACGGGCTCGCGAGCACGGGCACGCCCTGAAAGAACAGGACGCCGTCGCGCGCGAGCCCGAGGTCGGTGCCGTTGTCCATGTCGAAGCGCCGCGCCTTGACGTACCACGCGGGATCGTCCTCACAGGCGCAGGCCGTGTACGTTCCGTCATGAATGACGGAACGATCCTCGTCGACGAGGTCGGCGCGTTCGCCGCTGCCGCTGCCGCCGGACAGGCGGAAGCGATACTTCGGCGCGCTCATGCTGCCTTCCATCGCATCGATCTTCAGATGCGCTTCGGGGCCGTTGAAGACATCGCCCGCATGCACGAGGCGCACGTGACCGTAGGCGTCGGCGCGGTCGGTGTCGGCGTCGTAGTGGAGCGCGTCGCCCTTGACGAGGCGGTTCGCGCGACGCAACTCGGCGTGGCCCTTGAGCGATGCGTCCGCGTCGGTCGTGGCGCTCAGCGCATCCGCGAGGCCGAACACCGCCGGGCGCGCGCCGGACACGGGCGGAATGTCTTCGAGCCGGGGGGCGAGACGGAGTTCGGCTTGCGCGGCGGCCGGTTGCATCGCGATCGCGCGTGCGCCCAGCAGCAGCAGCGCGAGCCGCTTGCGAACTTTCACGAGAAAAGACCTTAAAACGCGGTGCCGATCTGAAACTGGAACCGCTGATACGTGTCGCCGCTGTGACGCACGATCGGAAAGCCGAGGCTCAGCTTGAGCGGGCCGATCGGCGAGATCCATTCGAGGCCCATGCCGTAGCTGTAACGCAGGCCGTTCGAGCCGGTGCTGTTGCCTTCGTCGCCCCACACATTGCCGCCGTCGACGAACGTGAACACGCGCAAGGTGCGGTCGTAGCCGGTGCCGGGCAGCGGAAACGTCATCTCGATGTTGGCGACGAGCATCTTCGAGCCGCCGATCGGATCGTTGGTGGTCTTGTCGCGCGGGCCGAGCGAACTCGATTCGTAGCCGCGCACCGAACCGATGCCGCCCGCGTAATAGTTCTTGAAGATCGGATACGACTTGCCGCCGATACCCGCGCCATAGCCGGCCTGAAGATTCAGCCCGAGCACGAAGCCGCGCGAGAACGAGTGGTAGTACTGCGCGGTGAAATCGGTCTTGTAATACTCGGTGTTGCCAAGCGGCGTGCCGATTTCCGCGTTGGTCTGCACGTAGTACCCGCGGCTCGGCACCAGCGCGCTGTCGCGGTTGTCGCGCTTCCAGCTCGCCGTGAGCGGCACGTTGTTGACGACGCGGCCGAACTCGCTCACATAGTCGAGATACGATTGCGGCGTGTCCGAGTCGGTGTTGAAGCGGTCCTGCTCGATGCCCGCGCCGAAGTACACCATGTCGGACTCGGAGAACGGAATGCCGAACTTCGTGTCGACGCCCATGCTCACGATGCGAAAACTCGAATCGCTCGAGTAATAGAGCGGATACGTCGTCTTGTAGTACGCGTCGGTGATGCGCTGAATGCCGTCGACGGTGAAGTAGGGATCGGTCTGCGTGATGCTCAGCGTGCGATAGGTCTTCGCCGTATTGACGTTCACGCCGAGACTCGTGCCCGAGCCGAATACGTTGTCCTGCGTGATGCCCGCGGACAGCACGACCTTGTCCGTCGACGAAAGGCCGGCGCCGAGCGTGATCGCGCCGGTGGGCTTCTCGGTCACCTTCATCTGCACGTCGACCTGATCGGGCTCGCCTTCGACGGGCACGGTGGTGACATCGACATCGGTGAAATAGCCGAGGCGGCTGATGCGGTCCTTCGAGAGCTTGAGCGCCCGGCTGTCGAACCATGCGCTCTCGAACTGGCGCATCTCGCGGCGCACGACTTCATCGCGCGTGCGCGTGTTGCCGGTCACCTCGACGCGGCGCACATAGATGCGCTTGCCCGGATCGACCTGCAGGGTGAGGCCGACCGTGTGATGCGCCTGATCGATCTGCGGCTGCGCATTGACGCTCGCGAATGCGTAGCCGTACTGGCCGAGCCGGTCGACGAGCGCCTGCGTGGCGTCCTGAAGCTTCGTGGCCGAGAACAGCTGGCCCGGCGCGATCGTCACGAGCCGCGAGAGCTCCGCATCGCGGCCGAGCAGATTGCCCGCGAGCTTCACGCTCGTGATGGTGTAGGGCTCGCCTTCGTGCAGCATGATCGTCAGATACATGTCCTTCTTGTCGGGCGAGATCGACACTTGCGTCGATTCCACGCTGAACTCGAGATAGCCGCGATCGAGATAGAACGTGCGCAGGTTCTGCAGATCGCCGGTGAGCTTCTCCTTCTGATAGAGATCGTTCTTCGTGTACCAGGAGAACCAGTTGGGTGCGGCAAGCTGCATCTCGTCTTGCAGCGTCTTCGAGTCGAATACGGTGTTGCCGATAAAACCGATCTGCCTGATCTTCGCGCTCGGTCCTTCGGCGACGGAGAAGAGCAGTTGCACGCGTCCGCGATCGAGCGGCGTCACGGTGGTAGTGACTTCGGCGGCGTAAAAGCCGCGTGTGAGGTATTGCCGCTTGAGCTCCTGTTCCGCACGGCTGGCGAGCGCCTTGTTGTAGGTCTGACCCGGCGAGAGGCCCACCGATTTCAACGCCTTCGACAGATTCTCCTTGTCGAATTCATGCACGCCCGCGAACTGCACGTCCGCGATGGCCGCCGCTTCGACGACACGCACGACGACGACGTCGCCTTCGGTCGACACGCTCACGTCCGTGAAAAGGCCGGTGTCGTAAAGCGCGCGTATCGCTTCGGTCGCGCGCGTCTCGGTGAAGGTGTCGCCGCGCCGGATGCCCAGGTTGGCGAACACTGTCGACGGGTCCACGCGGCTCACGCCTTCTACGCGAATGTCGCGCACGACGAAGGCGTTGTCGGCATGGGCGTGCGTGCTGATGAGAGCGCCCGTTGCGAGCGCGAGCGTGCGAAAGATGTGATGCGTCATTCGGTGATCAGGAAGGGTAATGAGGCCGGGCCGGGCGCTATTGCACCGACGCGTTGCCGATGGCGGGCAGGCACTGGCCGGTGGCCGCGCCGATGACTTCGTGGAACTGCATCGCGCTGTCGCGGCGAATGCGAAACGAGAGCTGGGCGCCGCCCTGAAGCGCGAAGGACAGAATCAGCGCGCCGGTGCCGTCGGCGTCGAGCGCCACTTCCCAGCCCGCGCAATGCATCGTGAACTTGGTCGCGCAGCTCTTCTGGCGGATTCTTTCGGAGTGCGCGATGGCGTGAGCGAGCGCCGCGAGCATCTCGTGCATGACTGAGCAATGCAGCGCGATCGAGGAACCCGAGCGCGCATCGACGACGAGATAGCCGCCGTCATCGCTGAGCTGAAAGCCCGCGAGTGAATCGATGGTGAGTGCCGGGCGCATGTGCGTTCGAAGCCGGATGTCGAAAGGCGCACAGTCTAGGAAAATGCGGCGCGGGTTGGGTTACCCCGCCTTTACGGCATGTTGCGCGGTAATCCTGATTCTTCAGGCGTGGCAGGCAACAAATGGAAATATCCGGTGAGATGCCGGAACGGGCCCTAACCGAAACTTACCAGGCGCTTCTTGAGCGGTCTGCATCGCGTATAGTGGCCGCGCAAGTCGAATTCATCGTCGCAAGCACGCCGATGCCCTCTCCCCGATCCGATCATTCTGGATGACACAATACGCTGAAGCAGTCGAATGCCCGTCAATGAAAACGTTTGGACCCGGTTTCTGTCACTAAGCGCGAGGCGCGTTCAGCCGCACCGTCTCCGCACTTTCAAATCCATCCGAATACAAACCGTGCTGCGCCGCGCGGCGCGGCTGGCTGGCGTCACGCTCATCGCAACGTATTCGCATCTGTTGTTCGCGTCCGTGGTGATGAACTTCTCGCACGTCGAGATCGGCGAAGTGGCGCGCGCAATCGGACTGGCGACCGGGAAAACCATCGTCGTCGATCCGCGAGTGAAGGGCCAGCTCGACCTCGTCTCGGAGAATCCGGTTTCCGAAGACGAAGCGCTCAAAACCCTGCAGTCCGCATTGCGCATGCAAGGCTACTCGCTGTTGCAGGATCACGGTGTGCTCAAGATCGTGCCCGAAGCGGAAGCCAAGGTTCAGGGCGTGCCCACGTATGTCGGCAATCAGCCTGTCGCGAAGGGCGATCAGATCGTCACGCAGGTGTTCCAGCTTCGCACGGAGTCGGCAAACAGTCTGTTGCCGACGCTCAGACCGCTCATATCGCCGAACAATACGATCAGCGCGAACCCGAGCAACAACACGCTGATCGTGACCGACTACGCGGACAACGTCCGAAGGATCGCATCGATCATCGCGGGCGTCGAGGGCGCGTCGCGTCCGCATATTTCCGTCGTTCAACTGAATTTCGCGGATGCGACGGCGGTCGCTCAACAGGCGCAGAAGCTGCTGGATCCGAGCGGCATCGGCAACAACGATGCGACGCAGAAAGTCGTCGTCACGCCCGACACGCGCAGCAATGCGGTCGTGCTCCGTTCGAGCGGCGCGGCCCGGCTGCAGGAAGCGGAAGCCCTCATCGTCAAGCTGGACACGCCGACGCGAGCGCCCGGCAATATTCATATCGTCACCTTGCGCAACGCGGATGCCGCCGACGTGGCCAAGACGCTTCGACGGATTCTGGGGCAGTCGGGCGGCGGCGATTCGCAGGCGAGCGCGGGCAACGCCGGCAACGCGACAGGTTCATCCGGCCTGCCGAGCAGCAACGGCACACTGCCGCCATTGCCTAGCAGCGCCGAAAGCGCATCGTCGAGCAGCGCGGCATCGTCTTCGTCCAATAGCCCTTTCGGCGGCAACAATGCGCAGTCGAAGTCCGGCGACGATCACGAAGACAAGGGAACCGGCGAAATCGTCGCGGACGTCTCGACGAATTCGGTGATCGTCACCGCGCCCGAGCCGGTGTTCAGAAACCTCAGCACGGTCATCGCGCGGCTGGATCAGCGCAAGATTCAGATCTACATCGAATCGCTGATCATGGAAGTGGCGTCCGACAAGGAAGGCGAGTTCGGCATCGAATGGCTGACCACGGCGGGGTTGCAGTCGGTTGCCGCGACGACCACGAATGTCGGCCTGATCGCGGGGTTCGGGAACATACTCGGCACCAAGGGCCTGTTTCGCGCGCTCCAGTCGAACTCGGACGTGAACGTGCTGTCGACCCCGAGCCTCATCACGCTGAACAATCATGAAGCCCGCATTCTGGTCGGGACCAATGTGCCGATCGAGTCCGGCTCGTATTCGACGAACACGACGAGTTCATCGTCGGTGTCGGCTTTCAATACGTACGACCGCAAGGATGTCGGCGTGATGTTGAACGTCAAGCCGCAGATCAACCAGGGCGGAACGGTCACGTTGCAGGTCTATCAGGAAGACTCGGCGGTCCAGAGCGGGACCGCGGATCAGGCGGGCGGCTACAGCATCGACAAGCGATCCCTGCAGACGACCATCCTTGCCGATGACGGACAGATCGTGGTGCTCGGCGGACTGATCAGCGACAACTACACGAACGGCAACACGCGCGTGCCGTGGGTATCGAAGATTCCCGTGCTGGGCGCGTTGTTCAGGCACGAGACGAAGACCCGGCAGAAAACGAATCTGCTGATCTTCCTGCGGCCCGTGATCGTCCGGGACGCGTCCATGCTTCAGGCCATCGCCGCCGATCGCTACGGCTACATGCAGGCACGGTCGAACGCGTACAAGACCGAGAACTGGCTGGAGAAGGACGACACCGTGCCGGCGCTTCCTCAGGTCGACGGTCAGAATCACGGCGATGCGAGCAACGTGATCGATCTGACTCGCGTGCGGTCTGCCGCGGAGGCCGCGCCCGCTTCCGGCGTTGCGCCGCGCTAGGCATTCCAGCGCTGGCGGCGGGTTTCAGAGCGTGAGGCTGAAGCTGCGCGCGAGCAGGCCCGGCAGCCGCATGCCGCCGGTCGAGCGCTCGTTCCATGTCGAGTCGTTCAGAAGCAGTTCCGTCGTCGCGCCGAGCCGTTCGAGCTCGCTTCCGAGGAGCCGGTAGAGGCTGTCGTCGAAACGCATCGCGTCGACGGGCGCGACGATCTCGCCGTGCTCCACCCAGAACGTCGCGAAACGCGTCATGCCGGTCAGCCGGCAATCCATCCGGTCGGAGAAGTTCACGTACCACAGGTTGCCCACATACAGGCCGGTGTCGAGCGCGGCGAGCACGTCGGCGTCGGCGAGATCGCCGCCCTGCATCGACAGCGAGACCGGCATCTCGCTGGCGGGCGCGCCGTTGGGACGCAGCCCGTATTCGCGTGCCGTGCGCGCATTGGTGAGCTGCTGCGCGCCACGGCCCGCATCGATGAGCGGCACGGTTTCGCGCCGGTAGCCGTCCTCGCTGAAGCGCGGCGCGATGTCGAGATCGAGGTCTTCGATCAGCGTGACGCGTTCATCGAGCGACGCCTCGCCGCGATTGAGACGATAGAACTCGCTGCGCGCCGTCGCCTGCTGGCGCGCCGAGAACGCCGTGAACGACGCGGTGCCGATCAGTTCGGCCAGCGCCGCCGGCGCGAGCCACGCGCGATAGCGCCCCGGGCCCGGCGTGCGCGGCGTGCGCGCGAGCACCGGCAAGCGGGCCGCGGCGGCTTCGATCCTGCTCGCGAAGGTTTCGTCGCGCCATGTGTCGCCGGCATAGGCGGTCTTGATCGCGCGCCCGGTCGCATCGTAGAGCGATCCGCTGAAATTGAAGTTTTCGACCTCGTACCAACCTCGGCTGCCGTGCGACGACGCAAAGCCGCGCGCCATCGATCCGCCCGCGTAGAAGCCGACGAAGTCGAGCCGCGCCGCACATCGTTCGACCACGTCCAGCAGGGATTCGATGTCCGGCAGCCTGCCGCGCCGCCGCGTGGTCTCGGTCCATACCGACGAATCGACGAGCAGATGCGGATCGGGGCTCGCGTCGCGGAGCGCCTCGCGCAGCGTGGCGAGCGTGTCGGCGATGGCGTCGCGGTCCGCCTGCGCGTCGCCGCAAATCGTGAGCGTCGAATATGCCTGCCGTTCGTCCTCGATGAGCCTCACGGTCAACGTGCCCTGCGACACGTGTCCGATCTGGCGCACCTTGCCCGCGTTGAAGCGCACGAAATCGGATTGCTCGGCGGCGAGCGTCGTCAGGGCCGTTTCGCCCGGCCCGAGCGCTTGACCGATGCCGTCGGCGAGCATCATGAAGTGGCGTTGCCAGTCGATCGTCGCCGTGCTCATCGCGTGCCTCCGAACACATCCACGTTGCGAAACACGCATGCGGGCGACGCATGGCCCACGCGCACGATCTGCATCGGCTCGCCCTTGCCGCACAGCGCCGTGCCGTACACGCCGCGCGTGGCGTCGTTGCCGACGGCGGCGAGGCTCTGCCAGAAAGTCGCCGATATGCCCCGGTAGCCCGGCTGCCGCACGACCTGCGTGAGCTCGCCGTTCTCGATGAGCTGCCCGAACTCGCAGCCGAACTGAAACTTGTTGCGTTGATCGTCGATGGACCAGGACGTGTTCGTGCGCATCAGGATGCCGTGTTCGATGCCGGCGATCATCTCGTCGAGCGAGCTCGCGCCGGGCTCGATGTTCAGGTTGGCCATGCGGTCGATGGGCGGACGGTTCCAGCTCGTCGCGCGCGAATTCGCGACGCCCGCGATGCCCGCGCGCTGCTGCGAGAGCGCGCCGCCGAGCGCGCGTTCGAGCACGCCGTCGCGGATCAGATAGTGCTTGCGCGCCGGCTCGCCGTCGTCGTCGAACGCGTACGATGCGACTTCGGCGGGCACGCCGGGATCGAACGTGACGTTCAGAAGCGGCGAGCCGTATCGATAATGCCCGAAGAACGCGGGCTTCACGAAGCTCGATCCGGCGAAGTTGCGCTCGTCGCCGAGAATCCGGTCGAGTTCGAGCGGATGCCCGATCGACTCGTGAATCTGCAACATCATCTGGTCGGGCATGAGGAGCAGATCGCGCACGCCGCTCGGGCAGTTCGGCGCGGCGAGCAGCGCGAGCGCCTCGTGGGCGAGCCGCTCGCCCGCGCCGTCGAAGCCGAAGCGGCCGAGTATCTCGACGCCGCCTTGCGCGATGGTGCCGTAGTCGCCGCCGAGCGTGCGGACCTGGGTATCGCCGCCCTCATGCGCGACGACGGTGAGTTGCGGCATCACGTATCGGAAGCGCTGCGCGATGCGCACGCCGTCGCTCGTGACGAAGACCTGCTCGCGTTCGGTGACCTGCACGGACGCGACGCGCTCGACGATGCGCGCATCGACCCGCGCCGCCGCGCATTCGTGCGCGAGTCGCGCAAGCCAGTCGCGGCGGGACGGCAGCGCCTCCGTGATGCCCGGCGACGCGTACGCGCCGCTCGCCGACGGACGCGCCACGCGCCGGTGATCGACGAGCGCGAGCCGCGCGCCCGATTCGGCGCGGCGCGTGGCGATGTCGAGCGCCGCCTGCAGCCCCGCCGCGGTCATATCCGGCGTCGCCGCGTAGCCCGCGCCGGCGCCGCGCCATGCAGTGAGCATCGCGCCGCGGTCGCGCACGCTTCGCAGCGGCTGCGCGATGTCGTTGCGTACCTGATGATCGTCGGTGCGTTCGTCGACGAAGCGCACGGAGTAGAAGTCCGCCGTGCTGGCGAGTGCGCGGATCGGCGCGTCGAGCGGTTCATCGGTCATGTCGTCGCCTCATTCTCCAGTCGATTCCGAAGCAAGCGCGATCGAAAGCAGGGTTGACCCGCCGCGCGACCACGTCACATATTAACCGCCCGCATCACCCGCGCTCCCCCGTTCAGGGGATGGTTCCGGAGCGCTTTCCCTTCGATCATTCACGCACCGGAACGACACCGCAGCAAAGCGGCGCGGCCGGTTCATCATCCAGAATTCGAGACTAGGAGACAAAGATGCGGGACGACGTCCAGGCCGCCGCGCCGTCGGCTTATGCCTATCCGTTGCTGATCAGGCAATTGCTGCACACGCCGTTCGTGCAGGCGCCGAACCAGGAAATCGTCTATCGGGGCCAGCTTCGGATGACCTATAGGACCCTGCGCGAACGCATCGCGCGCCTCGCGAACGGCCTGAGCCGGCTCGGCGTGCGGCACGGCAGCACGGTCGCGGTGATGGACTGGGACAGCCATCGCTATCTCGAATGCTATTTCGCCGTGCCCATGATGGGCGCCATTCTGCAGACGGTGAACGTGCGCCTGTCGCATGCGGAGATCGCGTACACGATCAATCATTCGGGCGCGGACGTGCTGCTCGTTCACACCGATTTCCTGCCGGTGCTGGAGGCCATCAGGGATCAGCTCGAGACGGTGCGCACCTTCATCCTGATCGACGAGGCCGACAGCGAGATTCGCGCGCACAAAATCCCGTTCGCGACCGAATACGAAGCGATGCTCGCCGCCGCGTCCGATCACTACGACTTCCCGGACTTCGACGAGAACACGCGCGCCACGACCTTCTACACCACCGGCACGACGGGTTTGCCGAAGGGCGTCTACTTCTCGCATCGTCAGCTTGTGCTGCATACCATCACGGTGATGGCGGCGTTGTCGAGCCCGCAATCGGGCCAGCGCTTTCATCGCGGCGACGTCTACATGCCGCTCACGCCGATGTTCCATGTGCACGCATGGGGCATGCCCTACATCGCCACGATGCTGGGCGTGAAGCAGGTCTATCCGGGCCGCTACGCGCCGGACCGCCTCGTGAACCTGATGCGCGACGAAGGCGTCACGTTCTCGCACTGCGTCGGCACGATCCTGCACATGCTGCTCACCTGCAACGAGGCGGAATCGGCCGATTTCAGCAAGTGGAAGGTGATCATCGGCGGCGGAGCGCTGACGCACGGGCTCGCGCGCGCCGCGCTCGATCGCGGCATCGACGTGTTCACGGGTTACGGCATGTCGGAGACGTGTCCGGTGCTGAGCCTCGCGCAACTGAAGCCCGGCGACGAAGCGCTCGACCTCGACGAGCAGGTGCGTCTGCGCTGCAAGACCGGCGCGCCGATACCGCTCGTCGACGTGCGCATCGTCGACGCGGACATGAAGGACGTCGCGCGCGACGGCCGGGCGAACGGGGAAATCGTCGCCCGCGCGCCCTGGCTCGCGCAAGGCTATCTGAACAACCCGGAAGCGTCCGCGCAGCTCTGGAGCGGCGGCTATCTGCACACGCAGGACATCGCGAGCGTCGACGCGGCCGGCAATCTCCAGATCACCGACCGCATGAAGGACGTGATCAAGTCCGGCGGCGAATGGATTTCGTCGCTCGAAGTCGAAAGTTTGATCTCGATGCATCCGGGCGTCGCGGAAGTCGCGGTGATCGGCATCAGCGACGAAAAATGGGGCGAGCGGCCGGTGGCGCTCGTGGTGGTCGACGGCGACGCCATCGTCACCGAGGACGACATCAAGCATCATGTGCTGTCGTTCAGCGTATCGGGACGCATCTCGAAGTATGCGGTGCCGCAGGTCGTCAGGTTCGTGGAAGGGCTGGAGAAGACGAGCGTCGGCAAGATCAACAAGAAGTGGCTGCGCGCGCAGTTCGCGTGACCGGTCAAGGAGCGGAGCAATGCCTGGCATCGAGCAATACAGCATCGCGTCGATCGAAACGTTCGTGGGCCGGGAGCTGGGCGTGTCCGGCTGGACGGTCGTGGATCAGGCGCGCATCGACGCATTCGCGCAATGCACCGGCGACAGGCAGTGGATCCACGTCGATGTCGAACGCGCGGCGCGCGAGAGTCCGTTCGGCGGGACCATCGCGCACGGCTATCTGACGCTGTCGCTGCTGGCGCCGCTCGCGATGCAGATCGGCCTCATTCCCGAGGACGCGAGCGCCGGCCTCAACTACGGGCTGGACAAGGTGCGCTTCATGACGCCCGTGAAAGCGGGCGCGCGCGTGCGCAATCGCGTGAGCCTGCTGTCGGTCGAGAGAAGGGGCGGCGGCCGCGTCATCGTCAAGACGATGAACGAGCTGCAGATCGAGGGCGAGGACAAGCCCGCGCTCATCGCGGAAACGCTGGCCATGCTGGTCGGATGAAATAACGTTTCTGCGTCAGCAGGCGAGTCGAATTTTTCGTCCGGGGTCAGGCGTCGCGCACGAGCCCCAGCGCCTGCGCGCGCGCGACGGCATGCGCGCGCTTGTCGACCGCCAGTTTCACGAAAATGCTCTTGACGTGCGACTTGACCGTCTCGGGCGCAATCCCGAGATCGCGTGCGATTTCCTTGTTCGACAAGCCCCGCGCGATCAGCGCGACGATATCGCGTTCCCGCGCGCTCAGCGACTCGCGCTCGGCGTCACGCGGGGATCGCCCCGCGGGCCGATACTGCGCGCGCCAGCCCTCCAGCAGCCGATCGACGTATGCCAGCACTTCCCGCGTCTGCGCGGTGTTGCGCGTATCGTCCCGCACCGCCTGCAGCAGCGGGCCGATCTGCGGCCCCTGATCGAGGATCGACTGATGCAGTCCCACGGGCCCGGCCAGCTTCACGACCTCGCTCATGACTTCGACCGCCGCGCCGCGCTGGCCTGCGTTCATGCACGCAAGCGCGAGCGTGGTGCGCAGGCGCAAGCCGAGGTAATGGTTGTGGCGGCTTTCCGCTCTTTGCTGCGCCGCGTTCAGCAGTTCGACGGCTTCGCGCGTGTGATCCTGGTTCATCGCGACGCAAGCCGCGGCGAGCGCGCGATAGTCGTCGATCTCGGCCGGCACGGGCGCGCCCGGCTCCGGATCGCGGGCCGCGAGCGCGTCGAGCTGAGCGACGCACGCCGACGCCTCCGTCATCCTTCCTTCCCGCAGATGCAGCCGCGTGCGTTCGGCGAGCGCCCCCGCGATCAGGCGACGCCATCCGCGCTTGTGCCCGAGCATCTGCGCGCGATCGAGCAGCGCGTAGGCATGCGTCGCGTTCGAGCGCGCGATCGCGATCCGGATCAGCACGCGATAGGCGATCAGTACGTTATCGAGAAAGTCCGCCAGATCGATGACGGGCATCAGATCGAGGAGCAGCGCTTCGGCCTCGTCGAGGCGTCCCTGTTCGTAGCGCAACTGCGCCAGCATCGGCGCGCACAGGGCGGCGGAGACGGATTGCGGACCGCAGTAGTGCTCGGCCAGATGCATCGACTCCGTGAAGTACTGCTCGGCCAGCCCGAAGTGCAGTTGCTGCATTTCGACATGGCCGAGCAGGCACAGCCGATAGACCGGCGTGACCACGTTGCGCTGATCGTCCTCGATCGAGCAGGGAATCCAGGGCGTTGCGTACAGCGCCGCGAGATCGCCCGCTTTCCAGTGCGCGTAACGCATGACGTTGGAGACGACGTTGACCGTCCAGAGATCGCTCGACGGCCGTTCGAGACAGGTCCGCGCGAGCGCGAGCGCGCGCTGCGGATCGTCCTGCAGCGCGGCCAGCACCGCGCGGATCGACAGACATTCCCGGCGCAGATGCTCCGCCTCGGCGGTGTCGGCGGCGTCGCGCTCCAGTGCGTCGGCCATCGCGAGCGCGTCGTCGAAACGCAGCGCGAGCGCCATGCCCCAGGCGATCGCCAGCCTGACCTGCAACTGCGATCGCATCAGTTCGGCCGGAAACTCGCGTTGCCAGCCGAGCAGCGTGAGCAGATCGCCCTTCATGACGAGCGTCATCGCGCAACGGCTCATCAGCGCAAACGCTTCGTCGGTCGCGCCCGCCGCGAGGGCGTGCCTGACGGCGTCGGTCCACCGGGCTTCGCGCGCGTACCACCGGCACGCGCGCAGATGCAGGCCGGCGACCTCGTGGCGATACCGCGTTTCGAGCCGCTGGCGCAGATAGTCGCGCATCAGATGGTGATAGCGGAACCCGCGTCCCTCGATATCCGTGGGTTCCAGCAGGAGCTGGCGCGCGACGATCGTCTCCAGCATGCCCTGGCTGTCCGCGATGCCGGTGACCGCTTCGCACAGCGGCGCGCTCAGCCGCTCGACGATCGACGTGCGCAGCATGAACTCGACCACGTCGCCGGGCAGGCGATCCAGCATCTCCTGGATATACGCGGCGAACGGCCGGGACGCGCCCGACGGCATCGTCGCCGGCGTTTGCGCGCGACAGTCCTCGCGGGCCAGCACCGACGCGGAGATGCGCAGCGCCGCGGCCCATCCCTCGGTGCTCGCGAAGAGCGAGCGGACCGAAGCGGCGTCCAGCTTGCCCGGACATTCACGCTCGACGAAAGCGCGCGTTTCGTCGAAGTCGAAGCGCAGCGTCGACGCATCGATTTCGAGCAACTCGTTGCGCGCGCGCAGACGCGCGAGCGGCAGGCTGTCGCCGGAGCGCGTGCAGACCACGACGTGCACATGCGAAGGCGCATGCTCGATGAAGAACGCGACGATCTCGCGGACGACCGGCAGGCCGATCAGGTGATAGTCGTCGAGAAAGAGATACAGCTCGTCCTCGACATCGACCAGCTCGTTGATGAGCGTCGCGACGATCGACTGCGCGGGCACGAGCGAGGCTTCGGCGGTCAGGCCGATTGCCGAAGCGCCGATGTCGCCGCATGTCTGCCGCAGCGCCTGCGCGAGATGATGAAGGAAGCGGGCGGGCTCGTCGTCGTCCGCATCGATCGAGATCCACGCGACGAGCGCGCCGTTGCCGCGCAGCCGTTCGAGCCACGCGAGCGCGAGCGAGGTCTTGCCGAAGCCGGCAGGCGCCTTGATGACCGTGAGCCGCTTGTCGCCGGCCTGCGCGGCGAGATCGGCGAGCCGCGGCCGGTCGATCAGGCCGGCGGGCAGCCGCGGCGGAACGAGCTTCGTGGCGAGTAGAAGGGTGGGCCTGACTGGCTCGATGACTTCGGTCATATACGTCGGCGGCTGCGAGGGGTCGGTTAGGCTCGTTCGATGATACGCGAGTCCGGCAGGGGTCGATCGCATGGCGGCGCGCGCTTTGATCGGATGCAATGTGGACTCAACGATTGTTTCCGTCTGGCACTAACTTCCTGGATTTTTCGCTGTGGATACTCGGTCATCGGCCCGCTGCCCGCGCAACGGGTCGCACCGAAACGGGGAATGCCGCGCCGGCGAGCCCGATTTTCCACTACTCCAGGAACCGTCATGAAAACGATCCGCGTCTCCGGCCTGAAATGCCTGCCCGGCAGGTTGCTTCGAAAGATCTTGCCGGCGCGCGCGCTGGCGACGCTCGCGATCGCCGCGTGCGCGTGGGGCGTCGCGCAGCCCGGCCATGCCGAAGACAAGGAAGTGACGATCGCGTACCAGCAGATCGTCGATCCGTGGGTCGTCGGCATCGCCGATGGCTCGATCGCCAAGGCGACCGGCTACAAGATCAACTGGCGCCAGTTCGAATCCGGCGCGAAGGTGGCGACCGCGATGGCCTCGGGCGACGTGAAGATCGGCGTGATCGGATCGAGCCCGCTCGCCGCCGCCGTCAGTCAGGGCGTCGATGCGCAACTGTTCTGGATTCTCGACAACATCAACGAGGCCGAGGCGATGGTCGTGCGCAACGGCTCGGGCATCGCGAAGCCGGAGGATCTGAAGGGCAAGACCATCGGCGTGCCGTTCGTCTCGACGACGCACTATCACACGATGTTCGCGCTGAAGCACTGGGGCATCGATCCGTCGTCGGTGAAGATCCTCAACATGCAGCCGAATCAGATCGCCGCGGCGTGGGAGCGCGGCGATATCGATGCGGCCTATGTGTGGGACCCGGCGCTCTCGCAACTGAAGAAGAGCGGCAAGGTGCTGATCACGTCGGGTGACCTGTCGAAGCTCGGCAAGCCGACGTTCGACGGCATTGCGGTCGATCGCGCGTGGGGCGAGGCGCACAAGGATTTCATGGCGAAATTCGTCAAGGCCATCTCCGACCTCGACGCGCAGTACCGCAGCGATCCGTCGAAGTGGACCGCGCAGTCGCAGCAGGCGGCGGCCATCGCGAAGACGATCGGCGGCACGCCGGCCGACGTGCCGGGCTCGCTCGCGCTGTACGGCTATCCGTCGGCACAGGAGCAGGCATCGAAGCAATGGCTGGGCGGCGGCGCGGCGAGCCGCGCGGCGTTCGCGCTGAAGGACACGGCGGACTTCCTGAAGGAGCAGAAGCGGGTCAACGCCGTGCTGCCGGATTATTCGAAGTATGTGACGGCCGAATACGTCGAAGCGGCTGAAAAGCTGAAATGAGCCTGAGCCGGGGCGCGCGCCGCGTGCCCTCGCCACATCCGCGTCCGGGAGGACATATGGCTTGCATGCAGGTGAAGAACGTCAGTGTGATGTTTCCCGGACGACGCCCGGGCGAGCGCGTGCATGCGCTCGATGGCATCGATCTCACGATCAGCGACGGCGAATTCGTCGTCGCGCTCGGCGCGTCGGGATGCGGAAAGACGACGCTCTTGTCGCTGATGGCGGGTTTCATCGCGCCATCGTCGGGCGAAATGCTGCTCAGCGGGAAACCGGTCGAAGGGCCGGGCGCCGATCGCGGCGTCGTGTTCCAGAAGCATGCGTTGCTGCCCTGGCTCAATGTGCTCGACAACGCCACCTTCGGCCTGAAGCTGCAAGGCGTGCCGAAGGCGCAGCGCGAGGAGATCGCGAAACGCAATCTCGCGCTCGTCGGCCTTCAGGACTTCCACAAGCACATGATCTATCAGTTGTCGGGCGGCATGCAGCAGCGCGTGGGCATCGCGCGCGCGCTGACCTGCGATCCCGCGATGCTGCTGATGGACGAGCCGATGGCCGCGCTCGATGCCCTCACGCGCGAGACCATCCAGGAACTGCTGCTCGATGTCTGGCAGCGCACGCAGAAGATGTTCTTCTTCATCACGCACAGCGTGGAGGAAGCGCTGTTTCTGGCGAGCCGGCTGATCGTGATGTCGCCGCGTCCGGGGCGGATCACGCATAGCTACGATCTCGATTTCAACCGCCGCTTTCTCGCCACCCGCGATGCGCGCGCGATCAAGTCCAGTCCCGATTTCATCGAAATGCGCGAGCGCGTGCTCGGCATCATCTACGGCGACGAGCGCGCCGCTCATCACGCCGAGGAGGTTCATCATGGTTAAGCGCGCATCGATGACCGTGCCCGGTCCCGCGATCGAACGCGGGATCGGCGCATCGCGGCGTCCGCCGGGCGGACCCGCGCGACAGTCGAAGAAAAAGCCGGTGAAGCCGGGCGACACCTTCGGCGTGCCGGGCTACGGCAGCAGTCTCGCGATGAGCATCGCGACCGTCGCCGTGCTGGTGGCCGGCTGGTTTCTGATCACCGGCATGCACTGGGTCAAGCCGCTGTTCCTGCCTTCGCCGCAAGCGGTGTACGCGAAGTTCGTCTCGGTGGCGAGCGAAGGCTTCGCCAACTCGACGCTGACCGAGCATGTCGCGGCGAGCCTGCTGCGCGTGTTCGGCGCGTTCGCGCTCGCCTGCGTGACGGCGATTCCCGTCGGCGTGCTGATGGGCGTCTCGCGGCACGCGCGCGGCGTGTTCGATCCGCCGATCGAGTTCTACAGGCCGCTGCCGCCGCTCGCGTATCTGCCGCTCATCATCATCTGGTTCGGCATCGGCGAGTTCTCGAAGGTGTTTCTGATCTATCTGGCGATCTTCGCGCCGCTCGCGATCGCCGCGCGCGCGGGCGTGCGCTCCGTGTCGATCGAGCAGATTCACGCCGCCTATTCGATGGGCGCCTCGCGCACGCAGGTGGTGACCCACGTGATTCTCAAATCGGCGCTGCCGGAGATCTTCACGGGCATGCGCATCGGCATCGGTGTCGGCTGGACGACGCTCGTCGCGGCGGAGATGGTCGCATCGACGCGCGGGCTCGGCTTCATGGTGCTCAACGCGGCCGAGTTCCTGGCGAGCGATGTCGTGATCATGGGCATCATCGTCATCGGCTTTTTCGCGCTTTGCTTCGATGTACTGATGCGCTATCTGGAGAAAGCGATGGTGCCGTGGAAGGGCCGGGTCTGACGAGATGGCCGCCGACGGATCGAGCGCGAAACGCTGATCCGCTCCATCGGCGCCATCTCGCGATCATCGATCGTTCACGAACTATCGGGCACCGCGTCTAGGCGGTCTGCGATGCGTGCGGCACCGCGACCGCACCTTGAGGCCCCGGGCGCGGTCCGCCGCCGGGGCCGCCGTCACGGTCACCGCCCGGGCCGCCCCGGTCGGGTCCGTGGCCATAGTGTCCACCGCCGTAGTCGCCCGGGGGCGGGCCCCACCAGCAACCTCCAAGAGTACTGATCACCACTGCTGCGACAAGCAAACTTCCCAACTTCATGAGGCAACCTCTGTCGTTCATTGCGAGGCCTCCATCGTAACGATTCATGCGCCCGAGTTCGCCCGATGTAAGGAAGCGAAAGGCATTGCGTTGAATCAATGAGCGCGTCATCGCTCTCATTGGTTTTACGGGGGTCCTTATGAATCGATTTGCCATTGCTTCTCTTCTTTGTGCGCTCACGATCGGCCAGACGGCCGCGTTCGCCCAGCCGGGCGGACCGGATGCGGCGCCGGAGCATCGTCAGCCGGACGCTCGCGACAACCCTCGCGGCGCGGCACCCAAAGGCGGAGGACATGGAGACGCGCACCGTCCGGTGCCGCATCAGGACTGGCATTCCGGCGACCGGCTTCCGCAGACGTATCGTGGATCGCGCTATGTCGTGAAGGACTGGCGCGCGCGTGACCTGCATGCCCCGCCGTCCGGCTATCAGTGGGTGCAGGTCAACGGCGACTTCGTGCTGGCGGCTGTCGCCACAGGCGTCATTTCGAGCATTGTCGCGTCGTCGCGCTGATATCCCGATCGGGTCGCCTTAGCGTCCCGAGCCGCTCGCCAACTCACTTCACCTTCACTTCATTCCGAGGAAGCATTGATGCGTCGTACGCTTGCCATCCATCTGGTCCTTCTTGTTTCGTGCCTGTCCGGTTGCTCCGCGTGGCGAACGCACGAAGCGCGCGCTGCCGATGGCCGCATCATCGGTTCGAACATCCAGGACGTCATTCAGGCGGTCGGCATTCCGGACAAGACGATGAAGGTCGTCGACAGCGGAAGCAAGAGCGATCGCTTTACCGCGCAATGGAATTTCAGCAACTCCGATGCGGCGTTCGAGTTGAACGTGATCCTGCTCGATCTGAAGATCGGCGGAGCCGGCAAGTGCAGCATGACGGCGACGGTCGATCGCTGGGGCGGAAAGGTGGTGTCGGTCAATTTCCCGCAGGCGCACGTCGACGCGTTCAACTCCGACTACAGCGCGTGCGAGCCGCTCGTCTACGAAGCATTGACGCATATGCCCAGGACGCCGATCGATCCGGGCTACGACGGCTTCAAACTCGTCGGGGCTGCGAAATAAAGGATGACGGCGAAACGGCCGGCCCCGTTCATTCGGCCACGGCCGGACCGACATAACGCGCGCGCGGCCGCAGCAAGCTGCCTTCGCTGATCTGCTCGATCGAATGCGCCATCCAGCCGACGCTGCGCGCGATGGAAAACAGCGCGAACGCCGCTTCTTCGGGCAGACCGCAATGCTCGACGAGCGCGGCGAGCGCCATGTCGATGGCGGGCAACTTGCCCGTCAGTCGCTCGACGCAGTCGATCAGTTCGCGGGCGGCATCGGGCGCTTCGAACGCGGACAGGAGATCGGCCGCGCGCGGATCGCCCTGCGGATAGAGCTCGTGACCGAAGCCGGGCAGCGCCGCGCCCTCCGCGATCCGCCGCCGCACGACCGTCCCGGTTCCGGAGCGGCGCGCTTCATCCATGAATTCACGCACGCGCACGATGGCATTGCCGTGGATCGGACCGGAGAACGCGGCGAGCCCCGCGATCATGCTCGCCCCGAGCGATGCGCCCGTCGATGCGGCCACGCGCGCCGCGAACGATGAGCTCGTGAGTTCCTGATCGGCGAGCAGCACGAGCACGCGTCGAAGCAGATCCGCATGACGCGCGGCATGCCACGCATCCGCGATGCGCAGATGCAACGGGCCTTCGTCCGAGCGCAGCTCGACGAAATTGCTGGCGAGGCGGCCCACCAGCCCGGCCGCCTGATTCAGGCTGTCAGACATGTCGAACGGCGTGCGCGCCGGATCGTTCGCCGCATCGCGAGCCAGGGCGGCGTAGACACGCGCGCTGGCGGGACCGTCGAACGCGACCGGCTCGAACGACGGAAAGCGCGGCAGCCCGTTCATATCCCAGAGCAGTCGCGCGGCCTCTTCGAGCGTCGCCGATGCCGCCAGCCGCACCGCATCCCGGCCGCGATAGTAAAGCCGGCCATGCACGATCGTGGAGATGCTCGTATCGATGATCGGCTCGCCCCAGGCCATCGTGCTGGCCGCGATGTTCTTGCGCGCCCGCCCGAGGTTGCGCTTTTTCAGGAGCGTCGCGATATCAGCCGCGCGATACAGGTTGCGGTTTGCGTGCTGCGGGTCGCCCTGAACCTCGATCTGGCCGCGGCTCACATATGCGTACAGCGTCTGCTTGCGCACGCCGAGGGCTTCGCAGGCCTCCTCCTGGGACATCCAGTGCTTCACGTTGATCGAATCAATCAAGATTGACGGTCGTCCATGGCGTCGATTTAATGCGAAACATAAATTTCCCCGAGAGAAGTCCGGCCGATGGGTCGAAAGGCTTTCGCAACGCGCGTCGTCTCGACGCGTCAGGGGCATGAAACAGGAGATGCCGGTGGCTACAGAGCAAACGACCCAGTATATAGCGGGCACGACAGCCCGAACGACGCGCACGCGTTACTCGATCCTCGCGATGATCCTGCTGCTGGCCACGGTGGCCTATGCGGATCGCGCGATCCTGTCGATCGCCGGTCCCGGCATATCGAAGGAGTTCGGCCTGAATCATGTGCAACTGGGCTATGTGCTGTCGGCCTTCAGTTGGGCGTATGTCGTCGGCCAGATACCCGGCGGCCTGCTGCTCGATCGCCTCGGCACCAAGACGATGTACGGCGCGACGCTGATCCTGTGGTCCATCGCGACCATGCTGGTCGGTTTCATCGGCAACTTCACGTCGGATCTTTCGATTGCGCTGGGACTGCTGTTCGCGCTGCGCTTCGCGCTCGGTCTGATCGAGGCGCCGAGCTTTCCCGCCAATGGCCGCGTCGCGGTCATGTGGTTTCCCAAGGAAGAGCGCGGCCTCGCGACATCGCTCTTCGCATCGGCTTCGTATTTCGCCGTGGCGATCTTCTCGCCGTTCGCGGGCTGGCTCACGTCGCGCTTCGGCTGGCCGGCTCCGTTCATCGCGCTGGGGTTGATCGGCATCGCGGCGGCAGGCGTGTGGGCCGTGGTCATGTACGAGCCGCGCAATCATCCGCGTGTGTCGAGCAGCGAGCTGGATCACATCATCGCGGGCGGCGCGATGATCGATATCGACTCGAAGCACGAGCTCGCGTCGCGCCCCGCGATTTCGTCCGGCGTGATGCGCACGCTGCTCGCCAATCGCATGCTGTGGTGCGCGTATATCGGGCAGTACTGCACCATCGCGCTGAGCTATTTCTTCATCACGTGGTTTCCGATCTACCTCGTGCAGGCGCGTGGCATGAACGTGATGCAGGCAGGCTTCGCGACGATGGTCCCGGCCGTGGCGGGCTTCGTCGGCGGCATTGCGGGCGGCACGATTTCCGACTGGCTCATTCGTCGCGGATGGAGCGTGTCGTGGGCGCGCAAGACGCCGTATATCGTCGGCATGACGTTGGGTTGCAGCATCGTGCTGTCCGCCGTCACCGAAAGCAATGTCGTGATCGTCATGCTGATGACGCTCGCCTTCTTCGGCAAGGGCGCGGCGGCCGGGGCGGGAACGTGGGCCGTCGTCAGCGACACGGCGCCGCGCGAAGCAGTCGGTCTCGCCGGCGCGATCTTCAATTGCATCGGGAATATCGGCGGCATCGTGACGCCGATCGTCTTCGGCTATCTCGTGCAGGCGACGGGCGGCTATACGGTCGGACTCTACTTCGTCGCCGCGCATTGCCTCGTGGCGGCCATCGTCTATCTGTTCTTCATGGGCAGGATCGAGCGGGTCAAGATGAGTTGAATCGCGATCATCACGCTTCGCCCAGTGTCTTTGCATAACGCCATCATCAGATTCGAATCATGACCAAGCCGATCATCCTCAATGCCGCGGAATTGCCCGAGTGGACTCACGCGGAGCTGGGCGCGCTCTTTACCGTGCTCGATTTGCCCAAGGAGCCCGCCGCGGCCCGTGCGTTTCTGAGCGAGCACGGCGGCAAGATTCGCGGCATCGCGCTGCGCAAAACGAAGATCGATGCGGCATTTCTCGATGCGCTGCCCGCGCTGGAAATCATTTCGAGCTACAGCGCGGGACTCGATAACGTGGACATGCAGGCGACGCGCTCGCGCGGCATCCGCATCGAAAACACTTCGCATATTCTGGCTGAGGACGTGGCGAACGCGGCGGTCGGCCTGGCGCTCGCGCTCACGCGCGACTTCGTGAACGCGGATGCGTACGTCCGATCCGGCCAATGGCCCGTGCAAGGTCACTACCGGCTGGGCCGATCCATCTCGCACATGAGGGTCGGCATCGTGGGGCTGGGCACCATCGGCTCGGCCATTGCGCATCGGTTGCGGGCATTCGGCTCGAAGCTCGCGTATTTCGGGCCCAGCCGCAAGCCCGTCGATATTCCTTATTACGACGACATCGCGAGGCTCGCGCGAGACAGCGACATGCTGATCCTCACGTGCCCGCTTTCGGCCGCGACACATCATCTGATCGATGCGGCCGTCATCGGTGCGCTCGGGCCCGATGGCTTCATCGTCAACATCGCGCGTGGCCCGGTCGTCGATGAACGCGCGCTCATCGCGGCGCTCGCGGCGGACAAAATAGCGGGCGCCGCGCTCGATGTGTTCGAGCATGAACCCTCGGTCCCCGAGGCGCTCATGCGGGATCGCAGGCTCGTGCTCACGCCGCACATCGGTTCAGGGACGGAGGAGACGCGTCGCGCGATGGCGGAAAACGTCGTCGATGCGCTGGCGAGGCATTTCGGTATCGAGAGTCCGCGCGGCAGGGCGGTTGTCGAGGCGGAGCTGGAAAGCGCCGGCTGAGGCTGCCGGTGCGGGGCACTTCGGCCAGATCGAAAAGCGGCCTGCGTGCGGCACGACGTTTGCTGGTTTCGCGAAACAGACAGCGTTTTGCGATTCGAGACGACGTTGACGCATACACGGAGGCACTCATGGACGATCAAAAAGAGCAGGATCGCATTCGGCGCCGCGCCTATGAAATGTGGGAGCGTGAGGGTGGCCCGGATGGGCGTGCCGAGGAGTTCTGGGAAAAGGCGATTGCATCGATCGAGGCCGAGGATTCGCCGGGCGGTGCAAACGGCCAGACCGGGAACCTCGATGCCGAAGCCCCGCGCGATGATGCCAAGCGCGAAATCGCGGAGCAGGGTGGCGCGAGCGGATCGTAGCCGTCCGCGCGTCATCCCTGGCGAGCGATGCTGTCACGCCTTGCACATCGGCGCGGGCGCGGAAGCGGGCGAAGGCTCCTCGACATCGAGTTCCAGCTTTCCATCGACGGCCTGCACGAGGAAGGTGCCGACGCTCAGGCCGCCCGGCCCGGGCATGCATCCCGTCCTCACGTCGAAGCGCAGTCCGTGCGCCGGGCAGCGCAGCATGCAGCCGTCGAGCTGACCGCTCGCGAGCGACGCGCCGTTGTGAGGGCACGAGTTGTCGATGGCGTGAAGCGTGCCTTCGATGTTGAAGAGAACGATGCTGCGGCCATCGACGAAAACCAGCTTGCGCTGGCCAGGCAAGAGGTCTTCGATATTTCCGACGGGTATTCGGCGTGACATGGGGTGCTCCTCCTTGAGTCGCTCAGTCGCGGATCGCGAGCATCATCGCTTCGACGATCGCGCCGGGAGAATGCGCGCCGGACAGCGTATAGCGGGCATTGAACGTGTAGTGCGGAACCCCGCCGATGCGATGATCGGCGTGAGATGCCGATGCCGCGCGTCGCGTCGAATCCGCCAGACGATCGGCGAGGCCTTGACGCTCCAGACCGCACTCCACGCCGATCCGTTCCAGCACCCGCCGGTCGCCGATGTTCTCTCCGTCCATGAAGTACGCGCTGAACAGGCGCTCGATCAGCCGCACACGTTGCGCGTCGCCGCCACGGCGGCCCGCATAGGCGATCAGGTCGTGCGCGGCAGCCGTGTTGGGCATCGTTTCGATCCGCTCGAACGCGAATTCGATGCCGGCTTCGCTGCCGGCGCGTCGAACCTGCGCACGCCGCGCCGCCACCGCTTCATGGCTGCCCAGACGATTGAGATAGAACGCCTCGTAAGGCATGCCGTCGAGCGGCGTGTCGGGAAGAAGTTGATGCGAATGCCACTGCACTTTCACGGTCACGTCCGGCCGCAAACCACCGAAGCGGACGAGCGCCGCCTCCAGGTTGCGTTTGCCGATCAGGCACCAGGGGCAGATGAAGTCGAAGCAGACCTCGATAGTCACCGTGGGACGGCGGGCCGCGTCCGCGGCGCCTTGCGGTTCAGGCGAGTTCATCGATCAGGGTCTCCGCCATCCGCCATTCACCGAAGCCCGCGGCCGGATTGAGATGACCCACTTCGCCGAGGTCGACGAGGCGGCCGCCCCAGTCCCGCGCCATCTGCGCGACGCGCTCGAAGCGCGCGAGCGGATCGTTGCGGCTCGCGCCGACGATCGCCGGAAACGGCAGGCGCTCGCGCGGAATCGGATGCCAGCCGTTTTCCGCGAGCGCGTCGAAGGTCGGATAGCCTTCCGGCAGCGGCGTCTCGAGATCGACGGGCGCGGCCAGCAGCGCCCCATGGATCTTGCGCTCGTGCTTCCGCGCCCAGTGCACGGTGATCATGACGCCCGCGCTGTGCGCGACCAAAATCACCGGGCCGTCGATCTTGGCGAGCGCCGCATCGAGCGCCGCGACGCGCGCGGCGCAACTCAGCTTGTCATGTTCGAGCGGCGGCACCGAGACCGCCTTCGGAAGCTTCTGCTGCAACAGGGTCTGCCAGTGCTCGGCGACATGGTCGCGCAAACCCGGCACGATGAGAATCGTCGGTTTCGTATCGAGAGTCATGAAAGTTCGTGGTGCGTGATCGAGCGGTTCGGCGATGGGCCGATCATGATCGGTCGCTCGCCCTTGTTTGCCACGTATCCTATTGCGCTGAAGTTCATCGCGCCCCTCTCTCGATGAGAGGGGACACGCGCAAAATGGTTGCCCGGCGCGTTGGTCGAGGCGAAAATGTTCAGACGATTTCAGCTTGCCGAACGCCCGGTGATCGCGGGAAAAAAGGAGTGAGCAAATGAACGGGCTTGCCAGGATGTTTGCCGCCAGAAGCGCCTGTGCGCTGACGCTGATACTCACGGTCTGCGCGTTCACCGGGGCTTGCCCGGACGCGTTCGGCCAGGAAGCCGGCAATGACGCAGCGCGCCTTCACGACAAATTCGAAAGTCTCGCTCAGCAACTGAGCCGCAACCCGTTTCACCGCGAGTTGTATCTGGAGTCGGCGGAAACGGATTCCTCGCTCAAGGGCGATATTTACGCCGTCGTCGATTATCCGTTCGCCACGGTCAACGGCGCGCTCAACGATCCGTCGCAAGGCCCCGCGAACTGGTGCGACGTGCTGATCCTGCACCTGAACATCAAATATTGCCGTCCCGCGGCGAGCGGCAGCGGCACTCAGCTCATCGTGAACGTGGGCAGGAAGGTCGAAGAAAAACTCTCCTCCACCTACCGCGTGCAATTCAACTACCGGTCGGTGGCAACGAGCGCCACCTACTTCCAGGTCGACCTCGACGCCGACACCGGACCGATGAGCACCCGCGATTACCGCATCATGCTGGAGGCCACGCCGGCGGGCGCCTCGCGCACCTTCCTGCATCTGACCTATTCGTATGGTTATGGCACGGCGGGGCGCATCGCGATGAAAACCTACCTTGCGACCATCGGCAGCGACAAGGTCGGATTCACCGCCGCACGGGACGCGCCGGGCGGACAGGCGGAGTACATCGGCGGCGTCAGGGGTCTCGTCGAGCGCAACACGATGCGCTACTACCTCGCGATCGACGCTTACCTCCAGGCCTTGTCGAGCCCGCCCGGCAAACGCCTCGATCAGCGCCTCGCCACCTGGTTCGACGCGACCGAGAAGTATCCGCGCCAGTTGCATGAAGTCGACCGCGACGAGTACATGACGATGAAGCACAACGAATATCGGAGACAGCAAACCGCGCAATGATCGACACGATTGCATCGCCTCGCTGATCGTTCGCGCGCTCGCTTCGATGGCGAGATCCTAGGGCATACGCCGATTGCGCACCGTCGCTGCGCCAGGCGTGGCCGCCCGCGGCTGCCGGCGCGGTCTCCGCGTATTCCCTGTCCCTCCCGCCGCGAGAGGGGTTCGGTTCGAAACCTTTATGTAGTCTTGCATCGGTGATGTGCCGCGTGCCCGTATCCGCTCCTCCGATGAAAGCCGATATGCGCCGCCGGCCGATGCGCGCCGCATGTCTGCGCGCGATGTCCGGCGCGGGAGCCGGGCAGACCGTCAGGGCCGTTCGAGCGATACGCTTTGCCAGCGCGCAAGGCGCTCCCCGAATCGAACGCATGAATGATATTTCGACAATATGGATAGCTAATGAAAGCGAAAGTAACCAGCGTTGCGGCACTGATCGGTTTGTCGTCGGCGGCCGCGCACGCTCAATCGGCGGTGACGCTCTACGGGGTCGTCGATTCGGGGCTGCTCTATCAAAGCACGGCGGCGGCCTCGTTCGCACCGAATGCGCCCAACCTCGGCAAGGTGTACCGCTTCAAGGACGGCGGCATCTATTCGAGCGGCTGGGGCATCAAGGGCACCGAGGATATCGGTGGCGGCTATCACGTGAACTTCAAGCTGCAAAGCTCGTTCGACAGCGGCACGGGCAAGTCAGGCCTGAGCGATACGCCGGGCGTGACCGCCCAGTTCAACCAGTACGCGACGATCGGCGTATCCGGTCCGTTCGGCAAGCTCGACGCGGGCCGCCAGATCGTCCCGATGATCTGGGCGATGTACGACACGGACGTGCGCGGCGCGCAGTACTTCGGCAGCATCCTGACCGCATGGCTCGGCATGAACCAGGCCGCGGGCTGGCCCGGCACGAGCACGAACGGCGCGATCGGCGCGCTGTATGACAGCAACGCGCTCGTCTACGAGTCGCCCAAGTTCTACGGCGCGTCGATCGCGCTGGAATACGCGCCGGGCGGCGTTCCGGGACACTTCCAGGGCGGCACGCGCGAGTCGGCCGTGCTCAAGTATTCGAACTACGGCCTGAACCTCGCGGCGGCGTACTACAACGGGCACGACGCGAACCCGTTTCCGGCGACCTATCCCGCCACTCCGGCCATTCCGGCAACAGGACAAGCCAACAACCGGTTTTTCTACGTCGGCGCCCAGTACACGTTTTATGGTTTCTCCGTGTCCGGCTCATACGGCCATGGCAAGAACCCGGCAAACAGCAGCCGTGCCGATATCGATATGTATTCGGCTGGTCTCGGCTATCGATTCACCCCCGTCTTCAGAGTGACGTCGGGCTTCTATTACCTGAAGGACAACAACAACTCGAGCAACCACTCGGCCGAGTTCGCGCTGGGCGCCGAGTACAACGTGTCCAAGCGCACGCTGGCCTACGCGCAGGTCGGTCACGTCGACAACAACGGCACGATGAACCAGACGATCGTGTATGGACAGCCGGTCGCGCCGGGCAAGGGAACGACGGCCGCGATGGTCGGCGTGCGGCACAACTTCTGACAAGGCCAAACGGAGAAAAGAATGAATGCAGTGAACACACTCAAGCTGGCATGCGGGGCGCTGATCGTCGCGCTCGCAGCCGGGAACGTCTGGTCCCAGCCTGCCGCTTCGGCTGCGTCGGGATCGAACGGAGCCGCATCGTCGGCGGCTTCGTCGAAGCAGTCGAACCGCGCGCTGCGCCGGGCCGTCTATAAGGCGTTTGCGAAAGACAAGTCGATCGATGCGGGCAGCATCGGCGTGAGCGCGAAGAACGGCGCCGTGACGCTGACGGGCACCGTCGAAGAGGCCGCGCAGATCGACAAGGCTGCCGCGCTGGCGAAGGATGTCCCCGGCGTCGTGTCGGTGCAGAACAAGCTGACGGTGCGGCGAGCCTTCACCCAGTAAGCGCAATCATCCGGCGAACGGAGACCGGGCCAAGGAGATCGAAAATGCAGGACGCAGTACTCGAAGCAACGCAGTCGGCTTATGCCTATCCCCTTCTGGTGAAGCATCTGCTGCACACGCCCTTTACTCAGGCGCTCGATCAGGAGATCGTCTACCGGGGCGATGTGCGCATGAGCTATCGCACGCTGCGCGAGCGCATCGCACGGCTTGCCGATGGCCTCTCGAAGCTCGGCGTGCGTCACGGCACGACGGTCGCCATGATGGACTGGGACAGCCACCGCTACCTCGAATCCTATTTCGCGGTGCCGATGATGGGCGCGGTGCTGCAAACCGTGAACGTGCGGCTGTCGCAAGCCGAGATTCTCTACACGCTCAACCATGCCGGCGCGGAAGTCCTCGTCGTGCACACCGACTTCCTGCCGGTCGTCGAGGCAATGAAGGACCAGCTCGAAACCGTGCGCACCTTCATCTGGATCGACGAGAAGGACAGCGCCGCGGTCTCGCACACGATTCCGTTCGCCGCCGAATACGAGCGCATGCTCGCCGCGAGCGCCACGACCTTCGCGTTCCCCGACTTCGACGAGAACACGCGCGCCACCACGTTCTACACGACCGGCACCACGGGTCTGCCCAAGGGCGTGTACTTCTCGCATCGCCAGCTCGTGCTGCACACGATCACCGGCATGGCCGCGCTCGCGAGTCCGGCTTCCGGCCAGCGTTTTCATCGCGGCGATGTCTACATGCCGATCACCCCGATGTTCCATGTGCATGCCTGGGGCATGCCGTTCATCGCGACCGTGCTCGGCGTGAAGCAGGTCTATCCGGGCCGCTACGCGCCGGACCGGCTCGCCGCGCTGATCCGCGACGAAGGCGTCACCTTCTCGCATTGCGTGAGCACCATCCTCCATATGCTGCTCGCCTGTCCGGATGCGGCCGGCATCGACCTGTCGAAGTGGAAGGTCGTGATAGGCGGCGGCGCGCTGCCGCACGGTCTCGCGCGCGCCGCGCTCGAACGCGGCATCGACGTCTTCGCGGGCTACGGCATGTCGGAGACCTGCCCGCTGCTGAGCCTCGCGCAACTGAGCCCGCAGTCGATGCCGAAAGATCTCGACGAGGAAGTGCGCCTGCGCTGCAAGACGGGACGGCCGCTGCCGCTCGTCGATCTGCGCATCGTCGACGAGGAAATGCGCGACGTGGCGCGCGACGGCAGCGCGAGCGGCGAGATCGTCGCGCGCACGCCGTGGCTCACGCAGGGCTATTTGAAGAATCCGGAGGCATCCGCCGAGCTGTGGCAGGGCGGCTACCTGCATACGCAGGACATCGCGAGCATCGACACGCAGGGCTATCTGCAGATCACCGACCGCATCAAGGACGTAATCAAGTCGGGTGGCGAATGGGTCTCGTCGCTCGAAATCGAGAGCCTGATTTCGCAGCATCCGGGTGTTTCGGAGGTCGCGGTGATCGGCATCAAGGACGAGAAGTGGGGCGAGCGTCCGGTGGCGCTGGTCGTCCTGAAACAGGGCTACGACGGCACGGTCTCACAGGATGACATCAGAAAGCACGTGCTCGACTTCAGCGAGACCGGGCGCATTTCGAAGTATGCGGTGCCGCAGGTCGTGAGGTTCGTCGGCGAGCTGGAGAAGACGAGTGTCGGCAAGCTCAACAAGAAGCGCTTGCGCGAGCAGTTCGCCGCGTGAGGGCGTGCGCGGGCGGCGCTGCTTTTTTCAATCGAGGTTGAAATGAATGTTTTGTTTCCGCAGGCCGACAGCGTGTACGTCGGCGAAGGCCCCATCTATTTCGATGCGATCGTCGACGGCGTCACGGTCAATTGCGTCCTGACGGAGCATGCGCTGGCCGCCGCCGCGGGCATCGACCAGGTCATGTCCCGGCGCGAAGCGTTCGCGTTCGGGCAGCCCGCGATCAAGGAAGTCGTGGCTCGCCGGGCAAGGCATGCGGCGCTCGGGCCGATCGTCATTACCCGGGCCGAGCTCGATTACCGGGGCGGACACGACGGCGGCGCTCAACGGACCGCCACGGGAGTTCGGTGTTCAGTCCCGCGGTGAATGCCGCGCTGCATCCTCCTTCCGCACCGCATCTTCGATGCGCGCCGGCGTGAGCCTCATCAACCGCGCGAACGCCGGCCAGCGCGTCACCGCGACGCGCAATTCCGCGTCGGCCCGGGCATCGAAATAGCGGGCGGCGTCCAGGCCTTCGACCTGTCGCGCGAGCGCGGCGGCATCGTGCCCGTCACGGGCATCGCGCGCTTCCTTCGTCGACGTCTTCATTTCTGATCCGCTCACACGCCGTCCGTCGTTTTCACCACATGGCCCGTCGCGGCTTTCATCGTGGCGGCGCCTTTGTTCTCGCCGATCGTTTCATCGACGAGTCGAATCGGGCATATCATTCATCGAAAACGCCACATCGCGACATGGTTCGACCTACTTCTTCCTCGACATCGGCTTCGTCCTCTTCTTCCCCGACTGCGCGTTCTGCGCAATCCGGCGAGTCCGCGCAGCCCGAAAAGCTGGCGCACGGCAAGCGCAGCGGCCTGCTGCGCGGCGTGTTCGCGCTGCGCCATTCGCGCGACGGCATCGTCGCCACCTGGCGGGAGGAGAGCGCGTTTCGCCACGAAGTCTGCGTCGCGGCCGTCCTGCTGCCAGTGGCGTTTCTCGTGCCGGCGAGCGCCGCCGAGCACGTGCTGCTCGCGGCCTCGGTGCTGCTCGTGCTGCTCGTCGAGCTGATCAACTCGAGCATCGAGGCGGCCATCGACCGCATCTCGCTCGAGCGTCACGAGCTCTCCGGGCGCGCGAAGGACTGCGGCAGCGCGGCGGTCACGGTGGCCATCGCGATCGGCGCGCTGACCTGGTCGACGATCTGCGGGCCGCTCGCATGGCAGTGGCTGCGCGCGCATCTCTGATCGCGGCGGCGCGCGCCGAATGCTGACGGGGCCCGCTTCGGCATCGCGGTCGATGGACGTCATGTCGGCGCTCAAATCGGATTCTTGAAGCTGTGCCGCCGGTTAGAAGCGCACGTTTTTGTGGCTGACCGGTCCGCGCATGCGGCTTCGCCGAATTGATTCGGATCGCTAATCAATACTCGGACTGTAATGTTATGAAAACAAAAATGAGATTCGAGTAATGCATATGTAATGCGATGGCGTAAGCAATCCGTCTCAGTCTCGCCATATGGAAATGCTTCAATGCCGCTGCTTCGAGCATCGGCCTGAAGCGAGCGGCACTTCCATTCAAATAACCCCGGCCCACTCCAGCACGATGGTCCTGGAGCGCTGAGCGGCAATCCGGAGTCCACAAACGAATGTATTACAAGAAAATACTGCCCTGCGCGATAGCCGTGGCGGCGCTCATGACCATCGCCGCGTGCGGCAGTTCGCATGACTCGACTGCATCCGGCGCGCCCGCCGTATCCGCGCAGGACGCGCTGTCGACAGCGACGCCGATCAAGCATCTGGTCGTGATCTTCGGCGAGAACGTATCGTTCGATCATTATTTCGCGACCTATCCGAGCGCGAAGAACGTGTCGGGCGAGCCGGGCTTCAGCGCGACGTCAGGCACGCAGACCGATATCAACACGCTCGCCGCCGCCGGGCTGACCGGCGCTGCCAACCCGAACGCGCAGGCGGGTTCGCCCAATATCGTCTCCGCCACGGTCAACGGGCAGTCGACCAAGCCGCCGAGCGTCGGCAACGTCGCGCTGACGACGACCACCGCTCAGCCGTTCCGCCTCGACCGCTCGCAGGCGAATACCAAGAGCCAGAACCACAGCTACGCGCCGGAGCAGCTCGCCGACGACAATCTGAAGATGGACGCGTTCCCGCTCTTCACGTCGGCCAGTTCCATCATCACGGGCAGCACGGGCCAGTTCGGATCGGCGGCGCAGGTGCTCGGCTACTTCGACGGTAACACCGTGACCGCGTACTGGAATCTCGCGCAGAACTTCGCGATGAACGACAACGCGTGGACCGACACCTTCGGGCCGTCGACGCCCGGCGCCATCGAAGTGGTCGCGGGTCAAAACCAAGGCGTGACGCTGACGCCCAATCCGAAGAATCCGTCGGTGAAGACCAGCAGCAACGCGATTCCCGACGGTCAGGGCAGCT
Organism: Caballeronia sp. J97; assembly: GCF_905220305.1. Taxonomy (NCBI): domain Bacteria; kingdom Pseudomonadati; phylum Pseudomonadota; class Betaproteobacteria; order Burkholderiales; family Burkholderiaceae; genus Caballeronia; species Caballeronia sp. J97. The sequence continues at coordinate 23,981 of NZ_CAJMZL010000036.1, read as the reverse complement.
TCACGATGATCGGCGACCTCGACCCGACCACGGACGTCTGCACGGCCGCGGCGCAGAACGCCACATCGGGCCCGACGGGCATGATGGGCGGCAAGAACATCGGCGATCTGCTGAACGCGGCGAACATCACGTGGGGCGGCTTCATGGGCGGCTTCAACCTGCAGACGGTCAATTCGAACGGCACGACGGGCTGCACGCGCTCGACGTGGTCCGACGTGCTCGGCAGCGCGCCGACCGACTATGTCCAGCACCACGCCTGGTTCCAGTACTACGCATCGACGGCCAATCCCACGCACCAGCGTCCGAGCTCGACCGCGATGATCGGCTTCACCGAACCGACGCTCGACAACACGGCCACGCCGGTTCATCACCAGTACGACGTCGACGACTTCTTCACGGCCGTGAAGGCGGGCAACTTCCCGTCGGTGAGCTTCCTGAAGGCGCCCGCGATCGGCGACGGTCATCCGGGCAACTCGGATCCGCTCGACGAGCAGGCGTTCGTCGTCAAGGTCACGAACTTTCTGCAACAGCAGGCCGACTGGAAGAACACGCTGGTCGTGATCGCCTATGACGATTCGGACGGCTGGTACGACCACGTCGTGCCGGCGATCAGGAATTCGTCGTTCGACACGACGCTCGTCACCAAGGTCGGCACGGCAGTCTTCACGGGCGCCGACCAGTTGTCGGGTCAGGGCCAGTGCACCGGCACGGGCGCGACGCAGCCGCTCGGCATCAATGGCGGCGCGGTCAACGGCCGTTGCGGTCCGGGCACGCGCACGCCGTTCCTCATGGTCTCGCCGTGGGCAAAGGTCAACTACGTCGACCACACGCAGATCACGCAGGCCTCCGTCGTCAGGTTCATCGAGGACAACTGGCTCGGCGGCGCGCGTCTGGGCGGCGGTTCGTTCGATGCGACGGCCGGCGACATCCGCGGCATGCTGAACCTGTCCGGCGCGGGCAACACGCCGGCCGTGTTCCTCGATCCGAGCCTCGGCACCAAGCTCGCCGCCGCGCCGTCGACCGACTGACGGCGCCCGACGATTCGCAGTGGGTCGAGCCGGCGCAGCGACGCGCTGGCTCGACGTTTTTCAGGTTTTTATCCGTCACGATCGCCATGAGTTCTCCGAACCCTGCATTGCCGCCATCACTGCCTGCCGGCGATGCGCCGCGCCCCGTGCGTGCGCAACGCCTGTTGCCACGCGTGCTCGCATGGACAGCGGTTGTCATCGCCGCCGGCGGCGCCGCGTTTGCCGCCTATGCCGCGATCTATCCCGAACGGATGCCTTCCGCGATCGGCGCGATCGTCGAAGACATCACCGGCGCGAATCCGCAGCCGGTCGTGCTGCATGTGCCGCCCGGCCAGCCGTTGAGCGAGGTGGCCCTGCTCGGCAAGCAGATTTTCAACGATCCGTCGCTGTCGGCATCGGGCAAGCAATCGTGCGCGTCCTGTCACAGCCCCGACCACGCCTACGGTCCGCCCAACGCGCTGTCGGTGCAGCTCGGCGGACCGCATCTCGAGGACGCGGGTTACCGGCCGCCGCCTTCGCTCGCCTATCTCTATCGGCAGGCGCCGTTCTCGATCGGCCCCGATCAGAACGACACGGACGCCGCGCCCGTCACGCTGGATCAGCTCGCCACCGTGGCGGGCGGCACGCAACGCGCGACCAAAACGGCCGGGGTCGCGCCCGCCGCGCCCGCGCTCGTGCCGCAGGGCGGTCTCTTCTGGGACGGCCGCGCGAGCACGTTGCAGGACCAGGCGATCGTGCCGATGCTGAACCCGGTCGAAATGGCGAACAAGAGCACGGACGAGGTCGTGCGGAAACTGCTGAAAGCGAAGTATCTCGATCAGTTCAAGCAGTTGTTCGGCGACCGGATCGCGAGCCAACCCGATCTGCTGCTCGACGAAGCGATGTTCGCGGTGGGGCGCTATCAGTTCGAAGACCCGTCGTTTCATCGCTTCACCAGCAAATACGACTACTGGCTGCAGGGCAAGGCGCGCCTCACGCAAGCCGAGTTGCGCGGCTTGCGCCTCTTCAACGATCCGGACAAGGCGAACTGCGCGGGCTGCCATCTGAGCAAGCCGACTTCCGACCATTTGCCGCCGCTCTTTACCGACACGCAATACGAAGCGCTCGGCGTGCCGCGCAATCGCGATCTGCCGGTCAACCAGAATCCGGCGTTCCACGACATGGGCGTCTGCGGCCCCTTTCGCACCGACGCGGCCGAGCTGACGCAATACTGCGGCATGTTCCTGACGCCGACGCTGCGCAACGTCGCGACGCGCCACGCGTTCTTTCATAACGGCGTGTACCACGACCTGAAGCAGGTGATGGATTTCTATAACTTGCGCAACACGAACCCCGAGAAGATCTATCCGCTCGATGCGGCCGGCAAGCCGCAGAAATACGACGATCTTCCGGAAAAGTATCAGGCGAATATCGACGTCGCGGATGCGCCGTTCGATCGCAAGCTCGGCGACAAACCGGCGATGACCGACGACGAAATCGAGGACATCATCGCGTTCATGAACACGCTCACCGACGGATATAAGCCTTGACCGGGCGCGCGCGGCGAGCCTCAGGCGGCTAGCGGACCGCGCTCGGGTTCGTCGGCGGCGCGCTTTTCATCGCATTGCGCATCGGCTGGAACGCGTGCGTTTTCGAGTTCCGCGATGCGCGCGACCGCGGCCTTCTTGGTCCTGCCCGCGCGCGACGGCGGCTGGCATGCGCCGCACACGAAACCCGACTGGAGGTCGTGCTTGTGCGCGATGAACCTGCCCTTGCAGCGGCAGCACGGCGTCTGCTGCAGGATGTCGGCTTCGAAGAAACGCACCAGCGTCCACGCACGCGTCAGACTCAGGACGATCTCGAGCCGGTTGTGTTCGCAATGCTCGACGTACAGCCGATACGCCTTGGTCAAGGAATCGAGACGTGAGCAACCCGTCTGCTCCTTGAGGAACAGATACATGTTGTAGAACAGCGATGAATGGATGTTGGGCATCCAGGTCATGTACCAATCCGCCGAGAATGGCAGCATGCCTTTGGGCGGAGGCGCGCCTTTCAATTCCCGATACAGACGGATCATGCGGTCGCGCGAAAGCGTCAGTTCCGTTTCGAGCAACTGCATGCGCGCTCCCAGTTCGATCAGGGCGATCGCGCGATAGACCTCTTGTGCGTCGTCGCTAATGCTTTTGCGGAGCATGGTCGCCATCCTCACGCAAACTGTTCTGCCGGCTGGCCCGCCAGCAGGATCGCCGCGTGCGTGGGGCCCACGTCCACATGCGTGGAAGGTTGCGTCAGCGCGGACAGCAACGTGTGATCGTTGAACCGGAACGCGCACAAGAGCTGATTCGAGCTGCAAAGCTTGATGACTTGCGCCGGCGAGAGGTTCGCCAGAATCATCGCGATTTCCGGCGAAAGCCCGAGTCGGAACATGGCGACGGACTTGTCCTCGAGCAACATGCGCTGCGCGAGGATGATGTACGAGAGGTTGATCTCGCGGATCGAGTCAAGCGATTCACTACTATTCATGGTTTCCCGCTCTTCGGAAAAACCCCGTTGTTGCTGCCGGCATTGTGCCGTGCGGTTTTTTATTTCCCATGCGCCGTCGCCGGACGCCGGTGGCTTCTTGATACAGACGTTACATTTAGTCACAAATTCCGCGTAAGCGTAGAGTTGGCCGAATGGAAATGCAAGCGTGTCGATTTGGCGCTTCCTTTCCGAATCTATCGAACCGACAAGGTCGCTTCGGCCACCGGGTGGCGCGCGTGCGGCGCTTAGATGGAGTTGTTGGATTTCGGCATCGTGTGCCGGCGTTTCCGATGGTGCGGGCCGCGGCGCAAGGTGCTGCGTTACCACGGCAAAGTCATGCCGATGGCACTAACGTTGCGTCACCCGGCGGCTCATCCCGTACGAGGAGACAGACGCTCGTCGTCACGAAGATCCCGCAGGACTGCGCGCCGCTCGCCTTGCGTTGCGGTTTCGCTCGAAAAAAAGCGCCGGCGATGACGCGCACGCTTCAGCCGGCGTCACGGTGGTCCGGGCGCGGATCGTGTGCGGGATCTTGCTGGGGCGCTTCATCGGCCGGTTCGATGTTCGCCGCCACGATGACGGCGCCGAGACCCGCATGACGCGCGAGCAAGGCGAGCAGTTCCGGCTTCAGTCCGTCACCGCGCTGTGCTGCGAGGGCATGAAACGATAGAAGCGGCAACATGGCGAGACTCCGTGGATGCGAACCTGTCGGTTCGGAGTCGTCAGGCTATCGCCGGAGTTGGCCGGATACGTTCCGTTTCTTGCTCATCAATTTGGCGAGCCTGGTTCGCATTGCGTCGACGTCGAAGCGATACAGGGCAGGGCCGCAGACGGAGACCGGGTGCCTGAAAGCACGGGTCACTTTCTGCGTCGCTGATTCATGAGTTTCACGATGTCGATCGTGGGCGAACTGGTGAGCAGCCGGGGAAGATCGTCGAAATGAACCCAGCGGCACCTGGAGATTTCGTTGCTCGGTCGGGCTTTCGCGCGAGCCGGGATCTCGCACGAGACGACGTGATGATGCTTCTGCTTGCCTCGAAAGTCGAAGAGGTGCTTGGCGGATTTCCCGAGAAGCCGTGTCTCTTCCTTGAGTTCGCGCAGCGCGGCGTCCAGGCGTTGCTCTCCGCGTTTCAGCATCCCGCCCGGCAACGTCCACTTCGACTGATCGCGTGCAACGAGGAGAATTCGCTTCCCTCGGCGACAGATCACGGTGGCGCGCTTCTTCAAAACGACCTCCCATATGTCCAGGTGACATCGAGCCGCGCTCGATGCGGCAGCGTATCGGGTCGTGCCGGATATAACCGCGCATCGTAATACAGGTATTGCAAGGGCAGGTCGATATTCCAGCGCAAACGCGGCGTGGACGCCACACGTCGCAGACCCTTCATCAAACCTTCATGGAAACCGGATTGCGAGGACATCGCTGTGCTAAGGTCTTGCGACACTATCTTCTCGCGATGCTGAGGGCTGCAATGGTGGATATGGATGCCGACTGGCCTTTGCCGCAACCGGTCAATCTGTTCAAGGCGGACCGTCGATCGGCGGATTCATCGCTCTCGGAAACCAGCTCCATCGCAAACACGTTTTCATCGCTGGCGACACCCGTGGTCGCCGAGGCCGTGAGGCGGGCGCGAGAACTGGCTACGAACTGCGATGCCGAAGGCTTTCATCAGCTTCGAGTCGCGTTCAGAAAGCTTCGTGCGCTGTACTGGGCCTATTCCCCTTACCTCGGCGAAGAGGCCACCGCGCAGGCCACCGGGGAGTTCAAGCGCCTTGCTGCCGTCGCGGGCGGAACCCGCGACTGGGATATTGCAGGCGGCCTGTTGAAAGCCGCTCAGGAATCGCGGGCATCGATGGGGCTCCTCGTGGCCGCTGCGCAGGAGAAGCGGGCACAGGCCGTGGCGCATAGCCAGGCGATGATACAAAGCGACGTCATCGAAGCGTTCCTCAACGATGCCTTGCTTCGCGCTCGCGTGACCCTGGAGTCCAATTGCGACGACCTCCTCATTCGAGACTTCGCCGAGAATCGCGTTCGTCGTGCGCGGCGCGCGTTGAAAAGGCGCAGCAGGTATGCCGCTCGCCTGGAGACGGCACACGAAGAAGACCTTCACGATGTTCGCAAGGCCGGCAAGAAACTGAGGTATCTGCTGGAGTTCTTTCGGCCTGTCATCAAGAGCGGACACGGCCGCGCCATTCGGAAGCTGACGTCGGTGCAGAACAAGCTCGGGCAGTTCAACGATATTGCCGCAAGCGAGACGCTGATTCGAGGCGCGATATTCGACGGCGTTCCGCCCGAAGTCGTGCAGGAATCGCTGCAATGGCTTGAAAAGCAAAAGGGCCGGCGCATGCGGGCAGCGTCACGGCATGTCCGGGCAATTGTGGACTGAGTCTACATCGGCGGCGGTCGCATTTTCCGATTTGCCGATGCGAATCGCGAATCCTTGAAATGACCGCATCGCGAATCTATGCTGATTGAGCAGATGGATTCGAGCCGCAGGCCCGTGCGGACGTCGTCGGTCGAAGGAGACGCTCATGCGTCGCTTGTTCTTCTTCATGGTCTTCGTGTTCGCGAGCGCGCTGCCGCTTCATGCGAATGCGGACCACGATCAGGACCACGCGCGACACGGCGATCATCGCGCCCTCAAAGTGTTCGACGCACAAGGCAAGTTCGTCGGACGGCTTGCGTCGTACCACGGTTATGACGGCGTGTACCTCGACATCGACGGCGCGATCGTCTTCGCCGCCGTGACGTGGCTGCGCATCGATCCCAACAACGCCGATTCATCGAAGTTCCAATGGTCGACGTTCGGGCCGTTCAATTACTCGACGACCGACTGCAGCGGCTCGCCGATCATTCCGCCTGGCAGCGGCCCGCGGCCCTCCATCGCGATGCGAAAGGGCGCCGACGTCACGCTGTTGATCGCGGGCGATACCGTTTCTACGCCGGCCCGGATCGTCGCGGTCTTCGACGGAACGAATTGCGCTCCGCCGCCGACGATCGGTCACGTGCCGCCTTCGACCGCGCCCGTGCCTGCATTCAGCGCCGAGACGAACTATCCGCTGACGGCGCATTATCCCGAGCCGCTGAAGATCGGCTATTGATTGACCGCATCGACGGAGAAGCGTGATGTGTCGACTTCTGGTTGCGTTGCTCGTCATGTGCGCCGGCCTCAGTTTCGCGGGCGGGCGCGACGATGCACGCGGCGCGGACGACGATGCGCGCCTGCCGATGGTGTACGACGCACAGGGCAGGGCGATCGGCCCGCTGGAGTTTTTCGGGGGCGTCAACGGCGTGTATATCGCGATAGACGGCGAGCCGGTTTTCGTGACCGTCGATCACAAGCTCGTCGGCCCCTTGCAATACTCGGCGTCCGAGTTCGAGTGGGCCGCTGCGCAGTCCGTGGGATACGCGACGACCGACTGCAGCGGCAGCGTGCTCGTTCCGTACTCGGCCAGTCCCACGCCGGCGATAGCGGTCAGAAACGGGGTCGACGTGACGGTTTATACCGCCGTCGACGGATATTCCGGCAATGTGCACGTGTACTCGCTGAGGCAGACGGACAGCTCCGGCGCGACGTCCTGCAGCGCTACGCCGTTTGACGAAGGCTCACTGTACTGGGCGGTCAGGAGCACTTATCCGCTGACCCAGCACTATCCGGAACCGCTGCATGTCGCCTATTGACGCAACCCGAGCGCGATCTAGACGGAGTCCGAAATGAAACGCTGCCTGATCGGCGCACTGTTCGCGATCTACGCGAGCGCATCGCTCGCCGACGATTTCGCGCACCACGAGCGGCATCGCCCGGTCAGGGTGTTCGATGCGAACGGACACGCGATCGGGGATCTCACGAGTTTCAGCGCGCAAAACGGGGTCGCGTTCACAGCCGGGGATGCGACCACGGTCGTGCCCATCACGCAGGTTCAGGACGCGAACTATCATTTTTCCGCGACCGACTTCAAATGGCTCGCGGTGACGTTCGCTCAATACACATCGACCGATTGCAGCGGCGATCCGGTCATCGAATCGCTCTGGGGACCACGAATGGCGCTCCCGCTGAGGCAGGGCAGCGATGTGGTGGTGTACTTCGCCGCCGCGGGTCCGGCGCAGTCCATCGTGGTGCGCTCGGGCACCAATACCGACTCGTCCGCATGCAATCCATACCCGAGCCCGTTCACGATCATGGGCTATCCGAGCGCGGCGAAACGCGTGATCACCCGCGATCATCCTGAGCCGCTCAGAATCGGATATTGAATCGCCGAGGTTCGGATCTGCCATGGTTCGATAACTTCGACCGCTTCTTGATCAAAGTAATTCGTTATCCGAAGTGAATGAGACAGAGACGTTGCGCGTCGCCATCAGCGTGATATTCGGATTCCATCGGCCATGTGCCGGCTCGTCGAGTATCGCAGCAAGAAACGGGGGGCGCCCGATCGCTCGCGTCAATATCGTTCAGGCAGAGGGAAGCGATTGCGTCTCCCTCTTCCCACTTCAATCAATGAGGAATTCACCATGTCCATGGAAAATGACAACAAGGCCGTCGTGGGCCGCTGGTTCAACGATTTCTGGGGCAAGACATGCAACCTCGATATCGTCGATGAACTCGCCGCGCCCGACATGCTTCTTCGATATTCGCTGCACGAACCGCGCCGCGGCCGCGAAGACATCAAGGCATTCATGACCGATTTCCGCGAAGCATTTCCGGATCTCAACTTCTGGGGCGCCGCCGATCTTATCGCCGAGGGAGATTATGTGGTCGGTCGCTGGGAAGGCGGCGGCACTCACACGGGCCCGGCATTCAGCGACTTTCTCGCTGGATCGTTGCCTGCTGCGACCGGCCGGAAAATGCACTTCACCGGCACGACGGTGCTAAGGCTCAAAGACGGGAAGATCGTCGAGGAGATGGGGCTGGATGACGGCGTGACCGCGCTTCAACAACTTGGACTCATCAAGGTAGCCTGAGCGAAGGCGCCATCTTTGCGCAATCTCCGAGCGACGCGGTGTGATTCAACGCCGCAATGACGACGGGCCGGGCGAACCCCGGCCCGTTTTGCGGAAGTGACGCCGGGCATTCGAAGCGAACTATCAAAAGCGCAATCAGAAGGCGGCTGGTCGTCAATGCGCCGAAGACCGTATGCATCATGCGCTTCAATCAAACGACCCTGCGAAAGCGTGTCATTTGCCTTGCAATTTGAACGACGTGCACTAACGTTTTGTGTAGGACGCCGATTCAAACCGGCAACTCACAACCTTCCACGACCTGTTCGAAAAGCTCGAACGGGCGGCTTATATTTGCCCTCGATACATCCCTTTCCGCGGGATTTCACATACCGACGGAGTCTGCAATGCGAGCCAGATCGTTTCTATTGAGTTCATTGACGCTGCTAGTGCTGCCATGCGTCGCATTGGCGGATAGTGTCAGCATTACGAGCAACAACTCCACGCTGAAAGTCACGCGCGATGATCCGATCTACAACCTCTCGACACCCAGCGATCCCGTGCAACTGCTGAGAACGCTCGAATGGACGGTCGATGGCCGGCGTATTCTGGTCTATCCATCGGGTCCGTCCACGTTTCTGGATATCGGGCACATGCATTCCGATGCGCACGTCAGCGCGAATCAAATTCACGTGCAGGGTCCGATGCTCGGCTATGCGACGAGCGCGAGCTCCGGCGTGGTGGTCGGCGGAGTCGTCTACGCGGTCGAAGGCGACACCTCGGGAACGCTCAATTCGCGCCTTACCGAGAAAGTCGACATTTTGAACAAGGGCAGTTCGGCCGTATCGCTTTCATTGACCGGACTCGGTTTCAAGCCGACTCAGTCGAGCCTCGAGGTGCCGGATTACAGCGGCCTCGATGTCATCGGCACGACGGTCGCGTTCATCGTCAACGGCCCGATCACGGAAACGCCGCCGCCCTTCGGTCAGGTCTCGGTGCTTCCGGTGGTGTCGTTTGCGGGTTTCAATCCGCTGTTCAACCAGAGCGTGTCGCTTCCGGCCGGCTCCACCTTGTCGATGATCACCGAACTCAAGGTGTCGCCGACCGCGAGCAAGATCCAGCAATTCCTTCGCGAACGCGTACCCGATCGCCTCAAGGACTCCCCGTATCTGAACAGCCCGTTTATCCGACTGCCCTGACACTCATACCCGTCGCAGTCCGCCGCGCCGTTCGCCTTCCCTCTGATAGCAGATGCGATCCATACGGCGCCTGGCGCGTCGTCATAGCCGCTTGCCGATGACTTCGCTGAAACTCACGCGCCGTCACCGTCGAGTCTGACCCTTCGGGCCGCTTCGGTCAGAACGCCCGCATCGCCGAGGCGCTTCAGCGCACGCTGCAAGGGCGACGCGCCCCCGCCGCGACATGCGGCCGCGCCAAATATTTCCTGCGTTCACTAAATATTGCAAGAAATTTGCCGTCATTGCGCGAAGACGGGCGTCGCAACGCGCCTGCCCCGATCACATCAATCAAAAACAACCGAACAGGCAGCTCATGAGTGCGCAGCACCAGGTATTTCGCATCGTCAAGATGTGCGGCAAGACCGTTTCCGTGGGTTTTGGGTTTCTTTGCTGCGTATTGCCGCTGGACGCGCATGCTGCGACCTTCCTCGATTTCTCGAGCGGCCTGAGCGGATGGACGCATTCCAGTTCCGTCTCCGCGCTCAGCACGACGAGCGCCTTCACGGTGGGCGGTCAGCCTTACTCGCTCACGCCCGCGGTCGGCGACCAGATGGTGAAAATCACGCCGAGCGGCGGGTACGGCCAGGTCGGGACCGTGGAATCCAGCTTCGGGTTGACGCCGGGCAGCATCAGCAATCTCGTCAGCGGCACGACGAACTATGGCTACATCTACAAGCAGTTCACGCTGGCCGCGGGCACCTATACCTTCGCCTGGGCATACGCCGCGAACGACTACCAGCCCTACAACGACGGCGTGATGTTCTCGGTCGCGGGCCAGGGCACCCAGCAGGTCGGCATTCTCGCGCTCAATGGCGCGTCGCCGACGTACACGCCGGCGCAGGCGGGCACGCTCGTGCTCGGCAGCTATGGCACGACGCAGTGGATCACCACGAGCTTCACGGTCGGCGCAACGGGCACCTATACGATCGGCTTCGCGGACTTCAACTACGGCGACACCTCGGCCAATCCGGTGTTCTATGTCTCGTCCAGGCCCGGCACGTTTACCGGCACACCGGTCGCGACGACCGGCGGCGTGCCTGCCTCCGACATCGACACCACCACGCCGTACTTCTCCTCGAGCGATCTCGGCACGAGCGTGAACCCCGTGTTCAGCGGCGGCACGCTGCGTGTGGACAGCGCGACGATAGGGAGCGCGTTCTCGATCGGCGCGGCCGGCGGCACCATCGACCAGAACGGCCAGACGTCGACGTTCACGGGCGTGATCGCCGATGCCGCGAGCGGTGCGCCCGGGGCGCTCAATATCGTCAATAACGCGAGCGGCGGCAGCGTCACCCTCGCGGGCGTCAACACCTACACGGGCGCCACGCATGTCGGGGCGGGCGCGACGCTCGCACTCGCGGGCGCGGGCAGCATCGCGGCGTCCTCGAATCTGTCGGACGACGGCGTGTTCGACATTTCCGGCCTCAGCGCCGATACGTCCGTCAAGTCGCTCTCCGGCAGCGGCCAGGTCGCGCTCGGCGCGCGCACGCTGTCGTTCACGAATGCATCCGGCACCTTCACGGGGACGGTTTCCGGCACGGGCGGACTGCGCGTGCAGGGCGGCACCGAAGTGCTCACCGGCAACAACACGTACAGCGGCGGCACGACGCTGGCCGGCGGCTCGCTGCATATCGCGACCGATGCGAACCTGGGCAACGCGGCGGGCGCGATCGCGTTCCACGGCGGCGACCTCACCGTCACGCAGTCGATGGATACGGCTCGCGCCATCGTCATCGGGGCCGAGGGCGCCTCTCTGACCACGCTCACAGGCGTCACGCTCGACGCGAGCGGCCCCATCAGCGGCACGGGCAGCCTCGTGAAGAACGGCGCCGGCACGCTCGCGGTCGGCGGCGCGAACAGCTTCACGGGCGGCACGCTCATCAACGGCGGCACGGTGCAGATCGCCAACGGCTCGGCGCTCGGCAGCGGCGCGATCGTGCTGAACGGCGGCACGCTCGGCACGACCGCATCGCTCACCACCGGCCAGCAGATCGTCGCCACTGGCGCTTCCACGGTCGATGTCGCCGCGGGCACGAGCGCGGTGCTATCGGGCGCCATCGCGTCCACCGCGGGTGGATCGTGCCTGAGCAAGTCCGGCGCCGGCGCGCTGACCATCGCGGGCACCGCTTCGTTCGGGAGCGGCGCGTGCGTCGCGGCCGGCACGCTGCGCGCGAACGGCTCGATCATCGGCGCGGTCGATGTGCTCGCCGCGGGCACGCTGCGCGGCGTCGGCTCGATCGACGGCGCGATCTCGGTGAGCGGCCGTCTCGCGCCGGGCAACTCGCCGGGCACGCTCGCCGTCAACGGCACCGTGACGATGAACCCCGGCAGCACCTTCGAGGTGGACATCGACGGCACCGGCACGGGAACCGGCGCCGGCAACTATTCGAGGCTGCTGGTGTACGGCGCGAATCATACGTTCGTCGCGGCGGGGACGCTCGCGCCGCTGCTGCGCGGCATTACCGGCGACGCGACCAACACCTTCGTGCCGAGTCTCGGCGATACGTATCGCATCGTCACGGCCGAAGGCGGCATCAGCGGGCGCTTCGACACGCTCGCGCAACCGTCGGACGGCCTGCAGCCGGGCACACGGCTGCAGGCCTTCTATGACATGAACGGCAGCAACAGCATCGACGTGCGCGTGACGCCGGTTTCGTATGCAACGACGCTCGCGGCGGAAAACGACAACGCGCGCGCGGCGGCCGCGCTGCTCGACACGATCATGGGCGCGCAGGACAGGGGCGCCGCGTCCGCGTTGCAAAGCCAGCTGATCTACGAGGTGGCCGCCGCGCAGGCTGCGCAGATCGGCCCGGTCACGAAGACGCTCGCCGGCGAGATCCACGCGGACATGGCAGCGGCCGCGCCGCGCGCATCGCTCGGCGTGCAGGGCCAGGTCGCGGCGCATCTTTCGGATATCGCGACGGGCGGCATCGATCACGGTCAGACGCTCTGGGCGAACGTCACGCACGGCAACAACACCTCGTCGAGCGACAGTCACGCTTCCGGCTTCACCTCGCGCGACAACCAGGTCGCGACGGGCGCGGATATCGTGCGCAATGCGACGACGAAGGTGGGCGTCGGCTTCGCTTACACGCAGACCAACGTGTCGGCGGATTCGGGCAACGGCGCGATCGAGGAAAGCATGGGCTTCGTGTACGGACAGCATGCGCTCGGCCGCGTGTTGATCGACGGCACGCTCGGCTACGGCGCGCAGAGCTGGGACACGCGTCATGCCGATGCGCTGGGCAACACGGCCGGGCTCACCAGCGGCACGCACGGCCGCGACGTGCTCGCCGCCACGGGCGTGCGCTTGCCGATGGACTTCGGCACGCAGCGGCTGGAGCCGTTCGCGCGGGCCATCTACCAGCACGTGTCGCGCGACGCGAGTTCGGAAGGCACCGCGTCGGCCGCGGCGCTGTCGCTCGACAGCTACTCGGGCAACGGCGTGCGCATGATGACGGGCCTCGCCGGTGGTTCGCGCGTGCAGGACCCGCTCGCGCAGCGCGTGACCTACCGCTTCACGGCGGCCGTGGGTGTCGATGCCGGCAGCCTCACGCGACCGAGCGTCGACGCGAGCCTCGCGGGCCTCGCGCTCACGACGACGTCCCCGCATTCGGGCCGCGTGTTCGGGCAGATCGGTCTCGATGGCACGCTGCGGGTGTCGAAGAACGGCCATCTGTTCGCCCATGTCGAGGGCGAAGCGGCAGCGCGCCGTACCGCGTACGGCCTGACGGCCGGTGCGCGGGTCGCATTCTGAGGCTCGATGTAGAAGCAACGCGGATCGCGGTTGACGCGGTCCGCTTGCGTGCGGCGCGAGAGACGAGACATATCGTGTAACGACGCGGCCTGACGGAGCACGATCAAGGGGATAAGTTGGGCTGCGACGAGACGCCGGAACCGGCGGTTTGTGCGCCAATGAGCGCTACCGATCCTTTCGCGGTTGCGATGAGTCGCCGATACAGCCAAAATCACGGCGCTGCATCATTCGAGGGCGAACTGCATTAGCCTCTTGGACATCGCCGCAGGAACGAACGGGCTCCGCGCCCGTTTTTCTTTTGATCTGTTGCTCGAGCCGCGCGTTCCAAAGATGCGCAATGTCGTCCGTCCGACTGCTGCGAGCGCCATCAAAAACGAACTGCGAGCCCGTTAATTCGCGCGGTCAGTTCCCGAACGGGTCCACAGTCTCTTTGGCTTCGGTGCTGAGGTTATATTCAGCGCGGACGGCCTTGAGCACCTCTTCGATGTTGCGTTCGAATCCTGTCGCATTGCCGAAGTGGGTCATGGTCCAGTTGCAGCCTGTCTTGTCAGGCTCCTGGAGCTGCGGCCGCGGGACACGAATCTTCACGCCATCCTCGACGATGTCGTGCATTCGATGGATTCGCCGGTCGACCTCTTGCTGAAGCCGCGACGCATTCAGTGTCTTGCGTATCATGCAAGGCTCCTTTCGAGAATTCGAGCCAGTCTACGCTCGTAGCGGATCGGCCCAATGACCGCGACGGGTCGACCAGAGCGGCTGCATCGTCGATATTGTCGGTGATCTGCGCGACGCCGTTGAAGCAGCCATCGATGAGCAGCGTCGCAAGCCCATGCACGCAGGCCCATCCGGCCGTCATCTCGATCGCTCGCGCAGTGTCGATGCGTCGAATCGGGCGGTCGGACACGTCCGGTCGCGCGATCGTGCCGGCGAGCGCTCGAAGCGACATGCGCCGGTGGCGGCAGTGCGACTGCGGGTCGATGCCGGACTTTTCCTGATCGTGCTGGCGTCGATCGCACTGCGCCAGCCGTTCACGCTGCAGCATGCCCGCGAGAAAGTGGCGGAAGCGCTTCGGAACTCGCCGCATTTTCTGCGCGTGTTCTACGCGATGACTTTCGCTTGGGCGCTCGCGTTCGCCGCGATGGTGGCGGCCGATCTGTTGACGACTTAAGTGCCTTCGATGCCGCACTCGGCGGCGATCGTCATCACGGTCGTTGCGCTCTATGCGGCGATCAAATTCACAGGATGGTACCCGTCGCAGCAGGGTGAGGAGCAGCGGGCTTAGCTTGGGTTCGGCTTTGCCATGGTGCAGATGCTTCGTGCGATCAGTGCGATATTGCTGCCAATTCTGATAATGGCCAGTAGCAGTCTTTCGCGCTTTCGCCTCAGCGGACAATCATGCGTCGCTTTCGCGCAAGTCCGGTCATTCAATAGTCTGCATTTAACACCCGGCGCGATCAACGAGGCGTGTAAGAAAACTTCTGTCCGCCGACGCTGGCCTCATACATCAACCCACCCTTGGCCACTGTAAACACGGCCATGCCTTTTCGATAGCCACCTGAAGTTTTAGCATCTTTCTTGCCGCCGCTTACGTTGGTGGAGGTGCCGCCGGCCGTGCCTGCCTGTGCGCCAGCCGCCGCAGTGATCGCGATCGCATTGGCGTCTGCGCCGAATTCAAAGTTGCCATTAGTGAATTCTTTGAGAGCGTGCTCATCCTTGAACAAAATGAGTTCGCTGTACACCTGGCCGCCAAGTTGCAAGCCCACGGTGAGCTGCGTCATCGACGTGTCGCCGATATGTTTCCCTTTCTCATAGACGCGGCCCTTGCCGTGGGCTCCGCCTATACCGACCCCTCCCTTACCGATCTTCGGGAACACAGCGTAGCCATAGGCATTACGCAAAAGATGGCCGCTTTCTCCCGCGTTCTTGAACAGGTTGAGTGCGTCTGTATATTCATCGGCCCGAACAGCGGAAATCGGCAATAGCAGCAGGACTGCGAGCGTCAACATCAGGCGTTTGAGCATGATAAGTTCTCCATGGATTGATCGGTCTCGGGATTGACCCTGTCCGTCGAGAAGTCCTAAGGGGTCTTTTCGCCAAGTTCACGATACGCTTGTCTAATGGTTATCGAGCTTTCCTGACCCGTCGCCGCCGCAGTGGATTGAGTACTTACCGCAGTGGCGTCGCTTGTTTTTCATCGGATAGTTATCGTTACCGCAATCAGCACTGCGTGCAGCATAAATTTTGAAACCAGTTCATTCCCCTAAGGTTCTCTGCCTTGGCCATCAAGAAAACGGTCAGCTAGTTTGATTGTTTGTGTTCTGCTCGGAACCTGTTGCGTTTGATATGCAACGCCTATAGGCAAACGCAGTATCGCTTCTGCGACTTGTCGGATTTTGACTTCAATCAAGAACTTCGATCAAATAGGCCATAAAAATTTCGTCATCACCGAAGTATAGGTCGACGACTACGTCATTCGCATCTTCATCGTCGGCAATTCGGTGTGCATGCCGTGACGCTTGCGTTACTTCGACTCGTTGGTGGCGTGGTCGCCTTCTGATTGAACGGTCTGAACTGCCACGCATGCTTCGGGACGAGGCAATCGGCACTGCATGGACGCAGTTCCAACGTGGCGGCTCGATGGTGGGTGCCCACATCTACTAAACTGGGCAATGTACTGCACGCATCTCTGCGCGAAGCATTGCGATTTCTTGTTTGCCTGTGGCAATTGGAGATGCGCGATCGGTTGTTCGACACGAGTGTACGCCACGATTCCCGCGCGGAGTTGACTTGATGAACCGCATCGTGATGCAGATGCTGGCTGTGATCTCCGTCAGTTGCATAGTGGCGGGCTGTAGCGCGGTTCCGTCGACAGTTTCGATACCTGGATATCGAAATCGGGCCGTGACGCGAATCGAAGGCGGGATCGAGGTCTCGACAGCCGTACTGTCGTCAGAGGAAAGCGCTGCGGCATACGGTGTCCCGCTTGCGGATAAGAAGATCCAGCCCGTCTGGATCGAGGTTCGGAATCGTGAGGACCGCAACTACTTTCTGCTGTCGCCCGGCCTGGATCCGAATTTCTTTCCTGCATCGGAGGCGGCCGAGGCATTCACCGACAATGCTTCACCCGACCAGCGGGGCGACCTCGAGCGTCGCTTCCGTAGTCTCGCCTTTCATAACCCCATCCGTCCCGGAGCGATGGTCTCGGGGTTTGTGCTGACTAATCTCAACGCAGGCGCGAAGCTCGTGCAAGTGGATCTCGTCGCGAGCGGAAAGGCCCGGACGCTGTCCGTTTTCGTAGCCGTACCTGGATTTGAAGCCGACTACAAGCGCAGTCAGGTGTTCAAACGCGCTACCGATCCGCAAGAGTCCACAGTGAACTACACGGATGACGCTGATTTTCGCGAAGCGCTCGAAGCTCTGCCATGCTGTGCGACGAACGAGGACGGCTCGAAGAATGGCGACCCGCTCAACCTGGTGATCGTCGGCAGCCTCGACGACGCCTTTCCTTCACTCGTCAGGCGGGGCTGGAGCGTCACGGAGCGAAAGTGGTCGGGCGCAATCAGGCAGATGATCAGCGCTGCGCTCTCCGGCGAACCGTATGTGAACGCGCCCGTGAGCGACCTTTACCTGTTTGGAAACGCGCAGGACATTGCGCTGCAGAAGGCGCGGGGCGACATTCACCAGCGCAACCACATGCGACTCTGGCTCAGCACCATGCGCTATCGCGACAAGCCCGTATGGGTAGGACAGATCAGCCGCGATATCGGAACTCGCCTGACGTGGCACACGTCAACGTTCACCACGCACAAGATCGACCCCGAGGTGGATGAGGCACGCACTGCGCTGACTGAAGACATGGCGTACTCGCAGAACCTCATGAAGATGGGTCTGGTGACGGGAGTGGGTGCTGCGCAGCAAGGCGCGCCGCGCAAGAACCTGACGACCGATCCGTATTACACCGATGGCTATCGTGTCGTGCTGGTATTCGACCACGCACCGAGATCGCTATCGGAAATTGAAGTCTTCCCTTGGATCACGCCGTACAAGGTCTTGCACCTGACGCCCGGAGCGAAGCCATGAGCATTTCGCGGACCCCGGACCAGGGACGGGCACCTGCGGGACTCGCGATATGCCTTGCGCTTACGCTGGCTGGTTGTTCGACATGGCACGCCCCGACCGATGCCGACGATGGGCCGCTGCGTCAGCGCGCGGTCAGCGCCGCCAGCCACAGCGTGCGCGTGAGCGCGACTGTGCTCGGCAGTGAAGACAGCAGGCGAATGTATGGCGTCGATGTCAATAGTACGGGAGTTCAGCCGCTATGGGTCGAAGTGCAGAATGGAACGTCGCAGGTGCTGTGGCTATTGCGCTCGGGTACTGACCCGGACTACTTTTCGCCTCATGAAGTTGCATGGTCCATGCATGCACTATTTGGCGGCGCAGCGAATGCGCGCATGGACGCTTATTTTCGTGAGCTCAGGCTCGACAACCCGATCCCGGCGGGTGAAACCCGCTCAGGCATTCTGTTCACGAACCCCGATCAGGGCATCAAGCTCGTCAACGTTGATCTGCTCGGAAACCAGACGTTGATTCCCTTCTCGATTTTTCTGCCCGTGCCCGGCGGCACGATGGATCCGCGTCTCTCGCAGATTCCCTTCCCGTTCCCCGAAACTTTAGTCACGGACTACCAGGACCTCGCGTCGGTGCGCGCGGCACTCGAACGACTGCCATGCTGTGCCACCGACGCGAGTGGGACCGTTCAGGCCGATCCGCTGAATGCCGTTGGCATTGGCCAGCTCACCGACATTGGGGCGGCGCTGGTACGGCGCAACTATCGGCGTGACGAGCGCGAGTCGGACCTCGTGCAGCGTGTCTTCGGGCGGGAACCGGACTTCGTCATGCGCAAGCAGGCGCAAGCGGGTGCGCCTGCGACCTGGATACGGGGCTGGCTCGCCCCGATCCGATTTCAGGGGCAATTAGTCTATGTCGCGCAGGTGGGCCGCCCTGTCGGAGGTCGCTTTGCGCCACGCGGCGAATCACATCTCGTCCTGCACGAGAACGTCGACGAGGCGCGCAACGTCCTGATCCAGGACCTGATGTACTCGAGCGGTGTTGAAAAGCTCGGATTTGCAA
The DNA here is from genome assembly GCF_905220305.1 of Caballeronia sp. J97. Taxonomy (NCBI): domain Bacteria; kingdom Pseudomonadati; phylum Pseudomonadota; class Betaproteobacteria; order Burkholderiales; family Burkholderiaceae; genus Caballeronia; species Caballeronia sp. J97. The sequence continues at coordinate 5,390 of NZ_CAJMZL010000036.1, read as the reverse complement.
ACGGTGTTGGCGCGACATCGCCGGCTCATCCCCGGACAACGCTCGACGGCGCGACGTACTATACGGACGGATTGCGTGCGGTCGTGTTTTTCGCGACCCGGCCGCGCAGCCTGTCGGATGTGGATTTTCTTGACTGGGTGCCCTATCTGGAGGAGCCAGATACTCGTCAAACTGGAACAACCGGCAATGCGAGCCAGTGACCCGAAATCGATTCGAACGCTGATGCAATTCACACGTCAGGTGATCGCGTTCCTCAATGCGCGCTGTTGGATCGGCGTTTGGTTGGCGACGTCGTGTGTTTTTTTGGGCGCATGCGCTACGAAGCCACTTATCCCGTACTCGGCCGATACGCCCCCGATGGTTCTCGTGCCCGCATCTCAGGCTGGTGTCATGGACAAGCGGGGACGCTTTCGAGAGATCTATTGCGCGGTTCTTGAAGCACACCATGCGGAGTTGCCTGATTACCGGCCCTGCGAGCAAGCATTGACGTGGGTAGGAGCGGAGCCCGCGGGCTCCGGCAAGCCCGTCGAGCTGGGCCAATCACGACGGCACCTCATCGCGGCCATCGTGCCGGGGATCGGCTATGACTGCTTCAAGCCGTGGCTGAATCCGCCCGAAACCGTCGCGGCGCACCTGCGCCAGTTCGGTTTCGACGCAACCCTGATCGACGTCGATGCGCTGTCGAGCGCCACCAACAATGCACGTCAGATTCGTGCCGCGATCATGGCGATCCCGGCGCCCGAGGGTGCGCCGCGCCTCGTACTGTTCGGTTATTCGAAGGGTGCGCCCGATATGCTCGAAGCGCTGGTTGCCTATCCGGAAATCAAAAGCCGCGTCGCGGCGGTGGTGAGCGCAGCGGGTGCGATTGGCGGATCGCCGCTTGCCAACGACGCCGAGCAGTATCAGGCAGATCTGCTGCGATACGTTCCGGGGGCGACCTGCACATCGGGCGACGGGGGCGCCGTAGAGAGCTTGAGACCGGCGATTCGCAAGATGTGGCTCGCACAGCACCCGCTTCCCGGCGATCTGCATTACTACTCGATCGTGACATTCCCGCAGCCGGAACACATCTCGTCGATATTGAAGTCGAGCTACGACAAGCTCGCTCGCGTCGACTCGCGAAACGACAGTCAGGTCATCTTCTACGATCAGGTCGTGCCTGGCAGTACGCTTCTCGCTTACGTCAATGCGGATCATTGGGCGCTGGCGGTGCCGATTGCGCGGACGCATCCGACGATAGGGGCGCTCCTGGTGACCAAGAACGCGTATCCACGCGAGGCTTTGGCAGAGGCCATCCTTCGCTTCGTGGAGGAGGATCTCGGAGAGCCGGTCCGCTGAGCTGCACTCGCTGATTTGTTCGTACCGCGTGATGTACAAACATCTTTCACGCTTGTCCCGAAAGCGTCCGGCTAGCTCTTACGCGGAACTCTGGGTATTGCAATTTATTTGCTGGCGCCGCCACGTAAATCCGCGAAGGAGCCTTCGCCCTAACTCAACGGCGCAAAGCTCGCTTCTTACGCTCGCGCGGTTCGCTGCCTGTATCGACCGGAGTGAACGGCGCCTGGAATCGACTGACCAGGAAATCGATGAATGCGCGCGCGCGAGCGGTCTGATTCTTCTGCCGGGGATAGTAGACAAAAAGATCGGCCGAAGGCAGCACTGTGCTCGGCATCACGAGATTGAGTCGGCCGCTCTGTACATACTTCGCGAGATCCCATTCCGACCGGATCAAAATTCCATGTCCCTCGAGCGCCCAGCGAAGCACGATATCCCCGTCGTTGCTCGATAACGCCCCTTTGACCTTGATGGCTTCGGTATGGTCATTGACGATATAGCGCCACACGCCATAGGCATCGTCGTTCTGTCTATGAATGATGCAGCGATGTCGAGCCAGATCCTCGACGCGCTCCGGCGTGCCGTACTTCTCGAGATACTTCGGCGCCGCACATAGAAAACGCCGGTTGCTCATGATTCGCCGCGCGCTGAGCCGGCTGTCCGGAAGCTCGCCGAAGCGTATCGCCATATCGAAAGCACCCTCGATCAGATCGACAGGGCGGTCGGTCACCTCGAACTGGACTTCGACGCTCGGATAGCGCTTCGCGAATTCCGAAACGAGCGGGGCGATGGTCGTCCGGCCGAATCCGAGCGTTGCATTGATACGCAACAGTCCTTGTGGATCACGGCCGGCGCCGGAGAGCGCCTCTTCCATTTCGCGTACCTGACCGACGATGTGGGTCGCATAGCGCAGATACGTTTCACCTTCCGGCGTGAGGCTGACGCTGCGTGTCGTTCGATTCACCAAGCGCACCCCGAGCCTTTGCTCGATCACGCCAAGCCGCTTGGTCGCCGCGGGCGGAGACAGATCGAGCGCTCGTGCCGCCCCCGACAGGCTCTTGAGCTTCGCCAGCAGGATAAAGAACTCGAAGTCGGTCGCGGTCTGCGTTTCAGTATTCACCGAACGTGAAAAATGATATGAATGAAAGTGCAGTTTAGCAGCGTTTTTCACGGTTAAGCTACGTCCCATGTCGCAGCCGTCGGGCCGCGATACCCGCCAAAACTCTGGAGACATTGCCGTGAGAATCGTCGAAATCCGCGAAAAGACCGTACCGATCAGCTCCCCCATTCGTAACGCCTACATCGACTTCAGCAAGATGACGTTGAGCCTGGTGGCCGTCATCACCGACGTCATTCGGGACGGCAAGCCGGTGGTCGGCTACGGCTTCAACTCGAACGGCCGCTATGGCCAGGGCAAGCTGATGCGCGAGCGCTTCATTCCGCGCATCCTCGAGGCCGACCCCGCTTCGCTGGTGAACGACGCAGGCGACAATCTCGACCCGCACGAAATCTGGGCGACGATGTTCACGAACGAGAAGCCCGGCGGTCATGGCGAACGTTCGGTCGCTATCGGCACGATCGATATGGCGATCTGGGATGCGGTCGCGAAGATCGAGGGCAAGCCGCTGTTTCAGTTGCTGGCCGACCGCTACGGCAACGGTCAGCCGGATCGCAAGATCTTCGTATACGCGGCGGGCGGCTATTACTATCCGGGCCAGGATCACGGCAAGCTCAAAGACGAGATGCGCAGCTACATCGACCGCGGCTACACGGTCGTCAAGAAGAAGATCGGCGGTGCGTCGCTCGACGAAGACCTTCGCCGTATCGACTCCATCCTGAGCGTGCTGCAAGACGGCCAGAAGCTCGCGGTCGATGCCAACGGTCGATTCGATCTCGACACGGCGATCCAGTATGCGAAGGCACTCTCGCAATACGACCTGTTCTGGTACGAGGAACCGGGCGACCCGCTCGATTTCGAGCTGCAAGCCACGCTGCGCAACTACTACGCCAACCCGATGGCGACGGGCGAAGACCTGTTCTCGATGCAGGACGCCCGCAATCTCATCCGTTACGGTGGCATGCGTGCCGACCGCGACTGGCTTCAATTCGATTGCGCGCTGAGCTACGGTCTCGTCGAATATCTGCGCACGCTCGACATGCTGCGCGAGCACGGCTGGTCGCCGAGCCGATGCATTCCGCACGGCGGTCATCAGATGTCGTTGAATATCGCAGCGGGTCTCGGCCTGGGCGGCAACGAATCGTATCCGGACTTGTTCCAGCCGTACGGCGGTTTCCCTGACGGCGTCAAGGTCGACAACGGCTACATCACGATGCCGGACCTTCCGGGCATCGGCTTCGAAGGCAAGTCCGACCTCATCGTCGAGATGAAAAAGCTGTCCGCTTAACCTCCACGCGGAAGCAAAAGGCACCGGCGGTTCTCGTCGGTGCCGCGAACATAAAAACAAAGCAACGCAGGCGAAAGATGGCCGTGCTCACCGCAGCGGGTTTGCTCCGCTGTGGGCGCGCTCGTCCTTTTTCTACGAAAAGACGCCAGGCATAGGAGACAGACATGCTGGTATCACGAGTCAGGAAATCTCTCTCGAAGCTCTACGTTCAAGTTCTGATCGGCATCGTCGCCGGCATTCTTCTCGGACATTTTTATCCGGACATCGGCTCGCAACTGAAGCCGCTCGGCGACTTGTTCATCAAACTCATTCGCATGCTGCTCGCGCCGATCATCTTCGCGTCGGTGGTCGTAGGCATTGCTCGAATGAGTAACCTTCATGAAGCCGGGCGCGTCGGCGTCAAAGCGGTCCTGTATTTCGAAGTGGCCTCGACGATCGCTCTCCTTGTCGGCATGGTCGTCGTGAACGTGTTCAAGCCGGGCAGCGGCATGAACATCGATCCCGCACATATCGACGGGTCGGCCATCTCGACCTATACGACGGCCGCGAAGCAGCACGGCATGCTCGACTTCTTCATGGGCATCGTGCCTAACAGCATCGTCGGCGCTTTCGCCAACGGTGAGATGCTGCCCATCATCTTCTTTTCGTTGTTGCTCGCCGTTTCGCTTGCCAGGCTCGGACCCCGAACCGCGCCGTTCGTCGATATGCTCGACATGTTCCTCCAGGGGATGTTCGGTGTGGTGCGAATCGTCATGTACGTCGCGCCGATCGGTGCTTTCGGCGGCATGGCGTTCACGATCGCCAAGTACGGCATCGGGACATTGGCATCGTTCGGTCAGTTGATGCTGTGCCTGTATTTGACATCGATATTCTTCGTCGTCGTGGTGCTCGGCCTGGTCATGAAAATGTGCGGACTGTCGCTCTTCAATATCTCCGCTACATCAAGGATGAAATCCTCATTACGCTTGGAACGGCGTCGACGGAGGCAGTGCTTCCGCAGATGCTCATCAAAATGGAGCGGATGGGCTGTTCGCGCCCGGTCGTCGGCATGGTGCTGCCGACCGGATACACCTTCAACGCCGATGGAACGGCAATTTACCTCACGATGGCTGCGCTTTTCATCGCTCAGGCGATGAATGTCGACCTGACGATTTGGGACCAGTTGCTCGTTCTCGGCGTCCTGCTGCTCACGTCGAAAGGCGCGGCGGGTGTGGCAGGCGCGGGCTTCGTGGCGCTTGCCGCCACGCTTGCGTCTATGCACAAGATTCCCGTCGAAGGCCTCGTGCTTCTGCTCGGCGTCGACCGCTTCCTTAATGAAGCGCGAGCCGTGACCAACCTCATCGGGAATGGCGTGGCGACGGTCGTCGTAGCGCGATGGGAGGGGCAGCTCGACATGGAAACGGCACGTGCCGTCCTGGGCCGTCGGGCCGGTGGCGATGATGACGACCGTGAACCGTTCGCCCGACCCGAACCCGCGTCCGCGATGGCCCGGCAGACCTCGGTGCGCTCGAACGCTCACTGATGGATGACGCCCGCTTCGATGCAACCCTGGTGCATGCGGCCACCGGAATGATGAATCGCCAAACTCTTCGAACCAGACAGAAATGAACCAGCAATCGGACAACGCCGCCTTTCGTCAGGTTCCCGTTT
>NZ_CAJMZL010000035.1:0-70710 GCF_905220305.1 Caballeronia sp. J97 | reverse complement strand
ACGAAATCAGGATTTCATAGAAACCAGGATTTCATAGAAACGCAATGCTGCCCCGCAAAGGGGCAAAGCCAACAAACCGATACGCCGAACCCGAACGCCATGTCCAACACCCAACACCGCAAATCAACGGAGACTGACCGATGAATATCAGATTCGACCCTGAGGTAGCGGCGACAGCCGCGCAACGCGCCGACCACACGTTGGCAACATGGCACACCGACCTGAAGCCCGACGCATTACTCGATGCCCTTTGCGACGTCTACTGCAATGAGCCCGAGCGCCGCACGGCGACCATCGCCTTACCCTATGCACACGGCAACGTACGCCAGGCCGAAACCCTCATCGCGCAAGCGCAAAACGAGAACCTGATCGACCAGGCAGAACAGCACGCCGATCACTTCCTGCTGACGACATCGCGTAAAACGTTCTGGCAAAGCGCCCGGCCCTGGCTCAAGGCGCCCGCATCGAGCGACACGCTCCTGAGCTACACGCAAACCAACGGCATAACCCATCCCGTCAGGCCCGTGAACACCGAAGGCACGATCTACGAACGCCACTTTCCCCAGATCGACATGACCTTCAGCCTGCGCACCGCCGACCCCGACGCCGATTCGCAAGTCTTCAGCGACTGGATGAATCTCGACCGCGTCGCGTACTTCTGGGACCAGCGCGGCACGCGCGCGGAACATGCGGCTTATCTCGCCGAACGACGCGAAGATCCGCACATGCATCCGATGATCGGTTGCTTCGACGGCAAGCCCTTCGGCTACTTCGAGTTCTATTGGGCCAAAGAAGATCGCCTGGGCCCGTTCTACGATGCAGGCGACTTCGATCGCGGCCTGCATCTGCTGATCGGCGATGCGCAGTTCCAGAGCGCGGGCAAGCTCAAGGCGTGGTGGAGCGGCGTGCTGCACTACATGTTCATCGACGATCCGCGCACGGAACGGCTCGTCGGCGAACCGCGCGTCGATCACGTACGGCACATCGCGTACATGCATCGCATGGGCTTTTATACGCTGAAGGAATTCGACTTCCCCCACAAACGCGCCGCGCTCACCGTGATCGAACGCGAAAAGTTCTTCGAGGACTTCAGGTTTTGATTGGCGTCGGGGGAAAGTCATGGCGGTAACGACACCGCATGGGCGCGTGCGCTTTTATACTGACGTCGTGTCGGCTCCGCCCATAACTTTCCCTCAGACACCCATGTCCCTCATCAATTACATCACGCAGATTCAATTCGATTTCGGTGCAGTGCGCCTGCTTGCGGGCGAGTGCGAACGCATCGGCATTCATCGTCCGCTGATCGTGACCGATGCCGGCATTCGCGCGGCAGGCCTCCTCGACAAGGTAATCGACGCGCTCGGTTCATCGTCGCCCGTGCCGGTGTTCGATGCGACCCCGCCCAATCCGAACGAAGCCGCCGTGCGCGAAGCAGTCGCGATGTACAAGGCGAATCAGTGCGATGGCGTGATCGCGGCGGGCGGCGGCTCGTCGATCGATCTCGCCAAGGGCGTGGCCGTGTGCGCGACGCACGACGGTCCGCTGCAAAGCTTCGCGGTGATCGAAGGCGGCCTCGCGCGCATCACGGCGAAGACCGCGCCCGTCATCGCCATTCCGACGACCGCCGGCACCGGCAGCGAAGTGGGCCGCGGCGCGATCCTGATTCTCGACGATGGCCGCAAGGTCGGCGTGATCTCGCCGCATGTCGTGCCGAAAGTCGCGATCTGCGATCCGGAACTGACGCTCGGCCTGCCGCCGATGCTCACCGCCGCGACCGGCATGGACGCCATCGCGCATTGCCTCGAAACCTTCATGGCGCCCGCGTTCAACGCGCCCGCCGACGGCATCGCGCTCGACGGCCTGTGGCGCGCGTGGCGTCACATCGAACGGGCATCGCGCGATGGCTCGGACCGCGCCGCGCGCTGGAACATGATGAGCGCATCCATGCAGGGCGCACTCGCGTTCCAGAAGGGCCTCGGCTGCGTTCACAGCCTGAGTCACGCGCTCGGCGGCATCAATCCGAAACTGCATCACGGCACGCTCAACGCGATCTTCCTGCCCGCGGTGATCGCGTTCAACAGCAGCGCCGCGACGATGCAGGAAGAGGGCAAACTCGCGCGCATCGCGCAGGCAATGAGCCTCAAGTCCGGCGATGAAGTCGGCGAAGCGCTGCGCCGGATGACCGCGACGCTCGGCCTGCCGCGCGGCCTCGCCGAACTCGGCGTGACGCGCGAGATGTTCCCGCGCATCGTCGCAGGCGCGCTGAAGGATCACAGTCATAAGACGAATCCGCGCGAAGCGTCGAGCGAGGATTACGAGGCGATGCTCGAAGCGTCCATGTGACCGGACGAGCAGCATTCCGGTCGAAAGAGGGCCGGAGCGCAAGCGCAATAGCGGCGGGCGATTTGCGGCATTGCAACATGCGCTTAGGGGAAAACCCTTAAGTCTGTTACAATGTCGCAAAGTTTAAGGAACAGATCATGCGCCGCCGTTACGAAGTGCTCGAGAAAATCGCTTTCGCCTTGCTTACGTTGTCCGCTGTCATGGACGCCAGCTACATCACTTGGGAAAAGCACCCTAACTTCCGCGAAAACGTCACGGAAATCGTCAAGATGAGCTCGGATCTGTCGATGGCCAACCCGGGTGTCGGCGAGCCGACGCCGCTGGTTCCGATGGCGTTCAACTAAGCGCTGTCGGTCTCCGGCGCGACGCTCGTCGCGCCTTCTGCTTCAAGCCACATACAGGTTATTCGGCCCGCCGCGCCACGGCGCGCGCCGGCTGCTTTATGCTGGCGGCTTCCCGTGCCGTCGCCGCCCAGCATGTCCTCCGCTCTCCATTCCAACGTCGCCATCGGCGATCAGCTCCGCAGTTTCGCCCGTGCGATCGGGCAAATCGTGCTCCAGCGCCATGCCGCGACTGGCGCGCTTGTCTTTCTCGCCGTGCTGTGCGCCAGTCCGCGGCTCGCGTGCGGGCTGCTGATCGGCACGCTGACGGGCAATGTCATCAGCGTGATCATCGAAAACGACGACGCGCCCGCGTTCCTCGACGACCTCTACGGCTTCAACGGCGCGCTCGCGGCGCTCGCGGCGTTCACGTTCATCGGCGATGCGTCGCAGGCCACGGCCGTCGCGATCGTCGCCGCGATGTTCGCGACCTTCCTCGCCAGCAAGCTCAGTCAATTTCTCAAGCGTTACCGGTTGCCGATCTTTTCGAGCCCCGCCATCATCGTGACCTGGTGCTGGCTGCCGCTTTTCGCCGATCGCGGCGATACGGGCGCGATTCCGCAAGTGGCCGCCGGCTTCGTTCCGATGCTCGAGGCCGCGTTCGCGGGCCTCGCGCCGATCACGTTCGCGACCGGCGCGCTCGCCGGCGCGTTGATCGCCGCGGGGCTGTTCGCCTCGCGGCCGTCGCAGGCGGCCTGGGCGCTCGCGGGCAGCGCGCTCGGCGCCACGCTGCACGGCCTCGGCGGCGCGAGCGATGCCGTCGTGCTTTCGGGCGCATGCGGCTTCAACGCCGCGCTTGCGGCGCTCGCGGCCGCGCCGCTCGGCAAGCGCTATGCGCTCGTCGCGATCGTCGCCGCGGTGCTGATCGAGCGGGTGATCGATTGCCTCGGCATCGCTGCATTGACCGCGCCGTTCGTGTTCGCGTCCTGGGCGGTGATCGCGCTCGAACGGCGACTGTCCGGACCCTCGAAACAAGGAGATTCGCATGTCGTTCACCCACACGCCTGAGCGCAGGATCGCGGAAAGCGGGCCGCGTTCGGCCGCCGAAGAGGCCACGCGCGTCGATCTCGCGGCCGCGTACCGCCTCGTCGCGCTCAACGGCTGGGACGATGTCGTCTACACGCATATTTCCGCGAGCGTGCCCGGCGAGCCGGGGCGCTTTCTCATCAATCCGTTCGGGCTTTCGTTCGACGAAGTCACGGCGGGCAATCTCGTCAAGATCGATATCGACGGCAACGTGATCGGCGAGAGCGCGCATCCAGTGAACGCGACGGGCTTCGCGCTGCACGGCGCCGTGCATGCCGCGCGTGAGGATGCCGTGTGCGTGATGCATCTGCACGTGCGCGAGGCGATCGCGGTGTCGACTCAGCCGCACGGCCTGCTGCCCGCGTCTCAACACGCGATGCGCTTTCACGGGCATCTCGCGTATCACGATTACGAAGGGCTCGCGTTTTCGCCGGCGGAAGGCGAGCGGCTCGTGAAGAGCCTCGGCGCGCATCGTGCGATGCTGCTGCGCAACCACGGTCCGCTCACGCTCGGGCGCACCATCGCCGAGGCTTATGTGCTGATGGATATGCTCGTCAAGGCATGTGATATTCAGCTTCGCGCGCTTGCGGGCGTGGGCAAGATGATCGTGCCGACGCCGGAAATCGTCGCGCGCACCGCGGCGCAACTGCATGACGACGACGCCATCGAAGGCGCGCTCGAATGGCCGGCGCTATTGCGCAAGCTCGATCGCACCGATGCGTCGTACCGCGACTGAACCCGGATTCAACTCAACAAGGAGATCAACGCAATGCCGACATTCAACGTTCAATTGTTCGAAGGCCGCACGGCGGAAGAGAAGCGCAAGTTCGTCGAGGCGATCACGCGCACGACGTGCGAGACGCTCGGTTGCGAACCCGGCTCGGTGGACATCATCCTGACCGACGTGAAGCGCGAGAACTGGGCGACCGCGGGCAAGCTGTGGTCGGAGCAGTAAGCGGCCGAGGCGCACATACGGCGCGATGCCGCATGTGCGCGATTCAGACTCTCGGCGTTACATCGATTCCTTCACTGCAAGACGGAACTTGTGCAGCAGCGGTTCCGTATAGCCGCTCGGCTGCGTGCGTCCTTCGAACACGAGCGCACACGCGGCCTTGAACGCGAACGAGCTGTCGAACGAGGGCGCCATCGGGCGATAGGTCGGATCGGCTTCGTTCTGCTTGTCGACGACGGCGGCCATGCGTTCGAGCGTCTTGCGAACCTGCTCTTCCGTGACGATGCCGTGACGCAGCCAGTTCGCGATGTGCTGGCTCGAAATGCGCAGCGTCGCGCGGTCTTCCATCAGGCCGACATCGTGAATGTCCGGCACCTTCGAGCAGCCAACGCCCTGATCGACCCAGCGCACGACATAACCGAGAATGCCTTGCGCGTTGTTCTCGATCTCGTTGCCGATGTCCTCTTCCGACCACGTCGGCTTGTCGACGACGGGAATCGTCAGCAGGCCGTCGAGCAACTCGTTCTTCTGGCTGTCGTAGTCGATGCTTTCGAGCTCTTGCTGAACCTGCTGCACGTCGACCATGTGATAGTGCAGCGCGTGCAGCGTGGCCGCCGTGGGCGAGGGCACCCATGCGGTGTTCGCGCCGGCCTTCGGATGCGCGATCTTCTGCTCGAGCATCGCGTGCATCAGGTCGGGCATCGCCCACATTCCCTTGCCGATCTGCGCGCGGCCGCGCAAGCCCGTGTTCAAACCGACGAGCACGTTGTTGCGCTCATACGAGCTGATCCACTTCGACGATTTCATGTCGCCCTTGCGCATCATCGGGCCGGCTTCCATCGACGAATGCATCTCGTCGCCGGTGCGGTCCAGAAAGCCCGTGTTGATGAACGCGACGCGCGCGCCCGCCGCCGCGATGCACGCCTTGAGGTTGACGCTCGTGCGGCGCTCCTCGTCCATGATGCCCATCTTGATCGTATGACGCGGCAGGCCGAGCAGGTCTTCGACGCGCGAGAAAAGCTCGTCCGCGAACGCCACTTCGGCGGGGCCGTGCATTTTCGGCTTCACGATATAGATGGAACCCGTGCGCGAGTTCATCTTGTTCTTGAGATCGTGCATCGAGCCGAGCACGGTCATCACCGCGTCGAGAATGCCTTCGGGAATCTCGTTGCCGTCGCGGTCGAGCACGGCGGGATTCGTCATCAGATGGCCGACGTTGCGCACGAACAAGAGCGAACGTCCGTGCAGCTTGATAGTTCCGCCGTTGGGCGCGGCGTATTCGCGGTCGGGGTTCATGCTGCGCGTGAAGGTCTTGCCGTCCTTCGTCACCTTCTCGGCGAGATGGCCTTGCATCAGACCGAGCCAGTTGCGATAGAGCTGCGTCTTGTCGGCGGCGTCGACCGCCGCGACCGAATCCTCGCAGTCGATGATCGTGCTCACGGCCGCTTCCATCAGCACGTCCTTCACGTGCGCCGCATCCGTCTTGCCGATGAAGTTGTTCGCGTCGATCTGGATCTCGAAGTGCAGGTCGTTGTGCTTGAGCAGAATGGCGGACGGCTCTTTCGCGTCGCCCTGATAGCCCGCGAACTGTTCGCCGTTCGCGAGGCCGGTCTTGCCGTCCTTCAGCGTGACCACGAGCTTGCCCTGCTCGACGCTGTACTTGATCGCATCGGCATGCGAGCCGTGATCGAGGGGCGCGTTGTCGTCGAGGAACGCGCGCGCGTAGGCGATCACCTTCGCGCCGCGCTTCGGATTGAACTGCGCGGTGCGCTCGGCGCCGTCGCTTTCGTCGATGGCATCGGTGCCGTAGAGCGCGTCGTAAAGGCTGCCCCAGCGCGCATTGGCGGCGTTGAGCGCATAGCGCAGGTTGGACAGCGGCACGACCAGTTGCGGACCCGCCTGCTCGGCGATTTCGCGATCGACGCTGGCGGTGCTCGCCTGCACGAGCGCGGGCGCGGGCACGATGTAGCCGATTTCTTCGAGAAACTTGCGATAGGCGCGCGAATCGCGCACCGGTCCCGGATTGCCGCGATGCCAGTTGTCGAGTTCGGTCTGGAGGCGGTCGCGCTCGGCCAGCAGCGCGCGGTTTTTCGGCGCGAGATCGTGGACGATGGCATCGAAACCCTTCCAGAAGGACGCGCTGTCGACGCCCGTGCCGGGGATGGCTTCTTCGTCGACGAATTTCGCGAGATTCGCGTCGACCTGCAGGCCGTGTTGTTTGATCATGTCGTTCATGGGCACTCCGGCTGAGATTTCTGCTACACAGGGGTTTGGGGAATGGGCTGGTGCTTATGGTAGCGCGTCTTGGGGGAGGATCGAAGCGGCGGGGACGCGCAATGTGTGTGCCTGTACGAGGCCGCGTGCGAGGCGTATCAGCGGGAAGCGTGGCCGGCGGCCTTCTCGTCAGCGAGCTGCTGGAATTGCCGGGCGATGACGAAATCGATCGCGGGGTGTCGGTGCCGCGGGGCGTTGCGCATTTCGTATGCGTCTCGGAACGGTGCGTCAGGGTGCCGTCGGCTCAATGCAGCGTGGAAGAACCCGCCCCACAACAATGCTTGTACTTGCGCCCGCTGCCACATGGGCACGGCTCATTCCTGCCCACCTTTTCGGTTTTTCGCCGTATCGGCTCGGGCGCGTCGCGCCGCGCGTTCTCCTGTCGGCGCGTGTCGAAGTAACGGTAGATATGAGTCAGGCCCGCGATCATTCCCTGGATGATCGCGTCGCGGTCTTGGAAGGCTTCCGGGTCGGTCCGAAACTCGGGGTCGGGATCGTCCTCGTGGTAGAGCATCAGCACCGGGAGCAACCATTTCGCGCGCTCATCGTCTTCGAACAACTCGGTCCAGCTTTCGCGGCGCATCTCAATGCCCGCCATGAAGCCCTCTGCCCATTCGTTGGCGTAAGCGATGCCGTCTTCTCCGTCAAGCGACAGTACTGGCAGATAGACAGCGTCTTCGTGTAGCGTGATTTCGAGCTCGTCCGCGATGGTGTTCCAGTGACGGATCAGCAGTTGCAGGCTCTGTTGAGCGTCTTGTTCGTTCGCGAGAGCATAGTCGCCGCCCAACACCGCGAGAAGCCATTCGTGCGGAGGAACCAGCTCGGGGCCGCAGATCAACGCAGCGAAGAAACCATCGATCATTTCGACCGTCATCGCGTCATCGCCCAAAGCATCGAGGAAGGCTTCCAGGCGATCGAACTCATATTCGGTCAGCGGTTGCGTAGTGTGGTCTTTCAATTCGTTTCCTGATGAACGAGCGACTCGACTTCCGACCCGCTGCGCGCCTCATTATACGGATACGACCGGCCCGGCTTGCGCGCCGAAAAACCGCACGAAAGCCGGGCCGCGAGAACGGCGCAATAAGCCCGAAGCTACGCCCTAAGCAAATCCTCGATCATCACCGGCAGCTTCCTCACCCGCACGCCCGTCGCGTGATACACCGCCCCCGTGATCGCCGCCGCGATTCCCGCCAGGCCGATCTCCGCGATGCCGCGCGCGCCCAGCTCGTTGAAGATCGTGTCGGGATAATCGAGGAAGGTCACGTCCATCTTCGGCGTATCGGCATTGGTCGCGACGACGTAATCCGCGAAGCTGCTGTTGATGGGCGCGCCGCTTCGCTCGTCGTAGACCGTGTGCTCGAAGAGCGCCATGCCGACGCCCATCACCACCGCGCCTTCGATCTGATTGCGCCCCGCGCGCGGATTGAGGATCTTGCCCGCATCGATCACCGTCACGACGCGGCTCACGCGCAGGCGCGCGGTCGCCGGCTCCCACGTCACTTCGGCGAAGTGCGCGCCGAATGAGTGGATCGACCATTTCTTCTTGAGCGGGTCGTTGAAGCCGCCTTTCGCGCTGCCGCTGCCCGACGCCGCATGCAGCTTCGCCGCGTCGAGTATGCGCGCGAACGGCACGCCGCTCTCCGGTCGCTCGTTCTTGCGATGCACATGGCCGCCGCTCAGCGCGAGCTCGTCCGCTTTCGCGCCGGCGAAAGGCGTGCCCTCGATCTTCGCGGCGCGCGCCAGCAGCGTCTTGATGGCCGCGCGCACCGCGTCCGATACCGCCGGAATCACCGATGCCGTCGCCGCCGAGCCGCCCGACACCGGACCGAGCGGCAGCGACGTATCGCCGAGGCCGACTTCGATCCTGTCGAGTGGAATGCCCGTATGCTCCGCGACGATCTGCGCGAGGATCGTGTAGGTGCCCGTGCCGATATCCTGCGTGCCGCACGCGACGCGCGCGGTGCCGTCGGCGCGCAGATCGACGGTCGCGTCCGCCGAGAAGCGCAGCCCCGGCCAACTGCATGCGCCGACGCCCCAGCCGAGCGTGAGCCCGTCACGCTTCATCGAACCGACTTCCGGCGTGCGCCCGGACCAGCCGAACTTGTCCGCGCCCGTCTTCAGGCATTCGACGAAATGCCGCGAGGAAAACGGCAGGCCGCTGCTTTCATCGACATCGGGTTCATTGCGCAAGCGCAGTTCGACAGGATCGATCTTCAACGCGATGGCCAGTTCGTCCATCGCCGATTCGAGCGCGAAGAGTCCCGGCACCGCGCCCGGTCCGCGCATCGACGTGGGCGAGCCGACGTTGCGTTTCACCGTGCCGCCGGTCACGCGCAGATTGGGCGTGCTGTACATCGACGGCGTCGCTTCGCCGCAATCTTCCACGTAATCGTCGGCGATGGCTTCGTGGTTCACGAAGTCGTGCTGCAACGAAACGAGCTTGCCGTCCTGCGTCGCCGCGAGCCGCACGCGCTGCCGCGTGGTGGGCCGGTGCCCGACGTTCTGGAACATCATCTTGCGCGAGAGCACGAGCTTGACGGGGCGCTCCAGCTGCCGCGTCGCCGCCGCCGCGAGCAGCGAATGCGGCCACATCCACAGCTTGCCGCCGAAGCCCGAGCCGAGATAGCGCGAGATCACGCGCACCTTTTCCTTCGGCAGGCCCATCATCTGCATCAGCGTGCCCTGATGATTCGCGACAGCCTGACTCGTTTCATAGAACGTATAGCTCTCGCCGTTCCAGTGCGCGATCGTCGCGTGCAGTTCGATCGGGTTATGCGTTTCGACGGGCGTCACATAGGTCTCGTCGAGTTTCACGGGCGCGTCGTCGAACGCCTTGTCCGGATCGCCGCGCTCGCTGTGCACGTCGAGCTTCTTGTCCGCATCGAGCGTCGCGCTCACATCGTGCGGCGTCTTGTCGTAACCGACCTTGATCGCGGCGGCCGCTGCGCTCGCCGCTTCGAACGTCTCCGCGACGACGAGCGCAACGTATTGCCCGTAGTAGCGAATGATGTCGTCCTCGAAAGGCGGGCGATTCTCGTCGACGAAACCGGTGTCGATCGAGTTGCCCGAGATGCGATAGAAGCGGCCGATATTGCCGCGATGAAGAATCAGCTTCACGCCGGGCATGGCTTGCGCGGCGGCGAATTCGAGCGACGTGATCCTGCCGCTCGCGATGGTGCTGCCGACCGGCACGGCATACAGCATGCCGGGCAGATCGACGTCGGAGGTGTAAGTCGCGCGGCCGCAAACCTTCAGCGGTCCGTCGATGCGCGACTGGGGCCGTCCGATGAACGCGGACGGCTTGATATCGGGCGCCGTAGACATTTAGCGATCCTCACGAAGGTTGCGTGGTGACCATCTTGAGCGCATGCACGATGCAGCGCTTCGATAGCTCGACCTTGAAGCCGTTTTCGCTTTGCGGCTTCGCATCGGCGAGCGCGGCATCGGCGGCGCGTCTGAAGGTGGCTTCGTCGGGCGAGGCGTCCAGCAGTTCCTGTTCCGCTTCGCGCGAGCGCCACGGTTTCGTGCCGACACCGCCGAGCCCCACGCGCGCATGCGCGATGCGCCCGTCCTTCACGCCGATCACGACACCCGCCGACGCGAGCGCGAACTCGTACGAAGCGCGATCGCGCAGCTTCAGATAAGCCGAACGCGCGCCGACGACCGCCGCCGGCAACGTGACGTGCGTGACGAGATCGCCCGCATCGAGCACGTTCTCGCGATCGGGCGTCGTGCCCGGCAGCAGGAAGAATTCGTCGATCGGGATCGCGCGCTTGCCGCCCGTGCCTTCGACATGAATCGTCGCTTCGAGCGCCTGCAGCGCGACGCACATGTCCGACGGATTGCTCGCGATGCACGATTCGCTCGTGCCCATGATCGCCATCATGCGATTGAAGCCCTGGATCGCCGAGCAGCCGCTGCCCGGCTCGCGCTTGTTGCACGGCGATGTCGTATCGCGGAAATACACGCAGCGGGTGCGCTGCAGGATGTTGCCGCCCGTCGTCGCCATGTTGCGCAACTGCACGGACGCGCCCGCGAGCACCGCTTGCGAGAGCACCGCATAGCGCTCGCGGATCAACGGATGATGCGCGAGATCCGAGTTGCGCGAGGTCGCGCCGATACGCACGCCGCCGTCCTTCGTTTCCTCGATCTTGTCGAGCGGCAGGCGGCTGATATCGACGACGCGCATGGGTCGTTCGACGTTGAGCTTCATCAGGTCGAGCAGCGTCGTGCCGCCCGCGAGGAAGCGCACTTCCGCGCCTTGCTGCGCCGTATGCGCGAGCGCGCCGGCATTGATCGCGTCGCGCATGTCGCGCGCGCGGGAGAGCTGGAACCTGTCCATGTCGCGCTCCTTATTTCGACGAGGGCTTCGTCGCCCGCACCGACTGGATCGCGCTGACGATGTTCTGATACGCGCCGCAGCGGCAGAGGTTGCCGCTCATCGCTTCGCGCACGTCGTCGTCGCTCGGGCCGATGGGTTCGTCGAGCAGCGCGACCGCCGACATCAACTGGCCGGCCGTGCAGTAACCGCACTGATAGCCGTCGCATTCCACGAACGCGGCCTGCAACGGATGCAGCGCCTCGATTTCACCGATGCCTTCGATCGTCGTGATGGTGTCGCCGTCGCAGGCGGCCGCGAAACACAGGCACGAGTTCACGCGGCGTCCGTTCACATGAACGGTGCATGCGCCGCATTGACCGTGATCGCAGCCTTTTTTCGTGCCGGTCAGATGAAGATGCTCGCGCAATGCATCTAACAAGGTCGTGCGCGGATCGAGCGAAAGCGTGTGGCTGGCGCCGTTGACGGTCATCGTGAACGTGGCGGCTCCATCGGCGGTCTGCGCGGGCGCCTTTGCGCGCCGCGTCTTGTTGGGCGTATCGGCGTGCGTGGTTTTGGATTGGGGGGTATGACGTTGTGGCATCGGGCAATCTCCTGGAATTGCACAGCGAACGGCTGCGCGAATGCGGCAATGAAGCGGCAGAGCGTGAGAGAGGCGAAGATGCGGCGAAGCGTGTCGGGCGCCGATGGCGCGGAGGAAGGGCGGCGAAAAAGGGTCTGCGCAACAGCGCGCAGGACCTTCGGGCGACGACGATGCGGCGAAAGACGACACTCAGCCAGTATAGGCATCCGCCGCGAAACTTTCCCGATCGAAAGCTTGCGCGGGCCATGAGATGCCGAGGGCGCACGAAGCATGCCCGCGGCGATGGAATGCCCTAGTGCGTGAGCGCGCCTCGCGCGAACAGCGAAAGCAGGAACACGCCGACCGTCGTGAACAGGACGAGCGCCACGAGGGTCAGGATCAGGCGGAGAATCATCTGCATCGCGTCGCTCCAAAAAAAATGGCCGCTTGCGCGGCCGGAAGGAGGGTGGGTCGGTCAGACTTCAGCGTAAGCGCGCTTCCTTAAATCAGACTTAAGCGCGCGCAGCTTCCGGAGGATCGTCCATTCTCCTTCCTTTGCGAACGCGATGCAGAAAGCTTACCGCAGCGCTTCGCTGTAACGGTCGCGCAGCGGGAAGATCGTCAGGAGCGCGACCGCGCTGCCGAAGATCACGTAATAGCAGATCGAAAGCGGGTCGCCCGTGGTCATCGTGAGCCATTGCACGATGGCGGGGGCGAAGCCGCCGAAGATCATCACCGCGACGTTGTAGCTGACTGAGATGCCCGTCGAGCGCACGCTCGATGGAAGCAGCTCGGAGATGAACGCCGGATAGCAGCCCTGGAAGATGCCGAGGTAGGTCATCAGCAGCGCCTGGCAGACGATCAGCATCGGAAGGCTCGGATGCGCGGTGAGCACGGCGAAGATCGGATACGCGGTGACGAGCGACAGCGTGAGCGCGGTCGCCATCAGCTTCTTGCGGCCGATGCGATCCGAGAGCCGGCCGAAAATCGGGCAGCAGACGAGATACACGAGCGCGCCGATCGTCGAGCTGATGAGGCCGTCGGTGAGCGCCATGTGCAGCACGCGCGTCGCGTGCGTCGGCAGGTACAGCAGGAAAATGTACGTGCCGATGGTGCCGAACACCGTGAGCCCGAAGCCCGCGAGCACGGGCATCCAGTGTTTCGTGGCGGTGTCGCGGATCGGGCGCGTCGTCAGTTCGTTTTTCTGTGCCTTTTCGACGAACACCGGCGATTCATCGAGCTTCGAGCGCAGATACAGTCCGACCGGCACGATCAGAAGACCGATCACGAACGGCACGCGCCAGCCCCAGCTGTTCAGATGCTCGGGGCTCAGCGTGCGCGTGAGCACTGCACCGAAGAACGAGCCCGCGAGACTCGCGGCCGCCTGCGCGACCATTTGAAAGCTGCCGAAATAGCCGCGTTTGTCGGCAGGCGCGTATTCGACGAGGAAGGCCGTCGCGCAGCCGACTTCTCCGCCCGCGGAGAAGCCCTGGATCAGGCGGCCAAGCAACATCAGCAAGGGCGCGGCGATGCCGATCGCCGCATACGTCGGCGCGAACGCGATGATCGCGATGCCGACCGCCATCAGCGAGATGGTGAGCGTGAGCGCGGATTTGCGCCCCACGCGGTCCGCGACCGCGCCCAGCACGATGCCGCCGAGCGGCCGCGTCAGAAAGCCGACGCCGAAGGTCGCCCAGGTCGCGAGCAGCGAAATGGTGGGATTCGTGGCGGGAAAGTACAGCTTGGCGATGATGACGGCGAAGAAGCCGTAGACCATGAAGTCGAACCATTCGAGCGCATTGCCGATGGTCGATACGACGATGGCTCGCCGGCCGGACAGGTTGAGTGCGGCGCTCGCTTCGGCCGCGTGGGCTGCAGGTAGTACGGTGCTCATCGAATGCACTCCGTGCGTGGGGCGATTGATCAGGGGCGACGACATCCGCTCTTTTGTTGTCTCGATCCGCAATGACGGGCGAGCCGCTGCAACACGCAAACATTACGCCGAGTTGAAATAAGAAAATATAGAATTTCTGAACTGACACTCAAGGAAACCTGATCGGATGATCGGGTTTGTCCCCAAGGCACGATGAGCAACATTCGTTTTCTGCGCACCTTCATCGCCGTCGCGCGCTACGGCTCGTTTGCCGCCGCCGCCGAGAAAGTCGCGCTCACGCAGGCCGCGGTGAGCATGCAGATGCAATCGCTCGAAGACGATCTGAAGCGGCCGCTCTTCGATCGCGTAGGCCGCACCAACCGGCTGACGAGCATCGGCAAACAGGTGTTGCCGCAGGCGGAGCGCATCGTGGCGCTGTACGACAGCATGCGTCTCACCGGGCTCGACGACGAGATCGCCGGATCGGTCTCCATCGGCGCGGTCGATTCGGCGATGGGCGCGCTCGCGTCCGTCGTCACCGAACTGAAAGGTCAGTATCCCCGGCTCGATGTGCGGCTCTTCACCGGCAAGGCGCTCGCGCTCGCGCCGCAGGTCGAGGCGGGCGAAATCGACGCGGCGGTGATCGTCGAGATGGCGGGCAAGACGCCGGCGAGCCTCAACTGGACGCCGCTCTATTCGGAGCCGCTCGTCGCGATCGGCTCGCCGGGAGGCGCGGCCGCGAGCGCCGCCGAGATGCTCGCGAGCCGACCGTTTCTGCGTTTCGACCGCGCGCAGCGTACTGGCGCGCTGATCGAGCGCGCGTTGAAGCACAACCGACTTGCGGTGAACGAATTCCTCGAACTGAATTCGCTGGAAGTGATCGTCGAGCTCGTGCGGCAGGACGCGGGCGTTTCCGTCGTGCCGCTGCTCGAATACGGCTCGTGGGCGAGCGACCCCGCATTGCACGTAATTCCGCTCGCGAAGAACACGCCGCGCCGCGTCGTCGGCATGCTGGAGCGCAAGATCCACGATCGCCACGCGGTGATGAGCATCGTGCAGGAACGCATCCGCACGCGTTCGCATGGCGCGGTCGGCACGGAGCAAAGCTAAAGCTTTCCTTAAGTCGCGGACAAGAAATATCAGCTTTCGCTGTGAATTCCGGCCGTCGACAATGCTTCGGGCGAGGCAATGCAGCCCGCTCACTTCATCGAACAAGAGGAAAGCATGTCGATCATTCCCGAGATCGCACGGTCGCGCGACGAGATTCAGGCCATTCGCCGCGATATCCACGCGCATCCCGAACTCTGCTACGAAGAAGCGCGCACCGCCGAACTGGTCGCGCAAAAGCTCGAAAGCTGGGATATCGAAGTGACGCGCGGGCTCGGCAAGACGGGCGTCGTCGGCGTGTTGAAGAAAGGTACGGGCAAGCGCGCGATCGGCCTGCGCGCCGACATGGACGCGCTGCCCATTCCCGAGCTGAATACCTTCGCGCACGCATCGCGCCACGAGAACAAGATGCATGCATGCGGTCACGACGGACACACTGCAATGCTGCTCGGCGCCGCGCAATATCTCGCGAAACATCGCGACTTCGACGGCACGGTCGTTTTCATCTTTCAGCCCGCCGAAGAAGGCGGCGGCGGCGCGAAAGCGATGATCGAGGACGGCCTGTTCGAGCGCTTTCCGGTCGATGCCGTGTTCGCGCTGCATAACTGGCCGGGCATGCCGGCGGGCGAGTTCGGCGCGCGCGTCGGCGCGACGCAGGCATCGAGCAACGAGTTCGAAATCCGCATCGAAGGCGTCGGCGCGCATGCGGCGATTCCGCACGACGGCGTCGATCCCGTGTTCACCGCGCTGCAGATCGGCACGGGGTTGCAGAGCATCGTGACGCGCAACAAGCGGCCGATCGATGCCGCCGTTCTCTCGATCACGCGCATGCAGGCGGGCCATGCCGTGAATGCGATCCCGACCACCGCGACGCTCGCCGGCACCGTGCGCACGTTTTCCGTCGACGTGCTCGATCTGATCGAGACGCGCATGAAGGAGATCGTCGCGGCGACGGCGGCGGCGTATCGATGCAAGGCCGAGGTCAGTTTCGTACGCAACTATCCGCCGACGGTGAACACGGAAAGCGAAACGCACTTCGCGCTCGGCGTGATGCGCGATGTCGTTGGCGCGGAGAAGGTGAACATGAACATCGATCCGACGATGGGCGCGGAGGACTTCTCGTACATGCTGCTCGCGCGTCCTGGCTGCTATGCGTATATCGGCAACGGATCGGGCGGGCATCGCGATCACGGGCATGGCATCGGGCCGTGCATGCTGCACAACAGCAGTTACGATTTCAATGACGACGTACTCACGCTCGGCTCGACGTATTGGGTGCGGCTCGTCGAGAAGTTTCTCGCGCGCGGCTGAGGAGGCGTCCATGTTTTCATCGACATACCGTGAGGCGCGCCAGCGATTTCTCGATGCGGCCGCCGCGCGGGATCTCGCCGTCGATACGCGCGTGCTCGAAAGCGTCGCCGGTCTGGAAGGCGAGACGCTCGCGACCGATGTCGTGCGCGTCGGTCCCTCAGATGCGAAGCGCCTGCTCGTGCTGACATCCGGAACGCATGGCGTCGAAGGTTTTTGCGGCTCGGGCGCGCAGATCGCGCTGCTGCGCGACGAGGTGTTGCATGCCGCGATGGAGCAACTCGGCGTCGCGATGCTGCTCGTCCATGCGATCAATCCGTACGGCTTTTCGTATCTGAGCCGCACGACGGAAGGCAACGTCGATCTGAATCGCAACAGCGTGGATTTCAGCGGGCCGTTGCCGCAGAACTCCGGCTATGCGGCGCTGCACGACCTGCTGATCCCCGCGGCCTGGCCGCCCGACGAGGCGAATGTCGCGGCGCTTCGCGGGTATATCGAAACGCACGGCCAATGGGCCTATCAGCAAGCCGTGACGACGGGCCAGTACACGCATCCGCAAGGCATGTTCTACGGCGGCGCGCAGACGGCGTGGAGCACGCGCACGATGCGCAGTCTGCTCGCGGAATACGGCGAGACGTGCACGGCGATCGGCTGGATCGATTTTCATACGGGACTCGGGCCGAGCGGCTTCGGCGCGAAGATATGCGTGGGCGATGTAGCGCGCGCGCGGCGCTGGTGGGGCGCGGACGTGACGAGTCCTTCGGACGGCACGTCGATCGCGGCGGATGTCGCCGGGCCTTTGCTCGATACGCTGCGGCAGACGTGCGCGCATGCCGCGATTGCATCGATCGCGATCGAGTACGGCACCGTGCCGCTCACCGACATGCTCGACATGCTGCGCGCGGACGTGTGGGTGCGTCATCATCCGGACGCGCCCGATGCGCTGAAGGCCGGCATTCGCAGGCAGATTCGCGCGGCGTTCTACATCGACGACGATATCTGGCGCGGCATGATCGTCGGTCAGGCGCGCGCCGCCGTGTTGCAGGCGCTCTACGGCCTGTCGCGCGAAGAGGGCGCCTAGTGCAATTCGAGCCACATCGGCTGATGATCCGATGACCGGCTCGACCGATCCGCTTCGCACCCGGCGATGTGCGGCTTCAGGTCTTCGGTGACGAAGATGAAGTCGCACGCGAACGGACCATCGGGCCACTGATCGTGATCGTACAGGTATGCATCGGTCGTTGGATCGGTTCGTAATGGCGCGATGACAGTGGCGGCTGCGTCAGCGATTGCGACCTGCACCGCTGACGAAATCATCGTTGAAACCACGCCGGGCGGTCAGACCTATCGCCTTGGCGAGCTTCAACGAGGCAATCGATCTTGCGATGACCGGCGCTGGTGGCATGGACACGGGCGCGCCGGTATCGGGCTTCGCCGCCATCTCCGTCATCTACAACTCAAGGAACGGCGCGACGGCGCTGCTCGGCGTGAACGCGACGGCAAGCAGTGTTCGGTTGCCCGCAAGATTCGCAAGGGTGGTCACATCAGGGAGTCATCGGTGCGAATGATGCGCGATAAAAACCGAACGATTGAGCGCTGCCTGCTGGAGCTCAGGAAGGCCTTTAAACCCCGTCAAATTAGGAACAGGGCTGCACGAACGATCTGATCAAGCCCTATACGCTCTGATTTGTCAACGCGGAACGGCGTTCGCCACGCCTCCGATGCAGGAACGGCCGCTCAACGAGTGCGTAGGAAATCGTGGCGGCAACGATCGAACACATTGTCGCAATGAAGGCCCAGTGCCAGAAATGCGCAATGCTCCATTGCGAGATCGGCTCCAATCGATCCGCCATTCGGATGGAGATCTGCAGGACAGTCAGATGAAGGAGATACAAACTGTAGCTGATCGTTCCGAGCATTACTAATGGTCTGAGCCTCAGTATGCCGGGTTTCATTGCCATAGCCACGGAGAACATTGCGCTTACGATTACCCATTGAATCAAGACAACGAAAAGATCGGCGAACGGGCTAACGCCTGCGACCGCAGAAAGGGCGGTTGCGATTACTTCTTTCGGGAACATGATGTAGCCCAACGCAAGAATGCAGAATGCGAGAGAGCCCAACAACGGACGGGATTGGGAGCGAAAACGAATCTCTGCGGTGACGGCTCCCGACAAGAAGAAAAGTAGCAAATACCATTTGACGTCGTAGGCGATTATCAGCACTGCGAGAACGAACAGCCCTACAGCCGTCGTCCATCGCCTCGTTCTCAAGCCAGCAAGCAATGGCAGTAACACATAGAAGCCCCATTCGTACGGGAGCGTCCAGGTAATCGTATTGAACATCGTGGTATCGCTTCCGTTGAAGCGACGCTGCTGCACGATGCCAAGCGCCAACTGTGCGAATATATCGTGAGCGAGCCCGAGCGCGGTTGTGTGCATCTTGAATCCGTCGATTACACTCAGTGTGAGCATCATCGACACTGCGAAGAGCAAGTAAGCAGGAGCGAGTCGCAGAAATCGATTTCGATAGAATTGTGCCCAGTCGGTGGGTTTTCCAGAAACTACGACCTTCTTCCAGAACAGATAGCCTGTAATGCAGAAGAATAATTGGACACCGAGTGACCCAAGATACCCAGGGACGTAAAATCGCTGGCTCCCTTTAACGAAACCAAAAAGTGCGGGATATGTCGAATCCAAAGACACCGCTGCAAACGGAATGTGATTTAGGACGACGAAGAGCGCCGCAATGCCGCGCATTCCTTCAATCTCAACATCTTTTATTTCGTCTTTCATGTGACGCGAATTTCCACAGATCAAACGATTGAGATAGCAACCCAGCCTCAGAAGGTCGAAATTGTATGAACTCGGGCTTGGCACTTTGGACAGGCGCCTTGTCGTATCGAAGGTTACGGTACATTGGTGCGCGATTTTACCTGAGACGCGCGCCGTCTTTCCTGGACAGGCCCAATTGGTGTAGTGATACGACCGTCGAACGAATCTCCAGCCGCCTTCGGGCGGCTTTTCCATGCCCACGCGGTTCAACGGAGGAAACACCAGATGTCGGAGTTCTGGACCAAGGGCTTCAAGTCGATTGTGTCGGCTCTCGGGAGCGTGGGCACCTTCTGGGCGGTAGCGTTGAGAGCTGACGCTCTCTTCACTCGGCAGCAAGCCGCATGCTGGGTCCGATCATCCCGGCTTATTGCAAAAAATCTGAAATTAAGTATTTCTTACCGTCCCCGGCGAAGACAGCGATACAATCTGCGCCGGTGAAACAAACGTCGTCCGCAACATGAAAGCAAGCATCCGCCTCTCCCTCGCCGCGCTCCTCCTGGTCTCGGGCAGCATCGCCTGTCAGGCGCAACAAGTCCAACCCGCGCAGCAAAAGATTCAACCGGTTGCGCAATCGCTCACGAAAGAGCAGCAGGCCGCGCTCGACAAGCAGGATCAGGATATCGCGCAGGTGGCATCGAGCATCATCAAAATGATCGATCAGAACAAGGCGGCCGAAGTGTGGGACGCGGCGTCGCCGATCGCGAAACAGATCATTTCGCGCGAAGACTTCACGAAGAAGGTCGCCCACGACCGTTCGCCGCTCGGCACGCCGGGCGTGCGCATGCCGATGGGCGTGAAGCACTATCGCTACGACGGCAGCGGCAACATGCCCGCCGGCGCGTATATCAACGTCGTCTTCGATACCCAGTTCAGTCAGGCCGCCCAGTCGTCGCGCGAGATGGTGACATTCATCCTCGACTCGGACAACATGTGGCGTTTCGTCGGGTACTCGGTGCACTGAATCCGCGTCACATGTTCGTCCAGGACGCGCACCATCCCTTGCCGGCTACGAGTTTGTCGTTGAACAGCGTGCAGCCGCTCCACGCGTCGCTCTCCTTGCCCTGATACAGCGAGCAGTTGGCGCATGTCTGCCCGGCCGCGAAGTTCGGATATTTCGCTTTGTCGACCTTCGCGGCATCCTCCTTGTAGCCGACGGCGACCGCCGCCGGGTCGGTTTCGCTCAAGTGCGGCACATCGGCGCGGGCTCGCGTGAGCCACAACGCGGAGCCGATGCCGATGCTGACAAACATGAAGCTGCGACGGGACGTGTTCATTGTCGTGGGCCGGTTTTTTTGTCTGTGGGGAATGTCGTCGTGCGCGCTCGGGCGCTAATCGAACGATACGCCTGCGCACGCCGCCGCGCCCGAATGGCGAGACTCGTCCGGCATACGTTTGCGCATCGAACGAGCGTTCGCCGCACGAAAAGCGCCGTTTTTCGCTTCCTCCTTCAACGTGGCCTCAACGTCGTTCATTCCTTCTCGCTAAACCTTTGCGCGCGCGTGCCGTAAATCAGGCCAGAAGAGTTTGCAATTGCGTGAATCACCCCCGCGGCGCCCCGGCCGCGGATCAATTCGAAGGAGAAGAACCGTGAGTGAAATCGATTGGATGATGGCGGGCGTGTATCTGGCCGCGCTCGTGTGCGGCACGCTGTTCATGAGCGTGCTCGCGCGTCGCAGCTTGAACCGGGTGGAGGATCGCGGGCACTGAGCGGGTCGAAAGCGTCGTCTCATCGAAGTCCCGTTGCCTGCCGGGTATCAAACTGGAGTTTTCGATTTGCGAGCAACGGGGAAATGCATCGATCACGGCACCGGCGCGGATCATGCGAATCATTCATCGGCAAAAGCAACGCGCGCCGTGAGCCGATCGATGCATCGGCCCGCCGGCGCGCGGAAGCACCCTTCAGCGAACTACTGAAACAGCTTGATCGCCTGCGTGAGCGTGTTCGTCACGCCCCATGCGAGCGGAATCAGCACATACGCCCAGAACAGCAGGAGCAGTCCTTTATTCGACGGGTGCATTGCCTGAGTATCGATGCGGTCGTTCATCGCGAATCTCCTCGTTGACGCTTAGCTTGCGGTCTGTACCGACGTGTTCATGTGATGCTTCTCATGCACGCGCGAGACGAGCAGATTGCAAACGAAGCCGATCACGAGCAGCGCCGCCATGATTTGCAGCGTCATCGTGTAGGCCGCCGCGCCGACGACGCCGTGCGACACCTGAAAAGCGCGCACGTAGTTGACCAGCACCGGACCCGCGACGCCCGCCGCCGCCCACGCGGTCAGGAGCCGCCCGTGAATGCCGCCGACGAACGCCGTGCCGAACATGTCGGCGAGATACGCGGGAATCGTCGCGAAGCCGCCGCCGTACATCGACAGGATGATGCCGTAGGCCAGCACGAAGAGCGCGATATTGCCGGCGCTCGCGAATTGCGGCACGAGGAAATACAGCACGGCGCCCAGCGTGAAGAACACGAAGTAGGTGTTCTTGCGGCCGATCCAGTCCGACGCCGATGCCCACACGAAACGTCCGCCCATGTTGAAGAGCGACAGCAGGCCGACGAAGCCCGCGGCCGCGCCTGCCGTGATCGACGCCTTGAAGCTTTCCTGGATCATCACCGATGCCTGGCCGAGCACGCCGATGCCCGCCGTCACGTTCAGAAACAGCACGAGCCACAGCAGATAGAACTGCGGCGTCTTCAACGCCTGGTCGATATGCACGTGGTTCTTCGTGATCATCTTCTTCGCGGTCGCGGGCGGCGTCCAGCCAGCCGGCTTCCAGTCCGCCGGCGGGATGCGGATCGCGAGCGCGCCGATCGTCATCGAGATGAAGTAGAGCACGCCGAGCACGAGAAACGTTTCGGCGACGCCGGCGCTCGTCGCGCTCTTGAAGTGGTTCATCAGCGCGACGGAGCCGGGCGCGGCGATCATCGCGCCGCCGCCGAAGCCCATGATCGCCATGCCGGTCGCCATGCCGCGACGGTCCGGGAACCAGCGGATCAGCGTCGATACCGGCGACACATAGCCGAGCCCGAGCCCGATGCCGCCGATCACGCCATAGCCGAGATACAGCAGCCAGATCTGATGCACGTAGACGCCGAGCGCCGAGACCAGAAAGCCGCCGCCGAAGCAGCAGGCCGCGGTGAACATCGTGCGGCGCGGGCCGACCTTTTCCAGCCACTTGCCCGCGAACGCGGCGGACAAGCCCAGAAACACGATAGCGAGCGAGAAGATCCAGCCGAGCGTCGTCAGCGACCAGTCATCGGGCGCGGACTTCGTGATGCCGATGATCTTCGTCAGCGGCGCATTGAACACCGAGAACGCATACGCTTGCCCGATGCACAAGTGAACAGCCAGCGCGGCGGGCGGCACCATCCAGCGCGAGAAACCGGGCCGGGCGATGGTCGCTTCTTTCGAGAAAAAACTTGTCGGGCCGTGCACGGCCCCTTGATTGATTGTGCTGTTCATTCTGGTCTCTGTGGCGCGTCATGCATGCGCGTGCGCGCTCATCGTTTGCTCTTGACATGCCGTACGGGGTCGCCGCACAGCAGCCCGCCGTGGTCATGCGCGCGCGCGACACGGTACGCATCGGGCGCTTGCAAGGCCATTTCGCGCCGCCCAAACATGCGTTGAAACGACATATAGGTGCGACGCTGTGCCACGGCTGGCATGACCATAGACAACTGCACAAGCCTTTGCAATATGAACACTCGTGCCATAAGCGTTTGCCCGCAGCGCTGGCGCGTCTCGCGCGGCAATCCTCGCGCATCCCGGGCACCGTGACGGAATGCGATCGTCGCTGTATCGCATCGCTACAGAGCGGGGCAGGTGTTCTGAATGTGAACAGTGCGCATAGCCCTCGTATAAACCCTGACGATGTCCCGCGAAACCGCGTGACGATGCGGCTTGCGCGCCCGTCGCACTCGCGCTCGCGCGATGGCATGGAACTCGCAGACAAGAGCGACCGGCGCCGGACATCGGCAGTGCCGGCCCGTTCACGTCGACATGCGAGGAGCACATAGAAATGAATCACGCAGAGATGCAGTTCCTGAGCACCGAATTCCCCTACAAAAAGCAGTACGGCAACTTCATCGGCGGCAAGTGGGTGCAGCCCGCGGGCGGCGAGTATTTCGACAACATTTCGCCGATCACCGGCGAGCCCTTCACATCGATTCCGCGCTCGCGCGAAGCCGATATCGAAGCCGCGCTCGATGCGGCGCACGCGGCGAAGACATCGTGGGGCAGGACCTCCGTCACCGATCGCGCGAATCTGCTGCTGAAGCTCGCCGATCGCATGGAGCAGAACCTGCCGCGCCTCGCGCTGGCCGAGTCGATCGACAACGGCAAGCCGCTGCGCGAGACGATGGCCGCGGACATTCCGCTCGCGATCGATCACTTCCGCTACTTCGCGAGCGCGGCGCGTTCGCAGGAAGGCGGCATCTCGGAGATCGATCACGATACGGTCGCGTATCACTTCCATGAGCCGCTCGGCGTGGTCGGGCAAATCATTCCGTGGAATTTCCCGATCCTGATGGCCGTGTGGAAGCTCGCGCCCGCGCTCGCGGCCGGCAACTGCGTCGTGCTGAAGCCGGCCGAGCAGACGCCCGCGTCGATCCTCGTGCTGCTCGAGGTGATCGAAGATCTGCTGCCGCCCGGCGTCCTCAACGTCGTGAACGGCTTCGGTCTCGAAGCGGGCAAACCGCTCGCGTCGAACAAGCGCATCGCGAAGATCGCCTTCACGGGCGAGACCACGACCGGGCGGCTCATCATGCAGTACGCGAGCCAGAACCTGATTCCGGTCACGCTGGAACTGGGCGGCAAGAGCCCGAATATCTTCTTCGAAGATGTGCTCAATGCCGACGACAGCTTCTTCGACAAGGCGCTCGAAGGCTTCACGATGTTCGCGCTGAATCAGGGCGAAGTATGCACGTGCCCGTCGCGCGCGCTGGTGCAGGAGTCGATCTACGAGCGCTTCATGGAGCGTGCGTTGAAGCGCGTCGCGGCGATCGCGCAGGGCCATCCGCTCGACACGAAGACGATGATCGGCGCGCAGGCTTCGCAGGAGCAACTGGAGAAGATTCTGTCGTATATCGATCTCGGCAAGCAGGAAGGCGCCGAGTGCCTCTCCGGCGGCGAGCGCAATACGTTCGACGGCGAGCTGAAGAACGGCTACTACATCAAGCCGACGGTCTTCAAAGGCCACAACAAGATGCGCATCTTCCAGGAGGAAATCTTCGGGCCGGTGCTCTCGGTGACGACGTTCAAGACGGAGGAAGAGGCGCTCGAAATCGCGAACGATACGCTCTACGGTCTCGGCGCGGGCGTGTGGACGCGCGACGGCACGCGGGCCTATCGCTTCGGCCGCGCGATTCAGGCGGGACGCGTCTGGACCAACTGCTATCACGCTTATCCAGCGCACGCGGCGTTCGGAGGTTACAAGCAATCGGGGATCGGCCGCGAGAATCACAAGATGATGCTCGACCACTATCAGCAGACGAAGAACATGCTCGTCAGCTATAGCGACAAGCCGCTCGGCTTCTTCTAAAGCGCGTGGGGCCGCCGCCGGTTTCGGCGGCGGCCGGATCGAACAACGGGGACATCATGAGCGAACACGAAGTGCAGCGCGTGACCGCGACGCCCGCCGCCATCGACCTGATCGAGAAGCTCAAGGCCGAGCACGGCGAGGTGCTGTTCCATCAATCCGGCGGATGCTGCGACGGCAGCGCGCCGATGTGCTTTCCGGTCGACGAATTCCTGGTCGGCGGTTCGGACGTCAAGCTCGGCGCGATCGGCGGCGTGCCGTTCTACATGACCGAATCGCAGTACGAGTATTGGCAGCATACGCAGCTCATCATCGATGCGGTGCCGGGCAACGGCGGCATGTTCTCGCTGGAGCGCCCGAGCGGACTGCGCTTTCTCACGCGTTCGCGCTTATACAGCGACGAAGAGAACGCGTGGCTCGAGAAGCATCCGGTCGAGCACGTGAGCTGAAGCGTTCAATCCCAGCGCGGCGGACGCTTTTCGATGAAGGCTTGCGTGCCTTCGAGCGTTGCGTCGTCCATCATGTTGCAGGCCATCGTTTCCGATGCGAGCGCGTATGCAGCTTCGATGCCGGTCTCGAGTTGCCGATAGAACAAACCCTTGCCCGCCGCGACCGCTTCGCGCGGTTTGGCGGCGATGGTCGCGGCCAGTGTGCGCACGGTATCGTCGAGTTCGCCCGGCGACGCGACGCGATTCACGAGCCCGCGTTCGCGCGCCGTCGCCGCATCGATGAACTCGCCGGTGACGAGCATCTCGAACGCGGCCTTGCGCGATACGTTGCGCGTCAACGGCACGCTTGGGGTCGCGCAGAAGAGCCCGAGATTCACGCCCGACACCGCGAAACGCGCTTCGCTCGATGCCACCGCGAGATCGCACATCGCGACGAGCTGACATCCCGCCGCGGTCGCGATGCCCTGCACCCGCGCGATGACCGGCTGCGGCATGCGCTGGATCGTCAGCATCATGCGCGAGCAGCGCGCGAAAAGCGCCCGGTAGTATTCGACCGCAGGTTGCGCCCGCATCTCTTTCAGGTCATGGCCCGCGCAGAACGCGCGGCCTTCACCGCCGAGCACGACCACGCGCGCATCCGATTCGGCGATGTCGTTCAACGCGCGTTCGAGCGCTTCGAGCATTGCTTCCGATAGCGCATTGAACGCGTCGGGACGGTTTAGGGTGAGCCTGACGACACCCCTGGTTTCATACGCATCGCGTTCGATCAGAACGAGTTCGCTCATTGTCGTGTGCTCCATCAGACGTCGATCGCGGCGACGGACCCCGCGCGCTTGCGCAGCTCGAACTTCTGGATCTTGCCGGTCGATGTCTTCGGCAATTCGCAGAACTCGATCGCGCGCGGCACCTTGAAGCCGGCAAGATGCTTCTTGCAATGCGCGACCAACTCCTCGGCGCTCGCCTGCGCGCCATTCTTCAATTCGACGAACGCGCAAGGCGTCTCGCCCCAACGCGCATCCGGCTTCGCCACGACGGCGACGGCGAGCACCGCCGGATGCCTGTACAGCACGTCCTCGACTTCGATGCTCGATATGTTCTCGCCGCCGGAAATGATGATGTCCTTGCTGCGATCCTTGATGCGCACATAGCCATCCGGGTAGGCGACGGCCAGATCGCCGGTATGGAACCAGCCGCCGCGAAACGCTTCTTCCGTCGCGGCTGCATTCTTCAGATAGCCCTTCATCGCGATGTTGCCGCGGAACATGATCTCGCCGATGGTCTCGCCATCGGAAGGGACGAGCTCCATCGAGATCGGATCGCGCACGGTGACCGCATCCTGCAAGTGATAGCGCACGCCCTGCCGCGCATTGAGCCGCGCGCGTTCGCCGATATCGAGCGCGCTCCATTCGGCCTGCTGCGGACAGACGGTGGCTGGCCCGTAGACTTCCGTGAGCCCGTACACGTGCGTCAGTTCGAAACCCATGCGCTCCATGCCTTCGATCATCGCGGCGGGGGGCGCGGCGCCCGCGACCATCGCGTGGACTTTCTGTTCGATGCCGGCCTTCATTTCGTCGGGTGCGTTGACGAGCAGATTCTGCACGATCGGCGCGCCGCAATAATGCGTGACACCTTCACGGCGAATCAGATCGAAAATGGTCTTCGCGTCGACGCGGCGCAAGCACACGTTCACGCCCGCGCGCGCGGCGACGGTCCACGGAAAGCACCAGCCGTTGCAATGGAACATGGGCAGCGTCCACAAGTACACGGCGTGCTTGGGCATGTCCCATTCGAGGATATTGCTCACCGCATTCGTGTACGCGCCGCGATGGTGATAGACGACGCCTTTCGGATTGCCCGTGGTGCCCGACGTGTAGTTCAGACAGATCGCGTTCCATTCGTCCGACGGCGGCGACCATTCGTATGCGGGATCGCCGCTCGCAAGCAGCGCCTCGTATTCGATTTCGCCGATACGCTCGCCCGCGCCCGCATACTGCGTGTCGTCGACATCGATGACGAGCACATCCTGCGGCACGTCCTTCAACGCCTTGCGAATCACGTCCGAGAATTCGCGATCGACGAGCACGGCCTTCGCTTCGCCATGGGTGAGCATGAACGCGAGCGTGGCTGCGTCGAGCCGCGTGTTGAGCGTGTTGAGCACGGCGCCCGTCATCGGCACGCCGAAGTGCGCTTCGACCATCTCGGGCGTGTTCGGCAGCATGGCGGCGACGGTATCGTTCACGCCGATGCCGCGTACCGCGAGCGCCGACGCGAGCCGCCGCGTGCGCGCATAAGTTTCGGCCCAGTTGCGCCGCACGTCGCCGTGCACGATGGCGGCGCGCGTCGGATAAACGGATGCCGCGCGCTCGATGAACATGAGCGGCGTCAATGCCGCGAAGTTGGCGGCCGTCTTGGGAAGGCCATCGTCGTACATGCTGGCTGTCATGGTGGTCGTCTCTCCTGTCGATTTGTGCATTCTTCTGTGCTTCTCCTGTTCTTATATTATGCGCGCGACTTACGTGAGCCTGACACAGTCGTCCACGAGACCTCATGCGATGGTTGCAGCGCCACTCATCTCGTAATCAGCCGACACATCTTCATGCGGTGAGCGGGTCAATTCCGTTTGCGCAGGCGCGTTATTCACCGCAGTGCCCTTCATTGCGATGCGTGTCGACATCGCGTGGACGGGTACGTCGAACTCATAGAGTTCGATTCGAGCAATTCAAATAGTTAGGAAATCGAAGTGAAACGAATCATTGCTGGCATCGCTTTTTCAAGCGTCGCGCTCACGGCTATCACCGCCATGGCGCAACCCATGAATCATTTTTCCGGCTTCGAGGCCGAGCAGCACATGATCGATGACACGATCAGTCGCGTCGAAGCGCAGCGCGTCGATGGCCGTGGCCAGTTCGACGGTCACGCGGAGAAAGCCGAAGCGTTGCTCCGTCAGGCGAAGGCCGAGCTGACGGCGGCGACCCAGTATCGCCTGCATCACTGAGTCCGGCGCCTCATGTCGGGCCGATTCCTGGCACCGGGCATGAGGCGCGACGAGGCGTCAGGCGAGGTCGTCGAGTTTCACCTCGAAGCCGCGCTTGACGGCCGGACGCGCGAACAACGCTTCATACCAGCGTTTGACATTGGGGTAGTCATCGAGCGAAACCTGATGGCGCTCATGCCGCCATGCCCAGCCGAGAATCGCGAAATCGGCGATGGACAAATCTCCCGCGACGAATTCCACTTGCGCGAGACGCTTGTCGAGCACGCCGTATAGGCGGCGCGTTTCATCGGAATAGCGCTTAAGGCCATAGCGCCGGTCGGTTTCCGCTTCGACCATGCGGAAGTGATGCACCTGTCCCGGCATCGGGCCGAAGCCACCCATCTGCCACATCAGCCATTCGAGCACCGGCACGCGATCGCGCAGGCTCGCGGGTAGAAATTGGCCGGTCTTCTCGCCGAGATAAAGCAGGATCGCACCGGATTCGAACACGCTGATCGGCTGGCCGTCCGGTCCGTCCGGATCGACGATCGCCGGAATTCGATTGTTCGGGCTGATGCGCAGAAAGTCGGGCGCGTGCTGTTCGCCCTTCGTGATGTTCACCGTCGTCACGGCATAAGGCAGTTGCATTTCCTCCAGCGCGACGCTGATCTTGCGTCCGTTGGGCGTGTTCCACGCGTGCAGTTCGATAGTCATGGCGATGCGTCCCGGATCAGGTCAGCGCAGGCGCGACATGACGCGCGAAGCCCGGGCGCTGCGTGATGCCCGCGTACCAGCGTTCGAGTTCGGGAAGCGCGGGCCGAGTTAGCTCCGCGATGCCGAACCAGCGACGCGCATAAGCGGCGATGACGAGATCGGCGAGGGTGAACGTGTCGCCTTCGAGATAGCCGCGGCCTGTCAGGCGCTTGTCGATCACGCGCCAGAGCTTCTCCACTTCGCTCGCGGCGGCGGCGAGCTGCTTCACGTCGCGATCGGCGGCGCTGGTGCGGATATAGCCCCAGAAGACCGGACGCTCGGCGGGTTGCAGCGTGGAGAGCGACCAGTCGAGCCAGCGGTCCGCGCTCGCGCGCACCTTCGGCTCGGCGGGGTAGAGCGTGCCGCCCGCGCCGTATTGCATCGCCAGATAGCGGAGGATCGAGTTCGACTCCCACAGCACGAAATCGCCGTCGTCCAGCGTGGGCACGCGGCCCATCGGATTCATCGCGAGATAGTCGGGCTCGTCGTTGCGCCCGAATTGCAGGCCCGCGTCGATACGGTCGTACGCGAGCCCCAGTTCCTCGCAGCACCACAGCACTTTCTGCACATTGACCGAGTTGGCTCTGCCCCAGATCGTCAGCATTCGATGTCTTCCTCCGTACGTGTCGAAGGGTCCATCTTAGCTGTGTTCGCCGGCACGCGGCGCGAGCAGCACCGGCCGCGTTCGAGCGACGCGCCCGCTTCGGACAGAACCGAGTCTAAGGACGCGGCATGGCGCGAACGGGTGACGAAACGCGCAAAGACATCGAGAAACCTCTCACACGCTTTCGAGCCCGACCTGATCGAGTATCCGCACTTCCTTGCCTCGCGCATCGACTACGCCTGCCCGCTGTAGTTTGGAGAACATCCGGCTCACCGTTTCCAGCTTGAGTCCGAGATAACTTCCGATCTCCTCGCGGGTCATCCGCAACACGAACTGCGCGGGTGAATAACCGCGCGCCTTCATGCGCGTCGAAATGTTGAGCAGGAAAGCCGCAACGCGTTGCTCGGCGGTCATCGTGCCGAGCAGCATCATGAGGTTGGACTCGCGCACGATCTCGCTGCACATCATGCGATGCACGTGGTGCTGAATCGCCTTGACCTCGCGGCACAGCAGTTCGAGCAGGCCGAACGGAATGATGCAGACGACACTGTCTTCGAGCGCGATCGCGTCGCATCCGTGGTGGTCGGAACTCACGCCGTCGAATCCGAGCGCGTCGCCTGCCAGATGAAAACCCGTGACCTGTTCGTTCCCGTCGCGGTGCGTGACGACGGTTTTGAAGCAGCCGCTTTGCACGGCATACAAGCTCTGAAACGCATCGCCGGAACGATAGAGCGGCTCGCCGCGCCGGATGATCCGGGTCGCGCAGATGATCGCGTCGAGCCGCTCGCATTCATCCGACGAGAGCCCGCTGGGTATGCAGACACGCTGCATCAGACAGGTCGAGCAGCGCATGTGCTCGCGTGTCGCGGTCGTCCGGGAGACATGCGCGATCGGAAAAGCACGACGCGGCGCCGGCGCATTGGATGGCCGGGCGTAGGAGCCGCCTTCGCTATCAGGGAACATGCTGTGCCTCCGGTAAAAGCTGGATTCGCGCATACGAGCCAGATACCAGGGAAACTCAGCGTCTCGATGCGCGCTGGATGAATCTATCCCTTGAATTATTCGTCACGCCGTCACCGAATAATGTCGGCGATGGCGGAAAGTTCGGTAGGAATTCTGGAAGGCGTGTAGGGAAATCCTGACGGACGAACACTCAGGCGTCGTCGCATTCGTCATCGAAGAGATTGTGGCGCACTGCGTAGCGCACGAGGGCCGCTTCGTGCGGCAACTGCATCTTCTCCAGTACGCGTGCCTTGTACGTGCTGACGGTTTTCGCGCTCACGGACAGCGCCTCGCCGATCTGATTGATCGACTCGCCCGCACAAAGCCGCCGAAACACTTCGAACTCGCGATCCGACAAGCGTTGATGCGGCAGCGCGTCGGCGGCCTCGGTCAGGCTCTGCACGAGGCGCTCGGCCATCGAGAGGCTCACGTATGCTCCGCCCGCAGCCACTTTGGTCACGGCGGCGAGCAGTTCGGCGCTGGCGCTTTCCTTGGTCAGATAGCCTGACGCGCCGCCCTTGAACGCGCGGTTGGCGTACTGCTGTTCGGCATGCATGGTGAGCACGAGAATGCGCAGAGCGGGGTTCTCCTCCTTCACCTGCTTGAGCAGATCGATGCCGCTGCGGCCCGGCATCGACAGGTCCAGCACCAGCACCTGTGCCGGCGTCGAGCGCACGAGGGCCAGGGTACTGGCTGCATCGCTGGCTTCGCCGGCCACCTCGAAACCGCTCGCGTTGGCGAGAATATGGCGCAGTCCGTCGCGCACCATCGCGTGATCGTCCGCGATCAGCACTTTCGTGGTCATGGTTGCGATTCCCTTTCTCGCACGATCCCATTGATGCCGATGCGAAGCACGCAGCCGTCGTCCTGGACAATGAGCGACGATCGACGCGGCTCGCATGCGCATGGCGAACGGAATTCGTCGGCCCTTCTTCGATAATACGGAAAAAATCGCGGTCGCCGCGACTGTCGCCGCTTCGCTTGCTTCGCCGAGCGTGAGTTTATTACGCAAGCTATTCGAAAGTATCGTGGGTCATTCATGATCTTTTCGCATGATCGTCTTTATCGTTATTACTGATTCAGTGCATGAAAGGCGAGTGCTACTGTTTGTCGGCAAATCCTTAATTGCTGCAAGTGTCATGTGTCTGGCTGGCGTCGCTCCACGATCGATTACAAAGAGGAGACTGATGATGTCAAAGGGCAAGACGTGGCGGGGAATGAGCACCGTCATTGCAACGGGTACGGCGATAGCGGGGCTGGGCCTCTCGGTCACGGCGCATGCAGCAGGGGAGCCGATCAAGATCGGCGTCATCAGTGAAGAGTCCGCCGTGGCGGGCGCCTCGATCAGCAAGGCCGCGCAACTCGCCGCGGAAGAGATCAACGCCAAGGGCGGCGTCGATGGGCGGCAAATCCAGATCATCGCGTATGACGATCATTCGTCGGCCTCCGACGGTGTGCGCGCATTTCAACGCGCCGCGAGCCAGGACAAGGTGGTCGCGATCATCGGCAGCTATATCAGCGAAGTCGCGCTCGCGATGGAGCCGTGGTCCGCGCGCCTGAAGATGCCGTTCATCACGCCGGGCGCGGCGAGCAACGAAATCTCGAAGCGCGTGCACGACGACTACAACAACTACAAGTACACCTTCCACGGCTGGATGACCTCGGCCTTCATCGCGCAGTCGATCTGCGATTTCTCGCATGAC
This sequence comes from Caballeronia sp. J97, assembly GCF_905220305.1. Taxonomy (NCBI): domain Bacteria; kingdom Pseudomonadati; phylum Pseudomonadota; class Betaproteobacteria; order Burkholderiales; family Burkholderiaceae; genus Caballeronia; species Caballeronia sp. J97. The sequence goes on along the minus strand of NZ_CAJMZL010000035.1, from coordinate 38,689 downwards.
GTGCTCGTCGGCGAGTTCAAGATGAAGACGACGGTCGTGATGAGCGAAGACGCGGCGTGGACCAAGCCGCTCGATGAGCGTTACCTCGAATGCCTGCCGAAAGCGGGGCTGAAGGTGCTGGATCACATCCGCTTCAATCCCGACACGTCCGACTTCACGCCGATCTTCAACCAGATCGAAGCGAAGCATCCGGACACGATCACAACGGGCATCAGCCATGTAGGCGTGCAGCCAACGGTGCAATGGCACGATCAGCAAGTGCCGATTCCGATGTCGGGCCAAAGCTCGCAAGCCACGACGACGAGCTTCTGGAAAGACACCAATGGCGCGACCGAGGGCGTCATCACGGCATCGGCGGCGGCGCCCGGCGTCGCGATGACGCCGAAGACCGTGCCGTTCGTCGAGTCGTACCAGAAGCACTTTGCCGGCGTGTCGCCCGCCTATGACGGCTTCACGAGCTATGACCTCGTGTACATCATCGCGGATGCGATTCATCGCAATCAAGGCTCGACCGATCCCGACAAGATGGTCGATGCACTGGAGAAGACCGACTACGTCGGCACGATCGGACGCTGGCAGTTCTACGGCAAGAACGATCAGTTCACGCATGCGTTGAAGTACGGCGAAGGCTATATCACCGGCATCAACCTGCAATGGCAGAACGGCAAGCAAGTGGCGATCTGGCCCAAGTCCGTCGCGAACGCGAAGGTCAAGTTCCCGGCCTTCGTGAAGGTGCAGGCGGCCGCGAACTAAGCGCCTTTTCGTCGTGCGGCGCGTGCGCTGTCGAAAGCGCGCGCGCCTTGCGGCGCATGTTGCGGGGACCGGTTCCACGTTGGCATCGACATGGAAAACATGAAAGGGCCGCTATGTTGCCACTGCAAATACTCATTGATGGCTTCGCGATCAGTTCGCTCTATGCGCTCGGCGCGATCGGCTTCACGCTGATCTTCGGCGTCTCCGGCGTGCTCAATCTCGCGCACGGCGGCGTGATGCTGATTTCCGCGCTGCTCGGCTGGGCGCTCGCGGGCGAAGCAGGCCTGGGCACGTATCTCGGCACGCCGCTCGGCGTGATCTGCGGGATGATCGCCGCGTACATCACCTATTTCATGGTGGTGCGGCCCATTCAACGTTCCACCGCGATTCCGCGTGAAGAGAAAGAGATCTTCGTGCTGACGGGCACGCTCCTCTGGGGCATCATGATCCAGCAGGGCATGGCCTATCTCTTCTCCGACAATCCCATCACGATGCGTCCGCTGATTCCCGGCGTCGCGAGCGTCGCGGGCGTGCGCGTGCCCTACAACGAGATCATGATCGCGATCGTATGCTGGATCGCGATCGGATTGTTGTGGCTCTTCGTGAATCGCACCAAAGCGGGCAAGGCGCTGCTTGCGGCGTCGATGAATCCACGCGGTCTCACGCTGCTCGGCTTCGAGCTCTCGAACATCTATCTGCTCGCGTGGACGATCTACGGCGTGCTCGCGGGCATCGCGGGCGTGCTGCTCGCATCGTTTCTCGGCGTCAGCACGAACAACACCGGGCAGCTCACGGCGAGCGCGTTTTCCATCGTCGTGCTCGGCGGTCTCGGAAGCGTGTCGGGCTCGTTGATGGCCGCGTATGTCGTGGGCTATCTGGAGACCGTCACCGCGTATCTCATCTCGCCGACGCTGCGGCCGCTGCCCGCGCTGCTGCTGCTCGTGCTCGTCGTGTATGTGCGGCCGCAAGGCTTTCTCGGACGGCGGTAATCATGAAAGACATCGCTCGTTCGCGTCTGGTCTGGTCCGCGGTCCTGCTCGCGATCGTCGCCGCGACGCTGCCGTGGTGGCTCACCGGCTATATCCTCGGCGTGCTGACCGTCGCCTATTACTTCGGCGTCTTCGCGATGTCGTGGGACTTGCTGTTCGGATTCGCGGGTGAAGTGAACTTCGGGCCGACGTTTCTGATCGGCCTGGGCGCCTATTCCGCCGCGATCCTGAACGCGCACGCAGCCGCGCCGATAGCGATATGCGTGATGGCGGGCGGCCTCGTCGCGCTGATCGGCGGCTTGCTGCTCGCGGTGCCCGCGTTGCGATTGCGCGGGCCGTACTTCGGCCTCGTCACGCTCGTCGCGGTGCTGCTGCTGCAAAACGCGATCGTGATCTTCGCGGGCATCACGGGCGGCGAGATCGGCATGATGGTGCCCGATGTGATGTCCGTCGATGCGAGCAACAACTACTGGATCGCGCTCGCATTCCTCGTCGTCTGCGCGATCATGCTGTTCGGCCTGTCACGCTCGGCGATCGGCCTCATTCTGCAGGCGAGCGGCCAGGATACCGTCGGCGCGCAGGCGCTCGGCTTCAACGTCGTGAAGCACAAGCTCGCGGCGTTCTGCATCAGCGCGGTGTTCTCCGGCGTCGCGGGCGCGATGCTCGTGTTCTATCAGGGCACGGCGTCGGTGAGCACGGTGGTCGATATCGGCATCGGCGTGCAGATCATCATCGCCGCGGTGCTCGGCGGACGGCGCACGATACTCGGCGCGGTGCTCGGCTCGATCTTTCTGATCGTCGCCGGAGAATTCCTTCGTCCTCTCGGTCAGATCAACACGTTCGTGGTCGCGGCTGTCGCGCTCGCGGTCATTCTGTTCTTTCCGGATGGATTGCTCGGCAACATCCTGCGTGTGAGGGAGCGCGAATGAGCGATAACGACAATCGCGCGCCATTGCTCGCCGTGCGCGGCCTGACGAAGCGCTTCGGCGGTCTCGTGGCGGTGAAGGACATCGGCTTCGATATCCGGCCCGGCGAGATACTCGGTCTCATCGGGCCGAACGGCTCGGGCAAATCGACCGTGATGAAGCTCATCATGGGCATCGAGCGGCCCAACGCGGGATCGATCGAAGTCGATGGCGTCGAGATGGCCGGCTGGCTGCCGCATAGGATCGCGAGGGCGGGCGTGGGCATCGTGTTTCAGCATTCGCGGCCGCTGCATCGGCAGACGGTGCTCGAACATATCAAGCTCGCGCTGTTGCCCGATTCGCTCGTGAAGCTCGCCGCCGATCCGCACGTGAATCGCCGCGCGCGAGAGATCGCCGAGCGCGTGGGCCTCGCTCGCGTGATGCATCGGCATCCCGCGACGCTGCCGTTCGCCGATCTGCGCCGCATGGAAATGGCGAAGGCGATTGCGCGTGATCCGCGCGTCGTGCTCGTCGACGAGCCGTTCGCGGGTCTCACCGCGGCCGAGTCCGAAGCGTTCTCCGAGTTGATTCGCGGCTTTCGCGCGGAAGGTCGCGCGGTGCTGCTCGTCGATCACAACGTGAAGAGTCTCGCGGCGCTCGCGGATCGCGTGCTCGCGATGTATCTCGGCGAGTACGTCGCCGAGGGCACGGCCGAAGAGGTGATGCGCGACGAGACCGTGCGACGCGTGTATCTCGGCGGCAAGATCGAGGCGCGCGAACGGGGCGCGGAAATCGTGAACACCAGGCCGTCGCTGCTTCAGGTCGAGCATGTCGGCGTGCTGTACGGCAAGGCGCGCGCGCTCGACAGCGTGAGCATGCACGTGCGCGAAGGCGAGTTCGTGTCCGTCGTCGGATTGAATGGCGCGGGCAAGACGACGCTCTTCAATGCGATCTCCGGGCTCGTGCCTTATCAGGGTGCGATTCGATTCGGCTCGCGGGATCTGAAGGGCATGAGCGGGGCGGCGATCGCGCGCGCGGGCATCGTGCAATGTCCGGAAACGCGCGAGTTGTTCGGCGACATGACCGTGCGCGAGAACCTCGATCTCGGCGGCTATCATCTTCCGGACAAGACACGCGCCGATCAGCTCAAATGGCTCTTCGAGCTCTTTCCGATACTCGAGTCGCGTCAGGCGCAGACCGCGCGCACGCTGTCGGGCGGCGAGCAGCAGATGCTCGCGATCGCACGCGCGCTGATGATGCAGCCGAAGCTGCTCATTCTCGACGAACCGACGCTCGGCCTCGCGCCCGTGATACTCGAGCAGTTGTCGAAGGCGATGGAGCTGATGCAGAAGACCACGCCTATCACCGTGCTGCTGGGCGAGCAGAACGTCACCTTCGCGCTGCCTCATGCGGATCGGGTTTATGTGCTTGAGCATGCGCGCATCGTGTGGGAAGGCAGTCCATCGCGCTTCGAGAAAGAGATGGGGAAAGGCTTTCTCGAAGCAGTGCCTACCGAGCCTGCGCAGGCGGCGCGCGCGAAAGCATGATGCGCTCGCCGCGCAACGAATCGAATAGCCGCTGTTGCACAAAAACACCACACGTATTGCACCGGATCAGCGCCACGACAATCGATGTGTTAAAAAATCGCGTGCTTTCATGCGTCGCGCCCGAGCTGCATTCGTTCAGACAGCGAACTGAAAGGCGATGCAACGAAGGCCATTGAACACTTCCAATAAATACGCGCTCCCGACACATCATGAAGACAATTGCATCGCGTGCCATCGCAGGCGTCGGCGCATCGGCCATCGCGCTCGCGTGTCAATCCGCATTCGCGCAAAGCTCGGTCACGCTCTATGGCGTCGCCGACGTGAGCGTGCGCTATCTCACGAACGCCAACGCCAACAACGACGGCAAGCTGTTCATGACCAACGGCGCGATCACCAACAGCCGTATCGGCTTCAAAGGCACCGAAGATCTGGGCGGCGGCCTGAAGGCGATCTTCCAGTTGGAGAGCGGCGTGGAACTGGAGAACGGCCAGTACTCCGATAGCGCCCGCGCATTCAATCGCGCGGCCTTCGTCGGTCTGTCGAATCAATATGGCACGTTGACGCTCGGCCGGCAGAAGACGCCGCTCTTCGACATGCTCGGCGACACGTACGATCCGCTCACCGTCGGCAATTACTTCGAGAACGCGTGGCTGCCGGTTGCATTGGGCGCGGGCCTCTATGCGGATAACGCCGTCAAGTACAACGGCACGTTCGCGGGCCTGACGATCGGCGCGATGTACTCGTTCGGCACGAACTATACATCGACCGGCGCGGGCGGTTTCTCGGGGCAGGTGCCGGGCCATATGGGCGCGGGCAACATGTACGGCTTCACGGCGTCATATGTCATGGGTCCGCTTTCCATCGGCGGCGGCTATCAGCAGAACAGCGACAACTCCGCGAACAAGCAGAAAATCTGGAACGCGAACGCGGTCTATGCAATCGGCGCGGCGAAGCTCTATGTCGGTTATCTGCATTCGACCGACGACACCGGCTTTGTCGACAGCATCCTGCAGCAGCGCGGCCTCGTGGCGGGCACGGATATCCTGAAGGGCTCGGGCCGCCGCGACGATGGCCCGTTCGCCGGCGTCACGTATCAGGTCACGCCGGCGCTGTTGCTCACGGGCGCGTTCTACTACGACCACATGAAGAACGCGGCGACCGGCGGCGGTGCGACGGGCAGCGGCAATCGGTACACGGGTGTCGCGGTGGCGGAGTATGCGTTGTCGAAGCGCACCGAAGTCTACGGCACGGTGGACTTCAACAAGGTGACGGGCGCGGCCGATGTCGAACTGCCGGGCCGCTCGAATCAAACCGGCGTGTCGATCGGTTTGCGCAACATCTTCTGATGCCGCGTCAGCGTACTCGCAACGTATAGCGCGTGCGCTGACGATAAGCCTCGCCGGGACGCAGCACGGCGAGTTCGCTGCTGTCCATGTTGATCTCGTTCGGAAAGCCGCCGGCTTCGAGACACAGTCCCGCATGCTTGCAATAACGCGACCCGTCGCGCGCGGGCACGCCTTCCAGATAGTTTCCCGAGTAGAACTGCAAGCCGCGTGCATCGGTCGACACGCTCAGTTCGCGTCCGCTCGATGGCTCGAACAGCACGGCAACGGTGCGCGGTTCCAGCGCGCCAGGTTCATTCAATACATAGCAATGGTCGAAGCCGCCCGCGAGTGCGAGTTGCGGATGAGATGCATCGAGACGCATGCCGATCGATGCGCTCGCGCGCAGATCGAACACGCTGTCCTTCACGCCCGCGTGCGCGACGGGGATCGATGTTGCATCGATCGCGAAGTACGCATCCGCTGCAATGGATATCTCGTGATCCCGGATGCTCGCAGCGCTGCCCAGATTGAAATAGGCATGATTCGTCAGATTGACCGGCGTCGGCGCATCGGTGCGTGCTTCGTAGTCGATCGATAGCGTGCCGTCGTCGTCGAGCGCATAGCGCACGCTCACATTCAGATTGCCGGGAAAGCCCGCCGCGCCGGCGGGCGAATGCAGTGTCATGAAGAGCGCGCCATCGATCTCTTGCACGCCCCACATCTGCCGATGAAAGCCCGCCGAGCCGCCATGCAGATGATTCGCGCCTTCGTTGCGCTCGGCCTGATGCGCGACGCCGTCGAGCACGAAGCGCCCATCGCGGATGCGATTGGCCCAGCGCCCGATGATCGCACCCATGAACGTGCTGCCGTTCAGATAGTCGTCGGGCGTATCGTGACCGAGCAGCACATCGGCGAAACGTCCTTCGCGGTCGGGCGCGAGCCACGAAACGAGCGTCGCGCCGAGATCGCCGATGTCGACGCGCATGCCCGATGCATTGCGCAACGTGTAGAGAGTCACATCGCCCCAAGGGCGCGCATCGATGGAAGAAGAGGTCGTCATGCGCGCGATCATCTCATGTTTCGACGTGCTTCAAGGCCGCGCGGCGACTTCATCGAGATGCAGCAGCAGATCCGCCGGATCCTCGTACACGCGCAACGCGCCGGAGCGCTCCAGTTCATCGCTGCCATAACCGCCCGACAACAAACCGACACCCAGCGAGCGGCAGCGGCGCGCCGCCAGCATGTCCCAGATGCTGTCGCCGACGACGACCGTATGCTCGATCGGCACGTTCAGACGCGCGGCCGCCGCGAGGAACAGATCGGGGTCGGGCTTCGCATACTTGACCATGTCGCGCGTGATGACCACCTGTTTCGACGGATCGACGCCCAAGGCTTCGAGATTGACCTGCGCGGTCTCCATGCGTCCGCTCGTCGCGATGGCCCAGCGCGTGCCGGCCTGCGTCAACGCTTGCAGCAGTTCGCGCGCGCCGGGCAGAGGACACACCTGCGCGCGCAGCCGCTTGTACGCTTGCGCATGCAACTGACGCAAGTGCTCGACGCGATCCGCGCTGATCTCGCCATGCGTCTCGCGCAGCAACTGATTGGTGAAGAGGCCGCCGCTCATGCCGATCTTGCGATGGATGCGCCACACGGACAACTCGATGCCCTCGGCGTCGAGCGCCTCCTTCCATGCAAGCACGTGCTGATAGACGCTATCGACGAGCGTGCCGTCAAGGTCGAAAAGGAATGACGTTTCGATGCGCATGATCTACTCCCTTTGAATGAGTCCGCGTGTGCCGTATCGGCTTCATCATACGCAGGATCGAGCGAGCGGGCTGCCGCAGATGCGATAATGGATGTTTGCGCCGCGAGCCGGTTGTGTCGCGGAAAACGCGCATAAAGTCCCTGAATTTTGCATCAATCACGCATGACGGAGCCTATCTTGACCCGCATCGACAATCCCTCCCGCGATCAGGAGGCAGGCGTGGCCGACTCCACGCAAGACACGACCCGCATCGACGATACGCGCATCGGCGCGGTGCGTCCGCTGATCTCGCCGGCTTTGCTGCTCGACGAACTGCCGGTGACGCCCGGGGTGCAGACGCTCGTCGAGGAAAGCCGCGCGGCCATCGCGAACATTCTGCATGGACGCGATGACAGGCTCGTCGTGGTGGTCGGCCCGTGCTCCATCCACGATCACGATCAGGCGATGGAATACGCGGAGCGCCTGAAGAAAGTCGCGCACGCACTGCGCGACGATCTCTTCATCGTGATGCGCGTGTACTTCGAAAAGCCGCGCACCACGGTAGGCTGGAAAGGCTATATCAACGATCCGCGTCTGGACGGCAGCTTCCGCATAAATGAAGGCCTGCGTCGCGCGCGCGAGCTTCTGCTCGACATCAGCGGCCTGGGTCTTCCGACCGCGACGGAATTCCTCGATCTGCTGAGCCCCCAATACATCGCCGATCTGATCGCGTGGGGCGCGATCGGCGCGCGCACGACGGAGAGCCAGAGTCATCGTCAGCTTGCTTCGGGGCTGAGCTGCCCGATCGGCTTCAAGAACGGCACCGACGGCGGCGTGCAGGTCGCGGCGGACGCGATCGTCGCGGCGCGCGCGAGCCACGCGTTCATGGGCATGACGAAAATGGGCATGGCCGCGATCTTCGAAACGCGCGGCAACGACGATTGTCACGTCATCCTGCGCGGCGGCAAGACGGGGCCGAACTACGATGCGCAAAGCGTCGCGGCGGCATGCGGCGCACTGGCCGCACTCGGCCAGCGCGAGCAGGTGATGATCGATTGCTCGCACGCCAACTCGAACAAGTCGCATCTGCGCCAGGTGGATGTCGCACAGGACATCGCGCGGCAACTCGAAGCAGGCGAGCGGCGCATTACCGGCGTGATGATCGAGAGTCATCTGGAAGAAGGCCGTCAGGATCTGAAGCCGGGTGTGCCGCTCAAGCACGGCGTGTCGATCACCGATGCATGCCTCGGCTGGACGCAAAGCGAGCCGGTGCTCGAACTGCTCGCGCAAGCCGTGAGAAAGCGCCGCGCTGGGTGATCGGCATGGCGCGAGCGGGGCGCATGGGCCCCGCTCAACGCATTGGCCTCGCGGCCGAAGCTAGCTGGTGTTGCGGTGCGGAGGAAACATTGGTTAGCGGGCCGGAATCCTCGACTCCCTATCCGCCACGTCGCTCAACGCCCCCGTTGCGGGTGCGTTCGGCGCACCCTTCGTCCGGATGATTTTTCCCGACGATGAGACGCTACGTCAAAGAAGCGACTGCGTGTGAAGGCGCGCTGCGCGCATCGCCCTTAGCGCACCACCGCCGAATTCAACGCCTCGATCAACGCGAGCGGATCGAAAGGCTTGCGCAGTTGAATGGCCTTGGGCAAAGCGCGCCGCTCGTCATCGCGGAGCGCGAGATCGTAACCCGTCACGAACACGACGCCGAGCCCCGGCGTCTTGCGGCAAGCGACAATGGCAAGCTCCACGCCCGATCGTCCCGCGAGGTCCACATCCGTCAGCAGCAACTCGAAGCGATGCTCGCGCAGCAGCGCGAGCGCCTCATCGACGCTTGCGGCTTCCATCAGATCCAGCCCGAACGTGCGCAGCAATTCAGCCGTGCTCGTGCGCACGAGTTCGTTGTCTTCGACGAACAACACGCGCATCCGCGAGAGCGCATCGTCTTGTGCGACGCTCGGCGCGGTCGTGCCGCTGTCCGCCGGAGCCGGCGCCGATGCCTGCATGCGTTGCCCCAGCACCTGCCGCACTTTGCGCGCCAATGACTCATGCGCATAAGGCTTGCTCAACAGATCGATGCCCTCGTCGAGCCGTCCCGCATGGACGATCGCGTTATCCGTGTAGCCCGACGTGAACAGCACCGCGATGCCCGGCACGCGTTCCCGCGCCTTGCGCGCCAGCTCGGTGCTGCGTAACGGACCGGGCATCACGACATCGGTGAAGAGCAGATCGATCGGCACGCCGCTCTCGACGATCGCGAGCGCGCTCTGCGCATCCTTCGCCCGCAATACGCGATAGCCGAGATCGGCGAGCAGTTCGACGACGGTCGCGCGCACTTCCTCGTCATCCTCGACGACGAGAATGGTCTCGCTGCCGCCCTTCGCCGGGCCCGCGTCGACGTCGGTTTCGAGATCCTCCTGCTCGCGCGCCCGCGGCAGATAGATGCGCACTGTCGTGCCGTGTCCTTGCTCGCTGTACACCTTCACGTGACCGCCGGACTGCTTGACGAAGCCGTACACCATCGACAGCCCGAGACCCGTGCCCTGGCCCTCGCGCTTGGTCGTGAAGAACGGCTCGAACGCGCGTTCCTGCACTTCCGGCGACATGCCCGCGCCCGTGTCCGTCACCGCGACCATCACGTACTGGCCGGGTGAAACGTCGACGTTGCGCATCGCGTAGGCGTCGTCGAGCGATGCATTGCCGGCTTCGATCGTGAGCTTGCCGTGGCCGCTCATCGCGTCGCGCGCGTTGATCGCGAGATTGAGCAGCGCGTTCTCGACCTGGAACGGATCGACGAGCGTATTCCACAAGCCGCCCGACACGACGGTCTCGATCTCGATGCCGTCGCCGAGCGCGCGGCGGAACATGTCGTCGAGGCCGCGCACGAAGCGGCCCAGATTCACGACCTTCGGCGCGAGCGGCTGGCGTCTGCCGAACGCGAGCAGTTGCGACGCGAGATTCGCACCGCGCGCGACGCCCGCAAGCGCGCTGCGCACGCGCTGCTCGGGCTTGTCCTGCCCGGCGACATCCTTCGCGAGCAACTGCAGATTGCCGCCGATCACTTGCAGCAGGTTATTGAAGTCGTGGGCGACGCCGCCCGTCAGCTTGCCGATCGCTTCCATCTTCTGCGCCATGCGCAGCGCTTCTTCGGCATGACGCAGCGCGTCGGCGGTTTCGCGGTCCGAGGTGACGTCGCGGCCCACGCCGTGGATGCGCCGCGTGCGCGGATCGAGCGATACCGTCCATGCGATCCAGCGCCAGCCGCCGTCCGAGCGGCTCAGGCGGCATTCATGGCGCACCGGCTGGCCGCTCGCGCGCAGCTTGTCGAGTTCCGCGGCGGCGGCGGGCGCGTCGTCGGGATGCACGAGGTCCATCACCGTGTGCGAATGCAGGCGCTGGGAATCGAAGCCGAGCACGGTCGTCCATGAAGGACTCACGCGCAACAGCGCGCCGTCGAAGCTCGCGACGAAGAACAGATCCTCGCTCAGCTCCCACAGACGGTCGCGGTCCGCGACGGCATCGGCGACGCGGCGCTCAAGCGTTTCGTTCAGGTCGTGCAGCGCGTCCTGCGCCTTCGTGCGCTCGGCGATCTCGTCCTGCGCGGCCTGAAAGAGCCGCGCGTTGTCGATAGCGATCGCCGCCTGCGATGCCACGCCGGTCAGGATACGCTCCGAACGCTCCGTGAAGACGCCCGGCTCGGGATGACCGAAGAACAGCCCGCCGAGCACTTCGCCGTTGCGCGAGACGACAGGCGCGGCGAGATAGCTGCGCAGGCCGAGATGGCCTTTCGGCATGCCGTGATGCGGCGCGTTGCGGCCGTAGCGGGGGTCTTTCGTGATGTCGTCCGAGCGCACGATCCCTTCGCCCGCGAAGGTCGGGCCGAACACGGCGGTGTTGCGCGGCATCGGTAACCGGGCGAAAGTGTCCTTCGGCACGCCCGACAGCGTGTAGAGCGTGTAGCTGCCGCCCTTGTCGTCGAGCACGTTGTAGAAGAACGAGCCGAAGGCGGCGCCCGTCAGCTCCGTCGCGGCATCGACGACGACCTGCACCGCGCGGCTCAGATCGAGCTCGCCCGCGACCGTCGTGCCGACGCGATTGAGCGTCTCGAGGGTGTGCGATTCGTCGCGCAGCCGCTCTTCGGTCGCATGACGCAGCCGCGCGAGCCGCAGGTTGCTTGCCACGCGCGCGAGCAGTTCGCGCGCGGAGAAGGGCTTGGTCAGATAGTCGTCCGCGCCCGCTTCGAGGCCGCCGACGCGCGCCTCCTCGCCCGCGCGCGCCGACAGCAGCACGACGGGCGTCTCGCGCAACGCTTCGTCGTCGCGCAGCGCGCGCAGGAGCGCGAAGCCGTCGAGGCGCGGCATCATCACGTCGGAGACGATCACTTCGGGATGCACGTTGCGCGCGATCGTTAGCGCGGCTTCGCCATCGGGGGCGACGCTCACGTCGTGGCCCGCCGCGATCAGCATGCGGCGCATGTAATCGCGCAGGTCGGCGTTGTCGTCGACCACGAGCACGCGGCCCGGCGAGGCGCCGGCGGGCGTCGGTTCGTCGGTCGCGCTCACGCCGAGCGGCGTGTCTTCCTCGCTTTCGACGACGGGCTGCTCGTCCGCATCCGGCATCCAGCGCATGGCCGCGTCGACATACGAGCGAGCGCGCACGCTCGCTTCGGCATGCGCCGCGCCGGCTGTGCCGAGCGCCTTCTGCTGCGGCGCGGGCAGCGTGACGATGAAGCACGTGCCTTCGCCGAGCCTGCTTTCGACGCGGATCGTACCGCCGTGCAGCTTGACGAGCTCCTGCACCATCGCGAGGCCGATGCCGCTGCCTTCCACCGAGCGGCCCGCTGCGCCCGCGACGCGATGGAAGCGCTCGAACACGCGCGTGAGCTCCGGCTCCGGAATGCCGATGCCGGTGTCGCGCACGCGCATCTCGATGCCGGATGCGGCGCGCGCATGCAGCGAGAGCCCGATGACGCCGTCGAACGTGAACTTGAACGCGTTCGACAGCAGGTTCATCACGATCTTTTCCCACATGTCGCGATCGATATCCGCGACGACCGGCGCCGAAGCGACATCGATCGCGAGACGCAGGCCGGCCGATTCGATCGCGGAGCGAAAGAGCGATGCGAGCTCGGCGGTGAACAACGCGAGGTCCGTCGGCTGGCGATGAATCTCGATGCGCCCGGCCTCGATGCGCGAGAAGTCGAGCAGCGCGTTCACGAGCTTCAGGAGCCGCAGGCCGTTGCGATGCATGATCTCGACGAGCCGCAGATCGTCCCGGCTCACGCGCCCGGGGCTCGCGAGCAGCTCTTCGAGCGGGCCGAGCATCAGCGTGAGTGGCGTCCTGAACTCGTGGCTGATGTTGGAGAAGAACGTGGTCTTCGCGCGGTCGATTTCGGCGAGCGCTTCGGCGCGGCGGCGCTCTTCGTCGTAGGCGTGTGCGTATCCGAGCGCGGCGCCGATCTGGCTCGCGACCAGATTCACGAACGCGCGATAACCTTCGTCGAAGAGCCGGTAAGGATTGAGCGCGGCGATCAGCACGCCGGCGCGCCCGGTCTCGCCCGAAGGGGCGATCGGCACGATCACGGCGCTGTCCGGCGCGACGCTCCATGCGCCGGTGGGAAGCGGCGCCCCGATCAGGCGCTTCAGGTTCGTCACGACGCGCGGCTGGTTGTCGCGCAGCGTCGCCAGGCAGGGCCAGGGATCCGCGTCGGTGGCGTGCAGGATCGCGGGCGCGCCCGGCTGCCCCGGCTCGATGCCGCATGTGCCGACGAGCGTCGCCGTTGCGCCGCCCGGCTCGGCGGCATAGAGCAGCGCGAAGGGCATGTCGCGCGAGGCGATCCCGAGCGCGCTCATCGACAGTTCGCAGGCTTCGCGCCACGAGCGCGCATCGGCTGCGGAAGCCGCGAGCTCGCGCAGCACGTTCAACTGGCGTTCGCCGAGCACGCGCTGCGTGTCGTCGCTGTTCGCGCAGATGATGCCGCCCGTGCCGCCGCGATCGTCGGGAATCGGGCTGTAGGAGAACGTGTAGTACGTTTCCTCCGGGAAGCCGTTGCGCTCCATGATGAGGAGCTTCTGTTCGACGAATGTGCCTTCGATGCCCGCGAGCGCGGTTTCGAGCAGCGGGCCGATGTCGCCCCAGACCTCGCGCCACACGGACGCCGTCGGCTGGCCGAGCGCCTGCGGATGCTTGCCGCCGATGATCGACTTGTACGCGTCGTTGTAGAAGAAGAGCAGATCGGGATTCCAGCCGATCCAGATCGGCTGGCGCGAGGTCAGCATGATGCGGATGGCCGTCTTGAGGCTTTGCGGCCAGTGCTCGGGCGAGCCGAGCGCGGTCTGCGTCCAATCGAATCCGCGGATCAGCGCGCCCATTTCGCCGCCGCCCAGCAGGAAGCTCGGGTCGAGCCCGTCCGTCCTGGAATCCGCGATCAGATTGTCAGCTTTCATCGACGCTTGGTCTCCTCGTCCGGTCTCTCGATGCGGCGACGTCTTGGCCTGTATTGGGGATCGAATCGCTCGCGCGGTGTGCCTTTAGCGCGCACGAGCAATTCCGAATTCTCGCACGGAAAACGCGTCGAATCGCACCCGCGACGCGTGGCAGGGCCGTTGGCAAAGGCGTTCAGGGCGACGCGACCGGATCGAGGCCCGTGGCGCGCACGGTGTGCTGCGCTTGCGGCGACGCGAGAAAGCGCAACCGGGCGCGCGCTTCTTCGGATGCCGCGCGCTGACAGGAATGCCGGCGGCGAAGCGCGTGACCGATTGCATTGCCTCGGGAATCCACACGACGAATCGCGCACCCGGCACCGGTAGCAATTCGCTGACCTGCTGGAAGCCGATCTCGTAATCGCCACTCGCGACGACCGAAGCGACCGGAATCTTCGGGATCATCTGCGCCATCGGCATCGCCTGTTCGTCGATGCCGAGCTTGCCGAACAGCTCGTTCTGGATATAGACGCCGCTCGCGCTATCCGGTCAGGCGATCGACTTCGCATGCAGCAGCGTTTGCCTGAGCGCATCCACAATGCCGATATCGGGCTTTGGGGTACCCGAGCGCACCGCGACGCCGATGCGCGAATCAGCCAGCTCGACGCGCGAGCCGATTGGGAACCGCTTCAGGCGCCTGACCCATCGATGGACCGAGCGCGGTATCTAGCGTATCGCCGTTCGCGGCGGCGAACTTCGGGCCGAGGATTTTGTACGCGGCGGTGAACCCGCCGGAACTCATCACCTGAAGCTCGGCGGCGTGGGCGGCGATACTGCCGAGGGCGATGAAAGAGAAGGCGGCAAGTTTCGTCGATAGCGATTTCATGAGCGGAACCAGGGCCATTTGGACATAACTTTTTGCACTATACTGGCTTGAATGGTTTATCGTTTGTGTCCGTCGCCCGGCGAAATGATGCGAATTTCAAAATAGTGTGCCGATTAATTCGCGGTGCAAATCAATTTAGCCGATTTGTGACGCTTTTGGCAGATTGAGCGGAATGCCGTTGATCTGCTTCCTCGTTGATGCGCATTCTGCGGGAGCGCAGTCAGGTTATCCGACGACATTATTTCGCGTATCGCCTTCCCATCAATACCCGGGCCGATTTTCGTCCATAAGTGATTTTCCATGAATCAAGAAAACAGTCAGATCGTGTCGAACCTGGAGGAGGCGGAAACGGCGCTTCGTCAGGAAATGGCCGAACGTCCGGATTCCGTCGCGACATATAACAATCTCGCGCTCGTGCTGAGGCAACTCGGACGGCAGGCCGAGGCGGAACAATTGCTTCGTCAGGCTTTGAAGCTGCGGCCGGATCTAGCGGATATTTATACCAATCTCGCACTCGTCTTGTCTGACCTCCAACGCAGTGCCGAAGCCGAAGCGGCGATTGGCGAGGCATTGAAACTACAACCGGAGAATGCGAAGGCCCTTTATTTTCACGGCTGCTTCCTGCTCAGCAACGACCGCCTCGCGCAAGCTCAAGCGAAGCTGGAGAAAGCTGCCTCTCTCGATCCCGAATTCGCAGACGCCCATTTCGCGCTGTGCGATGTCCTGTTCCGTCAGGCACGTTTTCTTGAAGCGGAAAGCGCGCTTCAACGTGGAATCGGACTGGGTCCCGATCGGATCGACGGCCATCTCAGACTCGGAGACGTACACTGCGCGACCGGCAAGCTCGCCGCCGCGGAGGAAGCATTCAATCATGCACTCGCCATGAACCCGGATTCGGCCGAGGCGCATTGCGGTTTGGGCAACGTCGCCCAGCGACGAATGGATCTCGTCGAGGCCGACGCGCAATTCAGACTCGCGCTGGCGAAGCGTCCGGTATTTTTCGAAGCGAGCCGGGGTCTCGGAATCACGCTGATCGACCGCGGGCACTTCTTCGAGTCCGAAGCGACGCTCAGACAGGCATTGTCTATTCGTCCCGACGATGCGCTTACCCAAGATGCGTTGAAGTTCGTTCTCGCGCGGAAGATGGATACCGACAGAGCCGGACTGCAGACCGACGCCCGCACGCTGGTGAGCCAATGCCTACCCGCTTCCGACCTCGGAAAAGCCGGCGAGCGATCGTGAGCCGGGTACACCCCTGATTCATCTTCGGCGAGGTTCGTCGCGCGGGCGCCGAACTTCGCAGTCTTCATCGCTGCCGTTTCTCCAGCCAGCGGCCCGGTCCCCTGCCGCTGCGCCGAGACTCGCGCGGAATACTTTTTGCTGTGCCTGTCACGTGAATCAAACACGTGTTTCATGTGCCAACACGCATACCGCGAAAAGACATGTCCAGATCGATGCCCAAAGCCACACCGACATCCGAAGCAGGGACATTTGAAGGCTTCGACATCTACGCATCGTACGTGGTCAACGCGACGGGCATGCATATCGGCACCCTGAAGGTCGTTCGAAAGCGCGATAAGCGCGTGCTTTATCCGTTCGACGGCTGCGAGACGATCGGTCCGTTCGAATCGAGCGAGGATGCGCGGCGCGCGGCCGAGGCGCTCGGCAGGCGCATCGTCGCGGCGGATGTCGCCAATCCGGAACCGTGATCGCAGCGTGCTCGGCGATTGTCCTATGACACATCGCGGTAACGCGGTAAGAAGCCCCGCAACATGCCTTGGGCGATCGGCAAGAATCGCTCGCGCTTCGGGGAAAACCCCAGCGCTACGATCGTCCTAGGACATGCGAGGCGGGCGGTGTGCGTCTGTATCTTGGACTCATGGCGGTGCGAGGCGCGCGAGCTTGGGCGCAGCACCGGGTCAATGACGCATCCGGACAACGACTATGAGCTACGTGCAACCCTCCACGACACAGGCCGATCAGACGCCGGCGCACGCGCCGATCAGGCGCGCGATGGCAGCCTCGGCCATCGGCAATGCGACCGAGTGGTTCGACTACGGCATCTACAGCTACGGCCTCACCTATATTTCAGCCGCGCTTTTTCCCGGCAGCACCGCGCAAGCCACGCTCTTCGCGCTCGCTACCTTCGCGATCTCCTTTCTTGTGCGGCCACTCGGCGGACTCTTCTGGGGACCGCTCGGCGACCGGCTCGGCCGCAAGCATGTGCTCGCGCTGACCATCATCATCATGTCGATGGCGACGTTGCTCGTCGGCCTCTTGCCTTCTTATGCGAGCATCGGCTTTTGGGCTCCCGTGGCTCTCGTCGCATTGCGCATGATTCAGGGGTTCTCGACTGGCGGCGAATACGGCGGCGCGGCGACCTTCATGGCCGAGTACGCGCCCGATCACAAGCGCGGCTTCTGCGGCAGCTTCCTCGAATTCGGCACGCTCGCGGGCTTCTCGCTCGGCGCATTCCTGATGCTGGGCTGCTCGGTTCTGCTCGGCAATGAGGCGATGCATTCGTGGGGCTGGCGCCTGCCGTTCCTCGTCGCCGCGCCGCTCGGTCTCATCGGGCTGTATCTGCGCTCGAAGATGGAAGACACGCCGGTGTTCCGCGAATGCGCCGAAGCGGCGGAGCGCGAGCACCATGCCGGCGTGCCGCTGCGCGAGCTCTTCGCGGACTACTGGAAGCCGCTGCTGCAACTCGGCGGCCTGGTCGTCGCGCTGAACGTCGTGAACTACGTGCTGCTCGCCTACATGCCGACCTTCATGAAGAAGGAACTCGGCATGAGCGACAACCTTTCGCTGCTACTGCCCTTGATCGGCATGTTGTCGATGATGGTGCTGCTGCCGTTCGCGGGCGCGCTGTCGGATCGCATCGGCCGTAAAAAGGTGTGGTGGCTTTCGCTCGCCGGCATCTTCGTCGCGGCCGTGCCGATGTTTTCGCTGATGTCGCACGGCATCGCGGGCGCGCTGATCGGTCTCGCCGTGCTCGGGCTGCTGTATGTGCCGCAGCTCGCCAGCATCTCGGCGATGTTTCCCGCGATGTTCCCGACGCAGGCGCGCTACGCAGGCATGGCGATCGCCTATAACGTGTCGACGTCGATCTTCGGCGGCACCGCGCCGATGGTCACCGACTGGCTCATCGGCCGCACCGGCAGCACGCTCGTGCCGGCTTATTACATGATGGCCGCTTGCGCGGTCGGGGCGGTGGCATTGCTGTTCGTCACGGAGACGGTAGGGTGTTCGCTGCGCGGGCGCGGAATTCCGGGGGCGAAGGAGGCCATGCGCGAGACGCGCGCTGCCGATGCGCATCATGAGGCGATGCCGGATCATCGGCACGCTTGAGACGGCAGGCAAAAAAGACAATGGCCCGATGCGGAAGCATCGGGCCATTGTCTTTTCGTGACGCATGCACGGCGCGGCTGATCGCCGTGCCGTGCGGCGCAGAGACTTACTTCGCCGGGCGGATCACTTCCTGAGCAGGCATTTCGATGACCTGCTGCGCGTCCGAAGCGCCGACAGACTTCGCCGCGCGCGGTTTGTACTGTGCCTGTCCGACGGTGACCGGAATCGACACGGCCTTCGTCATGCCGTTCACGGAAGCGAACACGTTCAGGAAGTACACACCTGCCGATTTCGCCTGCACGACGACCTTGTCGTGCGCAAAGCCTTTGCCGTCGGCTGTCAGTTGCTTGCGCGCGGGACTCGTGAGCGTGAGATCGCCTTCGGTCGCGTAGCTGACGCTGGCGGCTGCCGATTTGGGCAGGCCAGTGAAGTCGATTTCAACGCCGATCGGGCTTCCCGGCGCGCCTCGGGCTTCGGTGGAGGCCTGCACGCGCGTGCTGCCTGCATTCGTTCCGGCCGTAACCGTCGAAGTGCCGACTGCGAGGATCAGGCCGAACATGGCGATAAGTGTTTTCATGGAAGGTCCCCGTTAGTTGACGCGCTGCAGCGACACCGAGATGCACGAGGGTGTCGCGCTTTGCGCAGTGCTTTCATCGGCATTGGCGGTCGGCAGAATGTCGGCGCTGTAGTCACCCGCCGAGTCCAGTCGATATGTGTACTCGGAGTCGGTCGCCGACGCCGCGGCGATTTCCTTGCCAGCGAGGTAGACGGAAACCCTGTAGTTCTCCGGACTCACGCCGTCTTGCAAGGCACCCAGCGTCAATTTATATCTGCCCGCGGCCGGAACGGTCAGCCGCGCATGACCGAAATTGCCTAGCTTGTTACCCGCGCCGAATGCCGTCGTGGTGCAGGAGGTCGCGCTGGTATCCGGCTTCAGAGGCACGTATATCGGGTAAATCGCCGGAATATTTGGATTCGAGTTTTGCGGCGGCATCATGCTCGTGCCCCATTCGTCGAGTTGGGGCCCGCCCGGGACTCCGAGTTGAGTCAGCATTGCGTCGAGCTCGGTTTTGCCGGCATCGCTCAGCGTGGGGCGCAGCGCCGTCGCGAACGAGAAGACGCTCGTGAGCGCCGGCGTGACCTTCTCGCCGTTGCGCATGGCTCGATAGATCGGCTCGAAGCCGATGTCGGGCGACGCATTGAGCGAATACAGGAAGTTGCCGACGGCCGCTTCGTTGAACCACGCTTTGACGTCCGTCGCCGAAACCTGATCGAGTCGCATCGCGACGCCGGTCTGTGACTGCTGCGATCCGACCGTGTCCGTGTAGACCGGCGTTCCGCGCATCATGGACGAGAATGCGTTGCCCCACGCTTCGCCGAACGCGACCCGCATGTCGAGCGCGTTGCCCAATCCATGGGGGCCGCCAATGTTGTCGGAGCGCGAAAGGTTGGCTTCCACGTAGTGTCCGAACTCATGGACCACCACGCTGGCGTCGTATTCGTCGGTGTCGACGTTTTCCGCGCCCAGAATGTACAGTCCTTTCCCCGCGCCTGCGCCCTCGTAGTGGCTGGTGTTGATGAAGCCCTTCGACTGGTCGCCCGCGGTCGGGCGGTTGTCGATGCTCCAGAAGACGTTCAATGCGGGCAGCGGCACATCCGTCGCGGTCGCGCGCATCTTCTGCGCCGCAGTCACGATTTCGTCGAGAATCGCGAACGGTGCGGCGGCGCGGGTCTGTCCGTATCCGTTGCCGGTCCAGCCGGAGGCCGCATTCAGGTCGACTTTGGTGCCGGCGCCTTCGTTGCTGAAAGCGCTGCTGCGCATCGAATAGATCGACGCGAGGCCCGGTGCGATCGCGTACATCATCGAACTGTTGTCGCGTATGCTGAGCGAATAGCCGGACGCGTTATCCGGGCTTTCGGCGGCCGTGGCCGAGACGCGCACATAGACTCGCGTGGCCACCGGAACGCTGATCGAATAGGCGCCGTTGTCATCGGAATAAGTGTTGCCGAGCACTTTCGTACCGTCTTCCGAGAGAACTTCGACGAACGCATGGCGCACCGGCTTGTGTTCGATCTTCGTGTAGTCGAGTTTCGCGCCCACCGTTCCGTCGTCGTTCTCGGTGGTGGACGTGGGCACGAAGTCATAGGTGAGCTTGCCGGAAACGTCAGCGTGAGCGACGCTCGGTGTGTTTCCACCGTTGCCGCCGTCGGGCGCGGTTCCGTTATTCTGGACCGGGTCGCCGCCACTGTCCGAGCCGCCTCCACACGCCGAGAGCATGGCGGTGGACAATGCGAAGAGCGAAAACCCGATGATCCTCGAGCGCAAGCGCGGCGTTTTATTTTTTCTAACCATGCCTCAGCATTCCTTTCGTTTTGATGAACGTGGAATGCTAGGTCTCGTCCTAAATCTCGTGCTATCGGAAAGGTCCGATTTGGCGAGGCTCTCGAAGGCTGATGCGACAATCGCTGCATGGGCGCGCAGGCCGATGCAAACGCCCGCTGCGCAGCAACGCGCAACGCAAGCGGGGCGATGGGAAATCCGGAGGGAGGGCCCGGCGTCGCGGAGCCTCTAGTGTGCGACCTTCGAGGCATCGGGGCGCCGCTTCAGCACCCGCGCCTGCAATACGATCACGAGCAGCAGGAACAACCCGCGAATCACCGACTGCCAGTAAGCGGACAGGCTGATATACCCCAGCCCGTTTTCGAAGTTCAGGAGATTGAACACGAGCCCGAGCAACGTGACGCCGGCGACCGTCATCGCAATCGATCCGTCGCCGCCCGTCAGTCGCGTACCGCCGAGCACCACGGCCGAAATCGCGAACAGCTCCCATCCGACGCCTTCGTTCGGCTGTCCCGCACCGAATTGCGCGGCGAGAATCGCGCCCGCGATGCCCGCGAGCAAGCCGCTCGCGGCATACACGAAGACCAGCGTGCGATCCACGTTCAAGCCCATCAGACGCGAAGCCTCTTCGCTGCCGCCGATGGCGAGCGCATGCCGCCCGAATCGCGAACTGCGCAATGCGATCCATCCGGTCACCGCCGCCGCAGCAGCGACGATGCCGGGAATCGGCAGGCCCAGAAAATCGCCTTGACCAAACGCGGCGAAGCGCATATCCGACGCTATCGCGACTGCATCGTTATGACCCAGCAAGAGCGCGAGCCCGTGTGCGCCGAGACTCGTCGCCAGCGTGACGATGAACGGCAGAATCCGCATATGCGTGATGACGAGCCCGTTCAGCACGCCGACCGCGAGACCCGCTATCGATCCCGCGAGCACGCCCGCCAGCGCGCCGTGCGGACTCGCCAGCGCCGATACGACGCTCGCGAGCGCCGCTACCGCACCCACCGACAGATCGATGCCGCCCGTGATGATCACGAACGCCATGCCGATCGATATCAGCAGGAACATCGAGTTGTAACGCCAGAACGACGTGATGTTGTACGCGTCCGCGAAATGTTCGTAACGGGTGACGCCGAGCACGAGCAACGCGACGAGCGCAATCAGGACAGGCAGGTTCTTCTTCATGGCAGAGTCAGCCTCGCTTGCGTTGCACGTATACCGCGGCAATGATGATCGCGGCCTTGAGCACGAGCGCGGCTGCATCCGGAATGCCGTGCGCGAGCAGCGTGTAACGCAGCAACTGGATGATGAGCGCGCCGATCAGCGTGCCGGTGATATACGCCTTGCCGCCCGTCAATGCGGTGCCGCCGACAGCGACCGCCGCGATGGCGTCGAGCTCCACGCCGAGGCCCACGACATTCGCATCCGACGACGAATTCACCGAAATCGAAATGAGTCCCGCGAGCCCCGCGAGCGCCGCGCATACGGTGTACGCGATCATCTTCACACGCGCGGTCGGAATGCCGGAGAGATAGGCGGCGTCCTCATTGCCGCCGGTCACGAGCAGGTATTTGCCGAACAGCGTCTTGCGCACTATCCACGTGAACAATGCGACGAGCGCGAGCATCAACAGGATCTGGAACGGCACGCCCGCGATCTTCCCGAGCGCGATCCATTGAAACGCCGGATTGTTGAACGCCTGCAGACTGCCATCGGTGACGACCTGCGCGACGCCCCGGCCCGCGATGAACAACACGAGCGTTGCGACGATCGGCTGAACATTGAGGCGCGTCACGAGAAAGCCGTTGAAGACGCCGCACGCAGCGGCCGCGAGGACCGGCAGCGTGAAGGCGAGCACAATGCCGAGCGGGCCATCGATATTCATGAAGAGCATCGGCGCGAGCGCACCGGCGATCGCCATCGAAGCGCCCACCGACAAATCGATGCCGCCCGTCGCGACCACGAGCGTCATGCCGATGCCGACGATCACGATCGTCACCACCTGCGTGAGATTCACGTTGAACGTCTGCAACGAGAGGAAGTGCTGCGTGAAGATGAGATTGAACACGATCATCGCGAGCAGCACGGCGACTTCGCGCTGAATCGCGACGCCGCGTTTCTTCTTCAAGGGCGCTGTCTGCGTCAGGGAGGCTGCCGGTTGCGTCTTGTCGATCATCATTCGCTTCCTCGCGCCGACGATTGCACCGCTTCCGCCAGCGTCGATTGTTCTCCCGCGCCGTAGGCGATCGCATCCATGATGGAGGCCTCGCTCATCTGCGCGCCGTCGAGTTGCGCGACCGTCTCGCCGTCGCGGATCACGACCGCGCGATCGGCCACCGCCGTCAGTTCTTCCAGTTCCGATGCGGACAGCAGCACCGCCAGCCCCGCATCGCGCAATTCGCGCACGATGTTCGCGACATCGGCTTTCGCACCGACGTCGATGCCGCGCGTCGGCTCATCGAGCAGCAGAAGGCGAGGGTGCGTCGCGAGCCAGCGCGCGAGCAGCACCTTTTGCTGATTGCCGCCGGAGAGCTCGCGTATCGGCTGATCGGGCGAACGCAGCTTGATGCCGAGCGATTCGATGAAACGATCGACGATCTCGCGCTGCTTCGCGACATCGACGACACCGCGCTTCGTCAATGCGGGCAGGCAGACGAGCGTGAGGTTGTCGCGCACGGACAGTTCCGGGACGATTCCCTCGGCCTTGCGGTCCTCAGTCAGATAAGCGATGCCGCGCGCGATCGCATCCTTCGGCGACTTGAACGCCGCGCTTGCGCCGCCTATCTCGAGCGTGCCTTTCGCCGGACGATCCGCGCCGAAGAGAAGGCGCATCGTCTCCGTGCGTCCCGAGCCGAGCAGACCCGCGAGACCGACGGCTTCGCCCGCATGCACGTCGAGCGATACGTCCGTGACCTTCGCGCCCGCCGCGAGCCCTTGCGCCGACAGCGCCACCGGCCCGCGCTTCGCGAGATTCGCTTCCTTGACCGCGCTGTCCTCGTGCACGACGGCGGCAAGCGTGCGGCCGAGCATCGTCGTGACGAGCCTGAGCTTGTCCATCTCCTGCATCGGGCTTTCAGCGACGGTCTGCCCGTCGCGCATCACGGTGACGCGGTCGCACAGCGCATACAGTTCATCGAGCCGATGCGACACGAAGATCACCGCGCGCCCGTCGTCACGCAAACGGCGCACGACGGTGAAGAGCAGTTCCACTTCGCGTTCGTCGAGCGAGGACGTCGATTCGTCCATGATGACCAGCTTCGCATCCGACGAAACCGCGCGCGCGAGCGCGATCATCTGCTGGATCGCGGTGGAGAACTCGCGCACGGGCCTTCTGACATCGATTCGCAATCCGAATGATTCGAGCAATTCGGCCGCGCGCCGCTGCACGGTATTCCAGTCGATGAGACCGAAGCGGCGAGGCTCGCGCCCGAGAAAGATGTTCTCCGCGACCGAGCGGAACGGCACGAGATTGATCTCCTGATAGATCGTGCTGATGCCTGCCTCGCGCGCGTCCTTCGGCGTGCGGAAATCCACCGTGCGCCCGTCGAAGCGGATCGTGCCGGCGCTCTTGCGATAGGCGCCCGTGAGAATCTTGATGAGCGTCGACTTGCCCGCGCCGTTCTGGCCGATGAGCGCGTGCACTTCGCCCGCCGCGACGCTCAGGCGCGCGCGCTTCAGTGCAGCGACACCGCCGAATGCGATGTCGATGTCCTGCATGTCGAGAAGGAGAGGTCGAGTCATGCGTTGAGGTCCGTCGCAATGAAAAAGCGAGCGCCATTGTTCAGACGCCCGCAAGTCACACACACTTCGCTCAGTACCCGTACTGCATGCTTGCGTCGACGTTGCTCTTGTCGTAGAAGCGATCCGAGACTTTCACCCACGGCGGGACCGTCTCGCCCTTCGCGTATTTCTGCGCGACATCGCATGCGAGGGGACCGAAGAACGGGCTCGATTGCACGCTCGCGCCGAGTTCGCCCGCCTTGATCGCTTCGAGGCCGCCCTTGGTGCCGTCGATGGTCACGAGGACGATGTCCTTGCCCGGCTGCTTGCCCGCGGCCTTGATCGCGGCGATCGCGCCGAGCGCCATTTCGTCGTTGTGCGCGTAGACCGCGGTGACATCAGGATGCGCCTGCAGCAGCGTCTCCATCACCTGACGTCCCTTGTCGCGCGCGAAATCGCCGCTTTGCGACGCGACGATCTTCATGCCCGGATTCTTCGCGATGACATCATCGAAGCCCTTCTTGCGATCGTTCGCAGCGGAAGCGCCCGTCGAGCCTTCCAGCTCGATAATGCTTGCCTTCCCGTTGGTCGCCTTCACGAGCCAGTTGGCGGCGCGCTGCCCTTGATCGATGAAGTCAGAGCCGATGAACGTGATGTAGTCCTTGCCCGCTTTCGCCATCGACTGGTCGATGTTGCGGTCAACGAGGATCACCGGAATGCCCGCCTTCTTCGCTTGCATCACCACCGGCACGAGCGGCTTCTCTTCGCGGGGCGGGAACACGAGCAGATCGACGTGCTGCGCGATCATGCTCTGGATGTCCGAGACCTGCTTGGCGGCGGAGCTGTTGGCGTCGGTCATGACCATCTGCCAGCCGCATTTCGCCGCGATGTCCTTGAAGCTCTTGGTTTCCGCGAGACGCCACGGATTGTTGCTCTCGGTCTGGGCGAAGCCGACCTTCAATGGCTTCTTGTTCGGGATCTTCGGCAGGGCGTCATCGGCGGCGTGCGCGACGGTGAAGCCGGCGGCGAGCGTCAGCGCGGTCAGTGCGGCTGCGAGCGGGCGCGAGCCCGGACGCGATTTCTTCTCTAGCGACAGCATGTCTTCCTCCATGGGATGGTTTGCCTTTTTGTAGTCGTGCCGATGCTTGTCCTGCCCGGTCTGCCTACTGCGAGAGTTGGGTAAGGCGTCCTTCTGTGGCGATTATTTCATTCGATTTTATTAACGGTCAATCGCTAATATTATTGCTTGCGAGCAGCTTGATGTCGGTGATTTCCCTGACCGAGCCGCGTTCGATCAGCGGTCCGTCGAGCTTCACGGTGCGGCGCCTGACAGGCGCGCCCGCAGCGCGGTTCTCTTCCTCCTGCAGCAGCGTCTCGACCGCCCAGCGGCCGAGCTCGTAGTTCGGCAGCACGACGGTGGAGAGCGGCGGATGCGTATGCCGCGCGATTTCCTGATCGTCGTAGCCGAGCACGGAGACGTCGTCGGGCACGCGCAGGCCGAGTTGCTTCAGCGCCTCGATCGCGCCGAGCGCCATCAGATCGTTCGCGCAGAAGATCGCGGTCGGCGGATTCGGCTCGCGCATCAGCGAGAGCGTCTGTTCGAAGCCGGTGCCGGGACTCCAGTCGCCTTCGCGCACCAGTTCCTGCGCGAACGGCAGATCGGCCGTCGCGAGCGCGGTGCGATAACCCTTCAGCCGATCGCGCGCCGCGTCCTGCCACGGCTCGCCGTTGATATAACCGATGCGCTTGTGGCCGGCGGCCAGCAGATGATCCGTCGCGGTATGTCCGCCCGCGACTTCTGCCGGCACGACCGAGGACACGCTCGCGTCGCTCGTATAGCAGTTGAGCAGCACGGTCGGCACCCTGGCAAGCGCTGCGGGCAAGGTGACGCGGCGCGTGTAGACGGTCGCGTAGATCACGCCGAGCACGTTCGGATTGCCGAGCGTCGCGTCGAGCACGCGCGCCTCGATCTCCGCGTTGCCGTGCGTCGAATAGACGGCGAGCATGCGGCCGTTGGCGAACGCGGCATCGCGCGCGCCGTCGATGCTCACGACGGGATGCGGGCTCGTCGAGATTTCATCGGCGAGATAGACGATCAGATTGCGTTCGCCCTGACTTTCCAGCGCGGTGACGGGCTCGCGCTGCGTCATGCGATATCCGAGTTCCTGCGCGGCGCGCAGCACCTTGTCGCGAGTGGTGTCGGAAAACTTGGCGCCGCTCGCGTTGTTCAGCACGAGCGAAACCGTCGATTGCGAAACTCCGGTGAGCTTCGCGATGTCGGTCATCGTCGGGCGGCGTTGCGTGGATTTTTTCATTGTGCGGGCCGCATCGGGCGGCTGAACTGTTCGCGGATCATGCGTCGCGGTCCGGAGATGCTTGCCACTAATATTAGTGATGAACGACGCGGAAAGCACGGGTTTATTGGTCATTTTCGCTCAGGGTTTTCACGAGTTATTACTAATAATATTGACGAACGGATTACACGCATGCGATTCTGTTCTCGCGCCTGAAACAGGAGACCGCGCATGGGCAAGTACGACGAGAGCATGCGAGACGCGCTTGCCGAAGCCTTCGAGCGAGACGGCTTCGTGCTGCTGCGCGATCATTTCCCGCGTGCGACGCTCCATGCCTGGCGGGACGCGTTCGCGCCGCTCTTGCAACCGCACGTCGATGCCGCGCTCGAAGCATCGGCAAGCGGCAATCGCGGGCCGGGACGCTACTACGTCACGCTGCCGTTCGAAGACGAATTCGCGGATCCGTCGATCTTTTGCGATGCGGATATCGTCGGGATCGTGGAGCGCGTGGCTGGAGGCGATCCGGTGATGTGCCAGCTCGCCACCGACACGCCCGTGCTCGGCTCCGAGTATCAGGACTGGCATCGCGACACGCCGCCGCTGTTCGACGATGCGCCAGAAACGCCTTCATTCCAGCTTGCGGTGAATATTCCGCTCGTCGATGTCGATGATCGCAACGGCCCGCTCGAAACGACGCGCGGCACGCATCGCATGTCGCGTGACGACGCGCTGGCGGGCCTGGAAGCGGGTCGCTTCGTCGCCGAACGTGTGCCCATGCGAGTGGGCGACGTCATGATTCGCGACGTGCGCGGTCTGCACCGCGGCACGCCGAACCTGACTGGCGCGCCGCGCCCGATGGTCGTGATCGGCTATAGCCGCGCGTGGTATTTGCGGCCCGAGGTGCATATCGACGTGCCGCGCGATGTCTTCGCCGAACTGCCCGCGCGGGCGCGGCGTCTGTTGCGCTTCAATCCTCTCGTCGAGAAGACGGCGCGCACCTTCGACGAAAGCTACCGGCAGTTCGCATATTGAGCGCCGCGCCGTCCGATACGCTCGTCGAGCTGCGTCACGGCGCGCGGCGCGTGCTGCTCGCGCCGCACGTCGGCGGATCGATCGCGGCATTCGACGAAACGCGCGATGGCCGTTCGATCGACTGGCTGCGTCCCGCGACGCCCGCCGCGCTCGCCGCGCGCGATCCGCTCGGCATGGCGAGCTTTCCGCTCTTGCCGTATTGCAACCGCATCCGCGATGCGCGTTTCATGTTCGACGGCGCGCTTATCGATCTTTCCGGCGATGGCAATGCGTTCGCGCATGCGCTGCATGGCAACGCGTGGCGCTTGCCGTGGCGAGTGGGCGACGTGTCGAAGTCGCGCGCGCGTTTGCATTTTTTGCACGAACCTTCGCGAGACGCGGCGCGTCATTGGCCGTTCGCGTATGAAGCGACGCAGGACATCGCGCTCGATGCCCACACGCTAACGGTCACGCTATCCGCGCGCAACCTGTCCGATCGGCCGATGCCGTTCGGCATGGGGCATCACCCGTACTATCCGCGCACGCGCAACACGCGCGTTCGAGCGTGCGTCGCGGCGATGTGGCACAGCACGCCCGATCTGCTGCCGACGCACGCGGGGCCGCATCCATGCGTCGATGCGATGGCGTCGAAAGAAGGCATGTCCGCCGATTCATTCGATCTCGACAATAACTTCGCCGGCTGGTCGCGCACGGCGACGATCGTGTGGCCGGACGAGGCGCGCGCGATCACGCTCGACGCCGAAGCGCCTTTCGATCACATGGTGGTGTACGCGCCGGCGGCGCATCCCGAACTGCTGTGCGTCGAGCCGGTGAGCAACGTGGCGGACTGGGTCAATCTCGATACCGGCGGCCCGATGAAGGGCGGCGCGGCGCTGAAACCGGGCGAGTCGGTCAGCGCGAAATTCGCCTGGACGACTCGCGTGAATTGAAGCGTCGGCGCTTACTGACCGAAGAACGTGTTGCAGCTCGCCACGTTGCAGCCGCCATCGCGGCGCCCGCTCGCGGAGCCGGGCGTCATGCCGCCGTATGCCGAGCCGTCATCGGATGACTGTTGCGGGTCGGCGGCGGTTTGCGCCGGCGCTGCCGCGGACATGTCCTGCGCCATGTACATCGGCCGCATCGTCTGGACGAGTTGCTGCGCGTCGGCGGGCATGCCTTGGGCGTGCGCCGCAGCGATGCCGGCGACATTGGCGACCGCGGCGCATGCGGCCATCATCGCTAGCAATTTCCGGTTGATCTTTGCCTTCATGTTTGAGCTCCTTGAAACGAATGCCCAAGCAGCCGGGAACGCGATTCTCGGACTCCTTGCAGCGTTGTCGATGGATGGATCGAGCGGGCACGCTTCGTCCGGCGCGACAAGCAAAGCCGCGCCGGGCGCGACGCACGGCGCGCTCAGGGACTAAGTTAAGGCGATGCGGGAGCGTGAGAAATCCCTATCTGGGAGGGATGCTTTGGAGGGGTAAGCACGAAAGGCCGGAAACCGTGGCTGCACGGATCGAATGAAAAGCGCGCCCGGGCTCGCAGAAAGCCCGAGCGCGCTGAAGTGTCTAAATCGTTACGCTCAATACGACTTGGCAGCGCCGCCGCTCGACGCACCGGAATCCGAACTGCTCTTTTTGTTCTTCTGCATCTTGTTGCTGTGAGACGAGTCCATCGTATTCGCGCCCGATGCGCCCGAGGTCGAGCCCGTCACGCCGTTGCTGTTCGGCGTGCCCATGCCGGTGCCGCCCTGGCCGGCGCCATTGCCGCCCGCCGTTCCGCCGCCGGCGCCGCCACCCGCGCCCTGCGCGAACGCCGCGCCCGACAGACTCAGAATCATGGCCGAAACAAGCAGACCTCTCTTTGCTTTCTTCATGGTGTCCTCCCGGTGATCGATGGTCTTGAAGCGCGCCGCCTCGCACGAAAGCGGCGGCGTCGCGACTTGGCTGGCGCAATCGCCGTGCCGCGGGAAGACGTGCAATTGCGTGCGATTGCTACGCGAGCGCCTCGTCACACCATTCGATCGCCCATGCTCTCGCGCAATGGACGGCATCCGACTCGCTCGTGAACGCGTCCAGTTCGCCGGATTCGTAGACTTCCACATGCGCCGTGCGCTGGCCTGGCGAGCGCGTGATTCGCGCGTGCGCGTAGTAGCTGCCGTCTTGATCGTGATGGGCGGTGCAATCGATGTGAAACGTCTTGTAGTCGAATCTCATGAACGGCTCCGGATACGAGGTTTAGAGAGCAGGCGCGAAGCATGCGCAGGGTAATTGCGTTTGACTCCACAGGCCTCGTGAGATACTGTATATACATACAGTATCATATTCAAGATGGATCTCTCCGAAAAGCTCGAAATTCTCGCCGACGCCGCCAAATACGACGCGTCGTGCGCGAGCGGCGGCGCGCCCAAGCGCGAGTCGCGCGGCATCGACGGTCTGGGCGCGAGCACCGGCTCTGGCATCTGTCACAGCTTCACGCCCGACGGGCGCTGCGTCTCGTTGCTCAAAATTCTGCTGACGAACTTTTGTCTTTACGACTGCCGGTACTGCATTAATCGCCGTTCGAGCAACGTGCCGCGCGCCCGCTTCACGCCCGAGGAAGTCGTCAGCCTCACGCTGGACTTCTACCGCCGCAATTACATCGACGGTCTCTTTCTCAGTTCCGGAGTGATTCGTTCATCGAACTACACGATGGAACAGCTCGTTCTCGTTGCAAAGACGCTGCGCGAGAAGCATCGGTTTCGCGGCTATATCCACCTGAAGACGATTCCCGATGCCGACTCCGAACTGATCGCGCAAGCGGGGCGCTATGCCGACCGCCTGAGCGTGAACATCGAGTTGCCGACGGAAATCAGCCTCGAGCGTCTCGCGCCCGAAAAAAGCAGCCGCACGATCAAGCTGGCGATGGGCAATATCCGCGTCGCGCGCGAGGAGTCGGAAGCGGAGCCGCGCGCGCCGAAATTCGCGCCGGCAGGGCAGAGCACGCAGATGATCGTCGGCGCCGACGAAACCGACGATCGCACGATCCTCGGCACCGCCGAAACGCTCTACGGCTCGTATCAGCTAAAGCGTGTCTATTACTCGGCGTTCAGCCCGATTCCCGACAGCCCGTCGGGCGTGCCGTCGAAAGCGCCGCCGCTGTTGCGCGAGCATCGGCTCTATCAGGCGGATTTTCTGATGCGCGGCTACGGTTTCGCGGCGGCCGAGCTGCTCGGCGATGCCGGCAACCTGCCGCTCGACGTCGATCCGAAGCTGGCGTGGGCGCTCGCGCATCGCGAGCGTTTTCCGGTCGATCTGAATGCCGCGCCCGCACGCATGATCGCGCGCGTGCCGGGCATCGGCATGCGTAACGCGAAGCGCATCGTGGAGTTGCGGCGCGCGCGGCGCGTTCGCTATCAGGATCTCGTGCGGCTGCGCTGCAGCATGGACAAGGTGAAGCCGTTCGTCGTCACGGCGGATTACCGGCCGCCGCTCGCCGAAGCACCGTCCGACGACTTGCGACGCGCGCTCGCCACCGCGCCGGTGCAGCTTTCGCTGATCTGATGCGCGTCATCGTCATCGACGACGAGTTCGACGCATGGCGCGCCGCCGCGCTCGACGCGCTCGCCCAAAATCTCGCGCCGGAATCGGTCGACTGGCGCACGACGTCGCAAGCGGAGCCGGGCTTGTTCAGCGAATCGGCGCCATCGGCGACGGCAGCGGACGCGCCGCACATCCGCGTGTCGCGTGAGTTGGCCTCGTTGCTGAACGATGCCGCGCACTTTCGCGATGCGCGCCGCTGGAGTTTTCTCTATCGCGTGCTGTGGCGTTGGGCGCAGGGCGACCGCTCGGTTGCATCGGCCGCCGATGAAGACGGTGCGCGTCTCTACAAGATGGCGAAAGCGGTGCGCCGCGCGCAGCACGACATGATCGCCTATGTGCGTTTCCGGCAGCGCGACGCGTCGCTCGGCGCGCCGGAATACGTCGCATGGTACGAGCCCGATCACGATGTGCTCGCGTGGGGCGCGGAACATTTCGCGGCGCGCATGGGGCGTTCGACATGGCTCATCGCGACGCCCGACGGCGCTGCGATGTTCGACGGCGAGCGTCTGCAACTGGAGCGCCGCCGTGCGCTCGCGTCGGATCGTGCAGCCGACGTACCCGACGCCGCCGAAGCGCTCTGGATGACCTACTACCGCAGCATCTTCAACCCCGCGCGCCTGAACGAGTCCGCGCTCGAACAGCATATGCCGGTGCGTTTCTGGAAAGGATTACCGGAAGGCGCATTGATCCCGAAGCTCGTGAGCGATGCACGCGGCGGCGCGCGGCGTGTCGCGCAGGCGAAAAGCGTCGGCGCGCTCGGCGGCAAGGCGGTGCAAGTGGATGCGCACGAAGCCTTGCCTGAACGCGATGCGCCCACTTCGCTCGACGCGTGCCGCCGCTGCGATCTGTGGCGCAACGCGACGCAGGCGGTGCGCGGCGCCGGTCCGCCCGATGCGCGCATCATGCTGCTCGGCGAACAGCCCGGCGATCAGGAAGATTTGAAGGGCGAGCCGTTCGTCGGACCGGCGGGGCAACTGCTTCGGGACTCGATGC
This sequence comes from Caballeronia sp. J97, assembly GCF_905220305.1. NCBI lineage: Bacteria > Pseudomonadati > Pseudomonadota > Betaproteobacteria > Burkholderiales > Burkholderiaceae > Caballeronia > Caballeronia sp. J97. The sequence continues at coordinate 6,833 of NZ_CAJMZL010000035.1, read as the reverse complement.
AGCGTGCCGGCGTGCCGCGCGAGCACGTCTATCTGACCAACGCCGTGAAGCATTTCAAATGGGAGCCGCGCGGCAAGCGGCGTCTGCACAAGACGCCCGCGCAGCAGGAAATCGAAGCGTGCTCGTACTGGCTCGAGCAGGAACTGCGCGAGGTCGGCGCGAAGGTGATCGTCACGCTCGGCGCGACGGCGTTGACGGCGCTTTTCGGCCGGCGCGCGACGCTGTCGGCGCATGTCGGGCGCGTCGTGCCGTATCGGGACAAGCTGGTCGTCGCGACGTATCACCCGTCGTATGCACTGCGGCAAACCGACGACGCCGCGCGCGAGCGCACCGTCGCGGCCATCGTGGCTGCGCTCGAGCTGGCGTCGTCGCTGAAAGCGTAGTGCGGCGATGCGGCGCTCAGAACGCCGCGCGCACGACGCCGCCGTCCGCGCGCAACGCCGCGCCGTTCGTCGCCGAAGACAGCTCCGAGCACACATACGCCACCATGTTGCCGATCTCCTCGGGCGTGATGAAGCGCTTGAGAATCGAAGTCGGCCGCGCTTCCTGGAAGAACTGCTTCTCGAAGTCCTGGAAGCTCTTGCCGCCTGAAAGTTTTTCGACGAAATCGGTGACGCCTTCCGAACTCGTCGGCCCCGGGAGCACCGAATTGACCGTCACGCCCGTGCCTTCGCAGCTTTCCGCGAGGCCGCGCGCGAGCGAGATCTGTGCCGATTTCGTCACGCCGTAGTGAATCATCTCGACGGGAATCTGAATGCCGCTCTCGCTGCTGATGAACACGACGCGGCCCCAGTTCTTCTCCTTCATCTTCGGCAGATACGCGCGCGACAGCCGCACGCCCGACATCACGTTGGTGTTGAAGAAGCGCAGCCATTCGTCGTCGGGAATCTCCTCGAACGGCTTCGGATCGAAGATGCCCATGTTGTTCACGAGAATATCGACGTGCGGAAAGCGCGTCACGAGTTCGCCGACCTGCGCGGCGTCCGAGACGTCGCCGGCGAAGCCTTCGGTCTGCGCGTTCGGCACGAGTTCGCGCAGCTTCGCGAGCGCCGCGTCGACGGAGGCCTGCGAACGGCCATTGACGATCACTCGCGCGCCTTCACGCGCGAGCGCCACGGCGATGGCATGACCGATGCCCTTGGTCGATCCGGATACCAGCGCGAGCTTGTCGGCGATCTTGAGATCCATGTCTGCTCCTTCGAACGAGTTGGCGGTGCGCGTCGATATGCTTTCCGACGCGTCCACAGGATGTTATCCAGAAGTGTAGAGATTTGCAGAAATCGGCCATCTTCATAGAATTCAAACGGACTGGTTAGGAACAATCTAATAAGGATTGCAAATATATGAACCTATAATGAAAGATCTTTGCAAACCGGAAGAACCCGCTCAGGAGTTCCATGAACGCCCCCGTTCCGCCCACGCACCTTTATATCGCGACCCCTTCCTACGGAGGCTGCGCCGCGACCTGCTACATCAACGGCCTGCTCGATTTGTTGAGCTCCGGCCCACAACATGGACTGGCCTTCACTGTCGGGTTCAACAATTTCGAGAGTCTGATCACGCGTGCGCGCAATGCGATGGCGGCCAACTTTCTTGCCGACGAGCGATTCACGCATCTGATGTGGATCGACAGCGATATCGGCTTCACGGCCGCCGACGTGCTGCGGCTCGTGCAGGCGGACCGGCCGGTCGCGGCCGGCGTCTATCCGATGAAAGTCGATGGCTGGCCGCAGTCCGGCCTGAACGAAGCGCTGCCCGCGGGCACCCGGCGCGCCGATTTCCAGACGCGCTTCGGCAGGTTTCCGGTGAGCACGAAAGTGGCCGCCGATGCACCCGATGCGGACGGCTTTCTGGAAGTCGTCGATGCACCCACGGGCTTCATGCTGATCAAGCGCGAGGTGTTGCTCGACCTCAAGCAGCACTTTGCGGAGCTGCGCTACAAGCCGTACGCGAGCGATTCGAATTTCGCAGCGAGCGCCGGAAACGACGACTGCCACTACGCGTTCTTCGACACCATGATCGATTCCGAAACCGGCCGTTACCTGTCCGAGGATTACGCGTTCTGCCGGCGCATGGCGGTTCTCGGCGTGCGGCCCGTCATCGACACGCGCTCCAGGCTCGTCCATCAGGGCAGCATGAAATTCGAGGGGGACTTCGGCCGCTGGTTCGAGTTGCAGCGCGACGCGGTTAGTGAAAGAAAGATCGATCCGGAAAACGTCCGATCGATCGATCCGTTCGGATTCTTAAGCCGCTGAAGCCTTGTCCCACGGGCCTTTCGCGCCCGTGAAACCCCTCGACATAAATGCTCGATAGCTTGCGCCGCGGGCATCGTCCATAGTTGCGCCAAGCGTGAAACGAAACGAATGCAGCAGCGAGAACGAAGAGCCGTATCACGCATCCACGAATCCCCATATCAATGATTCCCGGCGCGGCCGGTACGGAGGTGCAACATGTCGAACTCGATCAAACTCTCGTCGCTGAATTCGGTTTTCAAGAAGGTGCGCGGTGCGGCGCTTGCCGGACTCGTCGTCGGCACCGCGCTGCTCGCGGGCTGCGCGAGCAATCCCGCGCAGGCGTCGAGCCAATACAACGCCGGCCAATACGTGCAGACGGCCGGCACGGCGCCCGCCGCGCGCCCGGACACTATCTACGTCTACGCATTCGCCAGCGACGCGAGCGAAGTCAAGCTCGACAATCACGGCCTGATCTCGAAGATCGGCTCCGCGATGTCCGGCGATTCGCAAGCGCAAAAGCAGACGCAGGACGCCATCGCGGCGCGCGAGGAAGTCGCCAACGAAATCGTCGCCAAACTCCAGTCGATGGGCCTTTCCGCCGTCCGCGCCGACGCGCCGCCGCCGCAAGACCAGAACGTGCTCGTCGTCGAAGGCAGCATCAACACGATCGATGCGGGCAATCGCCGCCGCCGCATGGTGATCGGCCTCGGCGCGGGCGAAAGCAAGGTCGGCGCGACCGTGCAACTCGTCTTCAAGCCTGCGCACGGCGCACCGCAACTGCTCGAACAGTTCGACGCGAAAGCCGACAGCGGCCATGCACCGGGCGTTGCGGAAATGGCGGGCGTGGGCGCGGCGGCGGGGCATGTCGCGAGTTCGATCGCAGTGTCGGGCGGGCTGCACGCGGTATCGGAAACGAAGCACGCGGGTGTGTCGTCCGATGAGAAGCGCCTCGGCGACAGCATCGCCAAGCAAATCGCGAAGCTCGGCCAGCAACAGGGCTGGATGCCGGCGAAGAGCTGAGCGAAAAAGGAGGCATGCGCGGTCCGGAACCTGCTTACACTATGGTTCCGGACGAATGTTCGCTTCGTGAGGCCGCGCATGCCGACGATTGCCCTGATTGTCCTGACCGTTGTGGTGACGCTCGTCGTCGTGTTGGTGATCGCGAATCTGACGAGCGGTGAAAAGAAGATCGAGCACAAGATCGAACGGCTGTACGCCAGCGACGATCCGCAGTTCGTGCGTTCGATGGGCCTGCTGCTCGGTCCGCCCGTCATTGGCGGCAACCGCTTCGAGGTGCTCGTCAACGGCGACGAGATTTTTCCGTCGATGCTCGAGGGCATTCGCTCGGCGCGCGAAACCATCACTTTCGAAACGTTTATCTACTGGTCGGGCGCGATCGGCGAGGATTTCGCGCAGGCGCTCTCCGACAAGGCCCGCGCGGGCGTCGCGGTGCATGTGCTGCTCGACTGGGTCGGCTCATCGAAGATGGACGGGCGCTACCTGCGGATGCTGCGCGAGGCGGGCGCGGAGGTCATCCAGTATCACAAGCCGCACTGGACCGGCCTCGGGCGCATGAACGACCGCACCCACCGCAAGCTGCTCGTGATCGATGGCCGCATCGGATTTACGGGCGGCGTGGGCATCGCGGAGGAATGGACCGGGCACGCGCAGGACGAAAAGCACTGGCGCGACACGCATTTTCGCATCGAGGGCCCGGCGGTCGGCCAGATGCAGGCCGTGTTCATGGACAACTGGATCAAGGCGACCGGCAACGTGCTGCACGGCCCGCGCTATTTTCCGGACATCGACGACGCGGGCGAAGGCTTCGCGCACATGTTCAGCAGCTCGCCCTCGGGCGGCAGCGACGACATGCAGTTGATGTATCTCATGGCGATCACCGCCGCGACGAATTCCATACACTTGTCGAGCGCGTACTTCGTGCCGGACAAGCTGACGATCAATGCGATCGTCGAAGCGGCGAAGCGCGGCGTGCGGGTGCGGATAATCACGCCGGGCAAGCGCATCGATACGCATACGGTGCGCGAGGCGTCGCGCGCTTGCTGGGGCGACCTGCTCGCCGCAGGCGTCGAAATGTTCGAGTATCAGCCGACCATGTTCCATTGCAAGCTGATCGTCGTCGACGAATTTCTGGTGTCGGTCGGCTCGACCAATTTCGACAGCCGCTCGTTCAAGCTGAACGACGAGGCCAACCTGAACATCTACGACCGCGACTTCGCGCGTCAGCAGACGGCGATTTTCGATGACGACGTCGCGCACGCGAAACGCATCACGCTCGATGACTGGCGCCGCCGCCCGCTTGCCGAAAAGCTGCTGGAGCGCGTCGCGGCGCTGCTCGACTCGCAGCTTTGACGTTTGCGCGAGATGCGCCGCTAATATTTCTCGATTATTGCCTAAAGATCGCCGCACGTAAGCCGATAAGACGCTCACGCAAACAAGTCTTTTCCGGGCTACTGGCACTCATGCACGGCACCTACAACTTATGGCTGGTCGCGGCATCGCTGGTGGTCGCGACGCTCGCATCCTATACCGCGCTCGATATTTCAGGCCGGATCGCGTCGCTCGCGCGGTCGCGCACACGGCACGTCTGGCTGGCGGGCGGCGCCGCGTCGATGGGCATCGGCATCTGGTCGATGCATTTCATCGGCGTGCTCGCTTTCGAGTTGCCGATTCCGCTCGGCTATGACCTGAAGGTCACCGCGGGGTCGCTCGGCATTGCGGTGCTGGTGTCGTTTTTCGCGCTCCTCGTCATCACGAGCAAGCAGTTGACGGCGAAGCGGATCGTCGTGAGCAGCGTGCTGATGGGCGCGGGCATCGCGGCGATGCATTACACGGGCGATGCCGCGATGCGCATGCAGCCCGCGATCCAGTACGATCCGCGCCTGTTCGCGGCGTCGATCGCGATAGCGGTGGTGGCGTCGGGCGCGGCGCTGTGGATCGCGCACACGCTCTCCGATGCGAACCAGACGCACGTGCTCGCGAAGCGCGCGGGATCGGCGCTGGTGATGGGTCTCGCGATCACCGGCATGCACTACACGGGCAACGCGGCGGCGCAGTTCCTGCCGGGCTCGATCTGCGGCGCGGCCAACGACGTCGACGTGCGCTGGCTCGCGACGACCATCGTGCTCTTCACGCTCGCGATCCTGATCATCACGCTGGTGCTCTCGCGCTTCGACGCGCGCACGGCGCTGCTTGCCGGATCGGTGTCGCGACTGAACGGCCAGATCGTGCGCATGGCGACCTTCGATACGCTCACGGACTTGCCGAACCGCCGCACGATGAACGAGCGCATCGCTCGGGCAATCAAAAGCGCGAAGCACGGCGGCAGCAGTTTCGCGATTCTCTTCATGGACCTCGACGGCTTCAAGACGATCAACGATTCGCTCGGCCATACGGTCGGCGACGAGGTGCTGAAGGCGTTCGCGCGACGCCTGCAGGAATGCGTGCGCGGCGGCGATACGGTGGCGCGTCTGGGCGGCGACGAGTTCGTCGTGATGCTCGAGAACCTGCATGCGCCGACCGACGCCGAGAAGATGGCCGAGCGCATTCTCGACACGATGAAGAAGGGCCTCCTCGCCGGGAATCATCCGTTGCAGGTGATGCCGAGCATCGGCATCGCGCTGTATCCGCAGGACGGCGACAACGTCGAGGCGCTGCTCAAGCACGCGGATGTCGCGATGTACGAGGCAAAGCGGGGCGGGCGCAGCACGTATCGCTTCTTCGAGGCGAGCATGAACGAGGCGGCGGTGCGGACGCTGCAGATTCAGCAGGCGCTGCACGAGGCTTTGAGCAGCGGACATTTCTACCTGCTGTTCCAGCCGAAATTTCGCGGCAAGAGCGGCGAGCTGGCGGGCGCCGAGGCGTTGATCCGGCTGGATCATCCGGAGATCGGCACGCTGACGCCGCTCGAATTCATTCCGATCGCGGAGCGTTCCGGGCAGATCGTGCAGATCGGCTACTGGGTCGTGCGCGAGACCTGTCGGCACCTCGCGCGCTGGCGGGCGGAAGGGCGTCCGCCGGTGAAGGTGGCGATCAATTTGTCGCCACGGCAGATGCATGAGGCGGATCTCGTCGCGAACGTCATGAAGATCGTGCGTGAGCAAGGCGTCGAGAGCGAGCAGATCATGTTCGAGATTACCGAGACGGTGGCGATGCAGGATGCGCCGCGCACCATCGAGATGATTCGTGCGTTTCAGGAGAACGGGTTCGAGATCGCGATCGACGATTTTGGCACTGGATATTCGAGTCTCGCGTATTTGCAGCGATTTCGCGCGAAGCAGTTGAAGATCGATCGGTTCTTTACGAACGGACTCGACGAGAACGGGCAGGAAGGGCGTGCGATCGTGTCGGCGATTATCGCGCTTGCGCATTCGCTCGATATGGATGTGGTCGCGGAAGGGGTCGAGACGGGGTCGCAGCTCGACAGGCTGCAGGACATGATGTGTGATGAGATGCAGGGGTTTTTGTTGGCGATGCCATTGTCGGCTGATGCTTTCGGGGGGATGTTGGAGAAGGCTGCTGTTGGGGTTTGAGTTGGGTTTGGTTTTTCGTTTTTTATTCGCCAGATCCCGTATTCGCGGT